>CAZKNR010000093.1:0-37464 GCA_964553925.1 uncultured Acidobacteriota bacterium
TCCGCCCGACACCTACCTCGGCAACTTCGACAACATGTCGGCGGCCCAGGGACTTTCGGCGACGCTTCTGGAGGCGTATATGCGGGCCGCGAGCGAAGTCAGCCGCCTCGCCGTCGGCAATCCCGAGGCCCGCTCGAACACGGTTCAGTACACGAACCCGATCGAGGTCTCGCAACACGCGTGGGATCGCATCGAGGGCGCGCCCTACGGAACGCGCGGCGGGATCGTCGTCACCCACGACTTCCCGGCGGACGGCGAGTACGTCTTTTCGATCGAGACCTTGTTTGGTGACGGCACCGGCTTCGAAGACGTCGACCTCTCTATCGACGGCGAGGGTGTCGCTCTCCTTGGCCTTCCGCACGGCGGGGACAAGAGCGTTCCGATCCGGACCGAGCCCGTCTTCGTTCGCGCGGGCCAGCGCCGAGTCGCCGCCGCCTTTCTCCGAAAGATCGAGGGACCTTACGAGGATCGGCTGAGCCCGCACGAATGGTCGTTCGTCGGGGGTGAGGACTCACAGGACTGGGCGAACTACGGAATCACGGCGCTGCCGCACCTGAGCGATCTGAGGATTACGGGGCCCCTCGACCCTGTCGGAGTCCTCAACCCGAGCGCAGCGCGAGCCGCGGGCGAGTCGCGGAGCGAGGAGCCGTGGGGGTGGGGCCCCACGGCACTGAAAGACGTCTCGGAGACAGAAAGTCGCGAGAAGATCTTCAGCTGTCGCCCCAAGTCGCCGAGCGAGGAGCGCTTCTGCGCCGAGGCCATCGTCTCTCGCCTGGCCCGTGAGGCCTACCGGCGACCGGTCACCGCCGAGGACCTTCTGGGCCCCATGTCCTTCTACGATCGGGGCGCCGCAAGCGAAGGCTTCGAGGTCGGCGTCCGCACCGCGCTCCAGGCGATCCTGTCGAGTCCGCACTTCCTCTTTCGTCTCGAGGAGGTGCCGGAAGGTGTCCCCTCAGGTGCGAGCTATCGTCTGAGCGATCTCGATCTCGCGTCACGCCTCTCGTTCTTCCTCTGGAGCACGACTCCGGACGACGCGCTCCTCGAGCTCGCGTCCGAGGATCGGCTGTCGGATCCGGAAGTCCTGGAGCAGCAGGTCGAACGAATGCTCGAGGACCCGCGTTCCGAGACCCTCGCCACGCGCTTCGCGTCGCAATGGCTCAGGCTCCAGGACGCGGAGGACAATCAGCCGGAGCCGTACCTCTATCCCGACTTCACCGGGCAGCTGCGTGATGACCTGGTCCGCGAGACCGAGCTTCTCTTCAATGCCCTCGTTCGGGAGGATCGAAGCCTCCTCGAGCTCTTCACCTCCGACTACACGTTCCTCAACGAGCGCCTGGCGCGCCACTACGGAATCCCGGGCGTGTCGGGCGATACGTTCCGCCGGGTTTCGTATCCCGATGACACCCGGAGGGGAGTGCTGGGACACGGGAGCGTGCTGCTACTGACCTCGATGTCCGCCCGGACGTCGCCGGTGCTGCGCGGCAAGTGGGTCATGGAAGTGCTCATGGGCACGCCCCCGCCTCCGCCGCCTCCCAATATACCGGCGTTCGACGATACGAAAAGCGCTTCGGGAGGCCGCCGTCTGACGACTCGGGAGCGGCTCGAGCTGCACCGGGCGAATCCGACCTGTCACTCCTGCCACCGTTTCATGGACCCAATCGGCCTCGCGCTCGACGGCTACGATGTCACGGGGCGTTTGCGGACCCGCGAGAACGGCGTCCCCCTCGACACGAGCGGCACCTATTACGACGGCACCGACGTGAGCACCCCCCGTGAGCTCGTAGAAGTGCTTCTGAAGCGACCACTCCCGCTGGTGCGAAACTTCACCGCGAACCTGCTGGCCTACGCCATGGGGCGTCGGGTGGAATACTTCGACCAGCCCGCGATTCGGGCCATCGCGCGAGACGCCGAAGCGAACGAGTACCGTATGTCTTCGTTCATCCTGGGTGTGGTGAAAAGCGATCCCTTCCAGAGGGCGCGGGCCCAAGCGCCTTCTGAACTGAAGACCGAACAGGAGAACTAGAGCCATGGCATTCATCACCGGAAAGCACCTTCCCCGCCGCACGTTCCTTCGGGGTGCGGGTGCGAGCGTCGCGCTGCCGTTTCTCGACGCCATGGTCCCCGCCGGCCTCCGTGGACGAGCCTGGGCGGGCACGACACCCGAGCCGGAGATGCCCTCGAGCTTCACGCGCCTCGTCTGCATCGAGGAATCGATGGGAGTCGCGGGCTCGAGCGACTGGGGAGACTCCCAGCACCTCTTCGCCCCGGCCGACGTGGGGCGTGAATACGAGCTCATCGCCACGAGCGAGCTGAAGCCGCTCGAGGCGTTCCGCGAGTACATGACGATCGTCAGCAACACGGACTGTCGGGCGGCCGAGGCCTTCCGCGCCGAGGAGATCGGCGGCGACCACGACCGAACGACGGCGGTGTTCCTGACCCAGGCCCACCCGAAACAGACCCAGGGCTCGGACCTCGATCTGGGGACCTCGATCGATCAGCTTCACGCGCAGCGCTTCGGGCGCGACACCGCTCTTCCCTCGCTCGAGCTTTGTATCGAGGGCATCGACCGCGGCGGCGGCTGCGCCTACAACTACCACTGCGCCTACACCACGTCCCTGGCCTGGGCGTCTCCCGACCGCCCGCTTCCGGCGATTCGCGAGCCTCGAGTCGTGTTCGAACGTCTCTTCGGCGCCGGCGACACCCCGGAAGACCAGGCGGCCCGGCGCCAGACCAACCGCAGCCTGATCGACTGGATCGCGACCGAGCTCTCGCGTCTGAAGGGGACGCTTTCGGCCGCTGACCGCGCGGCGCTCGACGAATACACGGAACACATCCGCGAGATCGAGCGGCGGATCGAGCTCGTCGAGGCGCGAAACACAAAAGGCGACGAGCGCGAGATGCCCGAGGCGCCCTCCGGCGTTCCCGACTCGTTCGAAGAGCACATGCAGTTGATGTTCGACCTCCAGGTCGTAGCGCTTCGGAGCGACCTCACCCGGGTCATCACGTTCAAGACCGGATTCGATCAGTCGAATCGAACGTTTCCGGAGAGCGGGACCACGAAGTCGGTCCACGGGGCCTCTCACCACGGGAACGTCCCCGCCGATATCCTGGACTTCAACAAGATCAACACGTACCGCATCAGCCAGCTCGACTACTTCCTGAAAAAGATGCGCGATACCCTCGACGGCGACGCATCGCTTCTGGACAAGACGGCGATCGTCTGGGGATCGGCGATGGCCGACGGAAACCTGCACAACCACCGTCGGGCGCCTCTCCTGCTCCTCGGCCGGGCGAACGGAGCCCTCGAGGGAGGCCAGCATCTCCGAGCTCCGGAAGGGACGCCGATGGCGAACGTGTTCGTGAGCCTGATGCAGAAGATCGGACACGAGGAGATGACCACGTTCGGCGACAGCACGGGAGCGTTTTCGCTTGCGGGGATCGCATGAGGATCGTCCTCCTTCTGAGCGCGGCCGCCCTTTCCGGCGCCGCTTCCGCGCCCGATCTCGGCGATCTTGCGAGGGCCGCGCGCCGGGGAGACGTACGGGCCGTTCGTTCGCTCCTCGAGCGGGGCGCCGACGTGAACGCGGCCGAGGGCGACGGAATGACCGCGCTGCACTGGGCGGCAGAGCGCGGCGACACCGAGGTCGCCATCCTCTTGATCGCCGCGTTCGCCGATGTGGAGGCGAAGACGCGCATCGGCGGCTACACCCCGCTCCATCTGGCGAGCCGAGGCGGGCACGCACCTTTAATAATGATGCTGCTCGAGGCGGGTGGTAATCCCCGCGCCGTCACCACGACGAGCGGTATTACGCCTTTGCACCTCGCAGCTGCGGGGATCGGAGGCGCTTCGGCGGTGGCGGCGCTCCTCGCTCGCGGGGCGGACCCGAACGCCCGCGAGGGCTCGGCCGGTCAGACGCCTCTGATGTTCGCCGCCGGATCCAACCGCGCGGCGGCCGTCCGGGAGCTCCTGAAGGGCGGTGCGGATCCTGGACTGCGGACGGAAACAATCGACGTGCTCCCGAGCGTTGCGCTGGATAGGGAGGCCACCAAGCGCTTTCGCGAAGTGATTTCCGGGAATGTTGACTCCGAGTCTGAGGCCGACCCCAATGACGATGCCGGTCCTTATGCCGATGCCGGCCGGTTGGCGGTGGAGCCGAGCGCAAGCCAGGTCCAGGCAGCCATCCGCGCCCAGCGGGAGTTCCTGAAATCCGGCTACGACGTCGGCGAGGTCGATTCCCACTCGCTCGCTCGCGTCCGGCCCGACTACCCCGGAGGTCCCGACGTCGTGCGTCCTCCCTTCCGGGAGGTTCTCGTCGGGAAGACGGGCGGCATGACGGCACTGTTGCACGCGGCGCGCGAGGGCAATATCGAGGCGGCGGTCGCGCTCCTCGAGGGCGACGCGGACATAAACCAGGTGAGCGCGGATGGAACGAGCCCGCTCCTCATCGCGACGCTCAACGGCCAGCTCGATCTGGCGATGGCTCTCCTCGAGCGCGGCGCCGACCCAAACCTGGCCGCCGTCACCGACGGGGTCACCCCGCTCTTCGCGGTGCTCCAGACCCAGTGGGCGCCGAAGTCGAACTATCCCCAGCCCCGGGCGCAAGACGAGCAAAGCTCGGAGTACCTGGACATGTTGAAGGCTCTCCTCGAGAAAGGCGCGAACCCAAACGTCCGGTTGAACAGCCATCTCTGGTACTGGGAGTACGGTCTCAACAAGATGGGGATCGACCTCACGGGGGCGACGCCGTTCTGGCGCGCCGCCTTTGCGCAGGACATCGCGGCCATGAAGCTCCTCGCGGCATACGGCGCGGACCCGAACCTCCCGACGAAGTGGCTGGAAGTCGGGATGAGGGAGCACCGGCAGCAGGATGGGCGGCAGCAGGAAGATTCGGCGCTGCCGTACATCCCCGAAGGAGCGCCGAACGCCCATCCAATCCACGCGGCCGCGGGAGGAGGCTACCTCGGTCTCGGCGCCTTCAGCGTGCGGAATATGCCGGACCAGTTCATTCCCGCCGTGAAATATCTCGTCGAAGAGCACGGAGCCGAGGTGAACCTGTCCGACTCCTGGGGGTACCGTCCGCTCCATTATGCGGCGTCGCGAGGCGATAACGATCTCATCGAGTATCTCGTCGCGAAAGGAGCGGATGTCACCGCGATCACCCGGCTGGGCCAGTCGACAGCGGACATGGCGCGCGGCGGCAGGGCCGGCTTCTTCACCCGCGTTTTGTACCCGGAGACCGTTTCCCTCCTCACAGGTCTCGGCTCGACGCTCGAGTGTCTCCACACGCACTTTCTCGACACCGGTGATTTCTGCGAGGGGGCCGGCGTCAACGACCCCTGGGCGCCCCCAGCGAGCGGGAAACACGAAAAACGATGAAGCTCCATTCCATCGCAGGTTCTCGCTCGCGTTCGCGATACCCGGCTGCGTCGGCGAGAACCAAGCGGCGCCGCCACGGGATACCGACGTCGCGATCGCGAAGGGCGGGGAAAACGGGACCAGGCCTTAATCGCTTCCTCCTCAACCGCGGCGCGCTCGCCTCCACGAACCCCATCGTCGTAGTGCTTGGCTGGGGCGGTGCGATCCCGCAAGAGTTGAATCGATAACGCGGTCGTACCAGCGGGCGAGGGATTGTCCCGGGCTTCGCCATCCGCCTGCAAGGAGCGCTACTTCGCTCCTGCTCGGTGGACCTCTTCGACGATCCGCGCGGCCACCTGGCTCGGGCTGACAGAGACGCCGCCCTGGCTCCACTGCTCGGCGAGCTGTGCGAGCCACTGCCAGGTCTCCTTCGAATACCGCGTCTTTCGCACCACCTCCCACTCGGACACCGTCGGCCGTCCGCCACGTGAGGCGAGCCTCTCCTGCAGGCCACGGCGAAGCTCATCCAGGAAGGGCGGCGCGTAGTAGAAGGGCGTATTCACCAGCTTGCTTTTTTTGGCCTGCAGGAGCGTCCCGATCTTCCCCTTCGAAAGCTTTGCCATGGTTTCTCTCCTTGTGCGTACCCGTCAGAGGTAGTACATCTCACCATCCACCACGAGCTGCGACCGAGTCCTGGTTGGTCTCTCGCTTGAGAATCACCGCCGGTCTTGGATGACTGCGGCCGACACCAGTCCGCCCCTGGACCGAGCGGCGCGGACCAATCCCCTTGGTTTGCCTCCGCTCCAGCGCGCCACTCCTTGGCGCACGAGTCGGAAGGCCAGCTCGACGCTCTTGCGATCCTCAACGCGGCTCAGCTCTGAAACCGGCTTGCCGCGGTCAGTGATCACAAGTAGCTCCCCTTCGCGAACCCGTCTCAAGGAGTCGCTCAGACGGTCTCGCACGTCGCGTACACCCACCGTTGCCAAATTGCTCTTCTTTCAATTGTCGCTACTAGGATAACGCGGATGTGGCTGCGACGCGCTCGAGGAAGAGTCGACCCAAAACCGGGATTCCCACTGTGCGGTATTCTCGAAAGAGTCGCACGTGCCTCTTGGCTCTCTCCTTTCCACGCCACCAGGAACATGCGGGCGGGCGGAAGTATTGAATCGCAGTCGGCCCCCACGTAGAATCCGGCCACTTACACGACGATGGTGAGGCGCGGCAAATGACCTTGAGTATGGGGGCGGTCGTCAACGACCGCTGGGCGCTGCCTACGGGCGGGAACCTACGAGGAGAAACGATGAAGCACGATTCCATCTCACGCGTCTTTCTCGCGCTCGCGATAGCCTGGCTGGCCGCCATTACCGGCTGCGTCGTCGAGAACCAGGCGGCGCCGCCACCGGATATTGACGTCGCGACCGCGAAGGGCGGGGACGACCGGACCGGTCCCTACGACGTCGTGGAAGGCTGGTGGAAAGGGGCGCCGAACCACGGAGACGAGTGGTCGTGGGGCCAGGTTGCCGGAGTCGCGGTCGATAACCCCGGCCGCATCCTTGTCGTGACCCGAGGCGACTGGCCCAAGGACCGCTCCGAGGCTCGGAATGAGCGACTTCGCCGCACGAACTTCATCGTCGTCGCCGATGGGAACGGGAACATCGTGGAGCTGTGGACCCAGTGGGACTCGATCCTGACCCTGCCGCATCAGGTCTACGTCAGTCCCTACGACAAGGAGCGGCACGTCTGGGTGATCGACAGCGGCGGCGGCGAGGGCCACATGCAGGTCTTGAAGTTCTCGAACGACGGGAAAGAGCTGGTGATGCAGCTCGGAGAAAAGGACCATCCCAAGACCCGCGAAGAGGCCCGGGCGAACCCGAAGCCTTCGCCCTATACCTACGGTTGGCCCTCCAAGCTCGCCTTCCTCCCCGACGGGAGCTTCCTGCTGGCCGACGGATACTGGAACTCACGCATCATCAAGTACACCGCGGAAGGCAAGCACGTGATGGAGTGGGGAGCCCTCGGGGACGGCGCGGGCGAGTTCGATCTGCTCCACGGTCTCGCGGTGGACGAAGAGCGCGTCTACGTCGGCGATCGGCAGAACCACCGCATTCAGCTCTTCACCCACGAGGGGAAGTTCATCGAGGAGTGGCCCGACATCTTCGATCCCGTCGAGATCTGGGTCGACGAGAGCCACGCGGTCTGGGTGCTGGACGCGAGCCTGAACCGAGTCTCGAAGTACAACCGGAAGGGCGGCCTCGAGTACCACTGGGGCGCCTACGGCCAAGTAGGCACGATGGGGCGAGGCACCTGGCCCGGCGGGCTCTCGCTTCCGCACCAGCTCGACCTGGACGAAGAGGGCAACCTCTACATCGCCTCCTACAGCGGCGGCTGGGTGGACAAGTTCGTGCCCAAGCCGGGAGCCGACCCGGAGAAGCTCCTCGGCAAGCGGCTGTTGCTCACCAAGTAGTCTGCAAGCGATCTCTCAAGGCCAAAGGGCGGCCTGGCCTCCCTTCTCCCGTTAGCCCGGGAGAGGCGAGGGGCTCTTTCGTTGCCTTTCAGGCGCTCCTGGGGGATTTCGTGTCCGTCCCCGAACGATGTTGCCTGTCGCCGCGGGCGGTGCGATAGTCGCCCATACTCGCCCATACTCGAAGAGATGAGTGTCCTCCTGATAGGAGCAGCTTCATGACCAGCACCGCCTCACCGGGGCCTCGGGGGCTCGAGGGCGTCGTCGTCACCGAGACCCGGCTGAGCCACGTCGACGGGCTCGCCGGACAGCTCATCATCGGCGGGTACTCCGTCGAGGATCTGGCCGGCCGCGTGACCTTCGAGGAGGCCGCGCACCTTCTTTGGAGGGGCACCCTACCGCCGCGAGCCGAGCTGAAAGCAATGATGTCTGCGATCGGCGCGAAGCGGGATCTCCCCGAGAGCACGCTCCAGGTGGTCCGCGCCGCGGCCAAGGCGTCGCCCATTGACGCGCTGCGCATGGCTTCTGCGACTCTGTCGCTCGACGCCACCAACCCGGACGACGTCGCGCCCGAGGCCGACTTCGCTCAAGCGTTGATGCTCACCGCGCGTTTCCCGACGGTGGTGGCGGCGCACGCCCGCATCGCCGCGGGGAAGGAGCCGATTCCGCCTCGGTCCGATCTCTCGTCGTCGGCCAACTTTCTTTACATGGTGCAGGGCAAGGAGCCCGACACGATCGCCGCGCGGGCGCTCGACGCCTACTGGGTGACGGTCGTCGACCACGGCATGAACGCCTCGACCTTCACCGCCCGCGTCATCGCCAGCACGCGCTCCGATATGGTGAGCGCGGTGACCGGGGCGATCGGCGCACTTAAGGGACCTTTGCACGGCGGGGCGCCAGGCCTGGTGCTCGACATGCTGGTCGACATCGGCACGGCCGACAACGCCGAGGGCTGGATCAAGAACCGGCTGGCTCGGGGAGAGCGGATCATGGGTTTCGGTCATCGCGTCTACAAGGTGCGCGACCCGCGCGCCGAGGTGCTGTGCAAGGTGGCCGAGAGTCTGAGCTCGGCCCGCCTCGAGGATCGCAAGCTGTACGAGCTCGCCCGTTACGTCGAAGAGCTCGCGTCGCGGCTGCTCGAGGAGCACAAGCCGGGGCGCAACCTGCGCACCAACGTCGAGTTCTACACGGCGCTGGTGCTGCAGGCGATCGGTCTTACGCCGCGGCAGTTCGTGGCGATGTTCGCCTGCGGACGTGTTGCTGGATGGTGTGCCCACGTCATCGAGCAGCACGCCGAGGATCGCCTGATCCGACCGCAGTCGGAGTACGTCGGCCCCCGAAATCTCAAAGTGGAGTGATAGACGCTCGCCCTCAGCGCAGGCTCGCGGCGATTCCCTTCACGGTCGAAGCCAGCGAATGGAGTCGAGCCTGGTCGCGTCCGGCAGCCGCGACGCTGTCACCCTCGAGCTCGGCCGCGAGGGCGTCGAGCCGCCGAGCGACTTCGCCATCCACGCGGGTCTCGCTTGCCAGGATTTCTTTCGCTCGGTCGAGTCCGGACGTCAACTCCAGCGCTCGCTCCGAAGAAATGGCCCGGCTCCTCCCGAGCTGGTCGAGGTACGCGCGTGCCACCACGGGGCTCGCCGGCCAGTCGATCCGGCGCTGCTGCTGGGCATTGAATCCTCCGGGGGAGACGAGCGACGCCGCGTCGATCTCGCTCTCGGTCAGGTATTCGCTCGGCAAGAGCTTCAGCACGTCGAGGCCACGGGCGATCTCGGTGCCGTAGATGAAGCCGTCGTACCAGTACGCCGACCAGTACCCCCCCAAAATCAGCTGCTTCGCGTCGATCGGGCCGCGGTCGAAGAACGCGATCTCGACTGGCCTCGAGGAGTCGGTGAAGTCGAATACCGAGATGCCGCCTTGATACCAGGCCTGGACCATGATGTCGCGCCCGGGAACGGGCACGAGAGACCCGTTGTGGGCCACGCAATTCTCCTGCTCCGTCTGGGGGGCCGGCAGCTTGAAGTAGCTCCGGAACTGCAGCTTGCGATCGACGATGTCGAAGATCGCGTCCGCTCCCCAATTCTTGGGGTCGGACGCTCGGCACCGCGGACGGCCCCCGCCGCCCCACTCATCCGTGAAGATCACTTTGGTGCCGTCGTTGTTGAACGTGGCCGAGTGCCAGTACGCGAAAGTGGTATCGACCACCTGGTCGAGGCGGAAGGGTTTCGCCGGATCGGAGATGTCGAAGAGGATGCCGTTTCCGGAGCAAGCCCCCGCCGCCAGCCCGAGCTCCGGAAAGACGGTGATGTCATGGCACTGGTTGGTCTCGGATGTCTTCTGCGTACCGGGCCCATGGTCGCCTCCCCTCCACAAACCCGCGATCGCACCGGTGTCGGAATCGGCGAAGACGCGGGGCCGGCTCACGACCCGCGCCTCCTCCGGTCGAGCCAGCGGGACCCGGATGACGTCGATACTGAAGAGGGCGGTGTTGGGATCCGCTGCTGGATTCGCGTCCGAGCACTCCGCGACCTCCTCGGAGGGGCGCACCGAGCCCGTGCCGGAACCATAGACGTAGATGTTGCCCTCGTCGTCCGGATCGTTCACCAGCGTGTGGGTATGCGAGCCGCGGCACGTCTGGACCGCCGCCACTTGCCTCGGCATCCGGATGTCGCTGATGTCGAAGATGCGAATCCCGCGAAAGCGCGCGCTGCTTTTCGGCTCGGGGACTCCCTGAAGACCGCAGTCGAGCCGGCCCCGGGTCTGCTCGACCGACATGAACAGAAGGTTCCCGTGGATCGAAACGTCTCCCTGGCCTCCGGGACATACCACCGAGGCGAGGAGCTTGGGGGTCATCGGGTCCTCGATGTTGTACGAGTTGAACCCGTGGTAATTGCCTTCGATCACGATGTCCTTCGAGAAAGCGAGATCCGTGTTCGCGAAGTCCAGGATGCCCGCTCTCGAGAGGTCCTCTTCGTCGTCTTCTTTCTCCTTGCCTTCGTCCACAGAGGGCTCGGCGCGTTCCTTGCTGGCCTTGCCGGGCTCGGCGGTCGCTTTGGGCACCGTCTTTTTTTCGTTGTCCTTTTTTTTCTCCGGGGGCTCGGGCCGGCCCGCCGGCGCGAGGGGATCGAAGAAGCCACCCGGGTTCGCTTGCGTTGCCACTCGCTCCAGATTCAACGACGCTTCGCCGGCGTCCCGGAAGCCGGCCCGGAGATGGACCCGAGGATCGGGCGAAAGCTCCGCGAGCATGACGTCCATCCGGTCGATCTCCATGCCCTGATCGGACGTGATATCGGACGTGAACGTGAAGAGCTGCGAGTCCTGAGCCGCGCCCTGCTGGGCGAGGAGCTCCTCGACCATGGTGAGCGCCCCGCGGTGATGTTTGATCATGAGCTCGAGGAACAGACGATCGAGCTCGATCCCTCGCGCTTCCCCGAGCTGGCTCATCTCCTCGGGCGTCAGCATGCCCGGCATGAGGTGGGCGCCTTGCGCGGGATGGGCGCCGAGCTCGGTGACCTCCTGGCCGCGAGTGCGGAGCCACTCCTGCATCATGCGGATCTCATCTTGCTGGGACAGCTCGATACGTTTGGCGAGCTCCCGCATGACGTCGCGCTCGCTCCGTCCTGCCAGGAGCGCGGTCATCTCGAGGGCCTGGGCGTGGTGTGAGATCATCCCCTGCATGAAGCGCACGTCGGCTTCGGCGTACTGGATGCGGGAGAGATCGGAAGCTTCCTCCGCGGAGATCAACCGGCTCGCCCCTCCGGGAGCTCCCGGATGGACAATGGGAGGAGCGGGAGGCTGGGTCTGGCTCACCGCGTCTCCGAGCGGCAAGAAAGCCGCAACGATCGCACCGAACGCGGCGAGTCGGCGGAAAGAGGGTTTCTGCAGTTTCATGCGATGCCTCCACTTGCCCAACGCGCGCCTCTGGGCGCCGGGGAGCCGTATTGTAGTCCGAGACCTCGAGGTCGTGCAGCCTTCATCGTCTCTCTGTCTCTATTTGAGCTTTATCGTTGCTACGCCGAAGCTGGTGAGGGCGCTCCCCGCGATGAAGCCGCCGGCGAGAACGTAGATCGGGGTTTCGGCTCGCGCCCCGTAGCGGCGGGTCAGCAGAAAGCGGATGGCGAGAGAGACCATCGCGGTCCAGCCCGCGGCGGGAAAATCGATTAGAAGGCCGGTGGCGAAGAGAACTCCGAGCTGTCGCGACGGTCCTCCCATCGCCTGCAGGAGAGCGCCAGGGACCGCCCAGAGAAGGAGCGCCTTCGTGAGCGCCGGGCTCGCGCCCGCGGCGAGGGTCGCGGCGGCGACTCGGTCATAAGGGGGGAACATGTCCCGTTCGAAGTAGCTCGCGTGAGAGAGCAGCACCACGAGCGCAGCGACGCCGATGCCGAGGAGCTCGGCTTCGAGCTGGGCGCGTCTTCCCGCGCGCTCGAAACCGGGATCCGTTCCTCGGCCTCGGAGGATCCAGCCTGCCTTCAGGTCGTAGCCCATGTCGGCGAACGCGGGGGAGATCGACGCGGCGAAACCGACGAGAAACGCGAGCGGCAAGGGCGGGAATCCGAGGGCCATCCCTACGAGAAGACAGATGAGGGCGGTGGCGAACGCGGGAAACCAGCCGGAATGCATCGCCGCGATCCCCGAGAGGATGGCCGCGGCGAGCGCGGAGACGGCGGCGAAGAGCACGAAGCCGAGTAGCATCGAGGGTGTCATCTCGGTCGCGACGCCCGCTGCGAGGGCCATGAGAAGCATCACGGCTATCTGGACGCCGAGCGCTCCCAGAAGCGTCGCTCCCGTCCGGGCCTCGAGCGACGAGGTCACCACTTGAGACGATCGGCGCCTCAAGGAGTGCGCGATCTGGACGAGCGCCACGAGCCCGGCCCCGATCATGAATCCATGGGGAAGGTACGCCGCCTGGACGTCGATACCGGCGAGAGGCTGGGCGTAGCCGCGCACGAGGAGGCCCAGGCCGAACATGAAGAGCGCCCAGATGTTGCCGATCCAGCAGATTCCAAAAACGTCCATCGGAATTCCCACCATGATGCCGGCGCATCCGAGGACGCCTCCCGCCAAAAGGAGGAGAGCGTGTGTGCCGCCGCGATCGCCGGCGATCATGCATTCGGCGGTCGCGACCCCGGAGGGCCAGGCGCCGTCGGCGGGGAAGAGCCTGGAATCGAACAGACGGTACATGAGCACCGCGCCGATCAAGACTCCGGCGAAGGCGCCGAGCATCATTACCGGCACGAGATCGCGCCGTCCCATGAGCCACAGGACACCCGAGGGGAGGAGGATCCCGTTGGCGCCTCCGTACGTCGCGCCGGAGATCAGGGTTGCCGCCAGGTTCTGCCGAGCGAGGTCGCGAAAGCGGCGGAGGGGCGCGAGTGGGATTCGCGAGATGGCGATGGTGGCGATGACGCCGATGATCGAGCTATTGGGAGCGACTCCCAGCCGGGTCAGGAGCTCGAGGCCGATGATGGTGCCCAGGACCCCGAATAGGATTCCGAACAGGAGGCTCGTGGGCTCGAAAATCGACGGGTGGCGCCGATCCGGTCCTCCGGCTTCCACAGTGCTTGCCGGTGTTCACCGCTTGAGGTATTTCGTCAAGCCGCCCTCTGCCGTCTCGCGTGAGTTCGGACCTTCCGCCCCGTACACGTTGCCCTCGGCGTCCACGGCCACACCCTCGCCCGCGTCGCCGTAGAAGTCGCCCGTCTCGTGGGGCGGGATGAAGGCTACTACCTTGTCTTCCGTGGCCTTTCCGATCCGGACGCCGGTCTTCCAGTTGGGGTGGCTTTTCTCGGTAGACTCCGAGTCGATCGCGTAGAGCGTGTCGTCTTTGTCGATGAAGAGCCCGCTCACCCGGCCGAACTGATAGAACGTGTCCAGGAGCATACCGTCCTGGTCGAAGATCTGGATCCGATGATTTCCGCGGTCGGCGACGAAGAGGCGTCCTCGAGAGTCGAACGCGAGAGCGTGCGGCGTCCGGAACTCGCCGGGGGCCGAGCCGACCTTTCCCCACTCCTTGACGTACTTGCCGTCCTTCGTGAACTTCACGATGCGGCCCGTCGCCCCGGGAGGTGGAGTTTCGTTCTGGCCGCTGTGTCCGTCGGACACGAAAATGTCGCCGTTCGGGGCGGTGATGACGTCGCACGGCTCATTCAATGCGTCGGGGCCGCTCCCGGCAACGCCTGGCTTTCCGAGCTTCATCAGGACCTTGCCCTCGGGGCTGAACTTGATCACCTGGTGACCCTTGGTTCCCGCCTTGTTCCCCTGCGAGTCCGTCACCCAGACGTTTCCTTCACGATCCGCATGGATTCCGTGGGGAAGCACGAACAGCCCCGCGCCGAAGTGCGCCAGGGCCTTTCCCGTGTTGCGGTCGAACTTGAGGACCGGGTCGACGTTCGAGGTGTCGCACCCGCCGGCGAGGGCGTAGGCGCCGCACCGATCGTAGGCCCAGATCTGACCGTCGAGGGCGATATCGACGCCGGCCGTCGATCCCCACTTCCTGCCATCGGGCAGCTCTCCCCACTTCTTGACGACGACCGGATTGGGATTGGGCAACGGTTTGCTCGCCGGATCGACGACGTCTTTCTGCGTGAGCGCTGTCCCCGCGCCCAGCACGAGCAAAAGGCTGCCTGCGAGGAACGCGCTTCTCGAGAGTCCAGAAACTGACATGAGAGCCCCCTTGTGAAAGACGGATTCTCGTGTAGAGCGCGTCCAGAATCAACTCCCACCCTTCGGCCCCTTGATCCCGGTCCTGAGTGCCCCACCCCTCGATTACAGGAAGTAGGTGTAGACTCGCACTTCATGAGGCATAGAATCGCCTTTCGGGCGCTCGTCACCGGGGTTTTCCTGATTCTCGCCGCTCCGGCGAGCTCGAAAGAGATCCGACTCACTCTTCGCGAAGGAACGAACTTCGCCGCGGCGCGCTCGGCCCTCGATGGAAGCTTTTTCCTCGATCTCCAAGGGACGCTCTGGCGACTTGCCGCCGAGGGCGGCAAAGCGACGGCGATGACGGATGGTCTCGGAGACGATCGCCTTCCCGACGTCTCCCGCGACGGGAGCCGGGTCGTTTTTCAGTCCTATCGCAACGGCACCTGGGACATCTGGTCCATCGCCGCGGACGGCTCTTCGGCGGCGGCCCTGACCGAAGGTCCCGCGGACGATCGGGAGCCGGTACTCTCGCCCGACTTCAGCCGAGTCGCGTTTTCTTCGGATCGATCCGGGAACTACGACGTATGGATTCAGGATCTGTCGACGACCGAGCTGAAGCAGCTTACGACCGATCCGGCGCAGGACTACATGCCCGCGTGGTCGGCCGCGGGCGACGAGGTCGTGTTCGTCTCCGATCGCACCCCGAACCGAACGCCGGGTCTCTTTCGGATAAAGGTAGAGGGCGATGGCGCGGCGGTTCCCCTCGCGGAGCTCGAGGGCAATGTCTCCTCGCCGTCGGTCAGCCCGGATGGAAAGCACGTCGCTTTCCGGGTCCTCACCGTCGGCCCAACCGGCGCCGACGCGATGGCTCGCGCCGCCGAGGCGAGCCGTCTCGCGGTCGTCCCCCTGGGAGGAGGGGAGCCCCGGTTCCTCGATACTCCCGAGGACGTCTTTCCGTTCCGCCCGCAGTGGTCGGGGTCGAAAGAGATCGTCTACACCGCCTTCGGATCCCTCTGGCGCCAGAGTCTCGAAGAGCGAGGGGAAGCGGTGAAGATCCCTTTCGAGGCCGAGGTCGTGCTCGATCGGCCCGCGTACCTTCGGCGGCCCGCCGATTTTCCCAAGAGCCGGGAGCGCCGGCCCGTTCGAGGGTTGGTGCGTCCCGTCGTCTCGCCCGATCATTCGCGCATCGTCTACGCGGCTCTCGGCGATCTCTTCCTGGTCTCGACGGAGGGAGGCGATCCAGCCCCTTTGACCCGCGACGAGGCTCTCGATACCGACCCCCACTGGGCGCCGGACAGCCGCTCCATCGTTTTCGCGAGCGATCGCGCGGGGACGATGGATCTCTGGATCAAGGACGTGGAGGCTCCGCCGAGCGCGGGAGAACGACGGCTCACGACGTCCCTCGGAGCCGAGCTCTCTCCCGCATGGTCCCCCGACGGCAAGAACATTGCGTACGTCGATCACGATTCGAGACTGCACGTGGTTGGGATTCAGGGGGAGGCGGACCGCGCTCTCACCGAGGCTAGGCGCGGGGTCGGAATCCCCACGTGGTCGAGCGATTCCCGGCACGTGGCCCTTTCGGTTCACGTGCCTCTTTCCACGAGGTTTCGGGAGGGCTACAACCGGATCCTCGTGGTCGACACGACGAGCGGGGAGTCGCGGCAACTCGCGGAGCCCGACCGAAGCATCGGCGTCCGCGACGGAGATGGTCCCGTCTGGCGGCCGGACGGTGGCGCCCTCGCTTTCGCCATGGACGGCGGCCTCTGGACTTTGCCGGTGACGCCCGACGGCGAGATCGCGGGCCGGCCCAAGCAGGTAGCGGGCGAAGTCGTGGACTTCCCGAGCTGGTCGGGCGACGGGAAGAAGATCGTGTTCCTCGGCGCGGAGGGCCTCACCGAGGTCGCCGTCGCCACCGGAGACGTTCGAAAGATCGAAGTCCAACACGAGTTCGAAGTCACGTCCGCGGAGGGCCGTCTCCTCATCCAGAACGTCCGCATCGTCGACGGCACGGGAGCGCCCGCGCGAGACGGGATGGACGTCGCCATCGAAGGCGATCGGATCGCGCGGGTCGAGCCCACGGGCGGCGAGGTCGCGAAGGACGTTCGCGTCGTTTCGGGAGAGGGCAAGACCCTCATCCCGGGGCTCATCGAGATGCACACCCACCTCGGCCTTCCCGCCTGGGGAAGCGGCCAAGGAAAGGTGTGGCTCGCTTACGGAATCACGTCGCTCCGGACTCCCGCGGACGCTCTTTACCGGGTCATCGAAGAGAGGGAGTCGATCCGGGCCGGCCGGCGCGCTGGCCCCCGTATCTTCTATACCGGCGCCACTCTCGATGGCGATCGCATCTACTACTCTGGCGCCCTCGCTCTGAACGACGGCGAAGAGCTCGAGCAGGAGATGAAGCGGGCAGTCTCGCTCGGCTACGACCTGGTGAAGACCTACGTGCGTCTCCCCGACCCGCTCCAGAAGGAGGCCATCGAGAAGGCGCACGCCGAAGGAATCTTCGTCACCTCCCACGAGGTCTACCCGGCGGTGGGGTACGGCGTCGACGGCATCGAGCACTTGAGCGGGACCTCGAGGCGCGGCTTTTCTCCCAAGCTCACCCAGCTCCGGAGGACGTACGACGACGTCGTCGAGCTCATCGCCCGCTCCGGCGTCTACTTCACTCCGACCGTTCTTCTTCAAGGCGGGTACGCGCTCGCGCTCGCGAGGGAGCCGGATCTTCTGGACGAAGCGCGCTTCCAGGCGCTCTTCCCTCCGTTCGTGCAGGAGAGTTTTCGAAGCCGGCTCCAGGCGGGCGACGCATTCGCGTCGCGAGAAGTGGTGGCTCCGGTTTTCGCGACCATCGGCGAGATCCACCGGCGCGGGGGAAGGGTCATCGCCGGCACCGACTCGCCCATCATTCCCTACGGGCTCAGCCTTCTTCTCGAGATCGAGCAGCTGTCGGAGGCCGGGCTCGGCCCCATGGCAGCCCTCGAGAGCGCCACTCGCGTCGCCGCCGAAGCCCTCGGCGCCGGCTCCGACCTCGGAACCATCGAGCCGGGAAAGATCGCCGATCTGGTGCTCCTCGGCGCGGATCCTTTGGAAGACATCAAGAACCTTCGCAAGACCGAGAGGGTCGTTGTCAATGGCCGGCTGGTTACGATCGACCAGCTTCTCAAGGCGCGATAGATCCGAACAGGAGGAAAGATGTTTCGGTCGTTCCCGTTCGCCCTCACCCTCGCGTTTCTGGCGGCGCCGGCCGCGGCCTCGGAGAACATCGCATCGCCTCTGAGCTTCTTCGGCTTCGAGCTCGGAACCGACGGGGAGATGGCCCGCTACCCCGCGGTACTCGAATATCTGAAGCAGATCGCGGCCACCTCCGATCGAGTCCTGTATCAGGAGATCGGAAAGACCACCCTCGGCAACGACTACGTCCTCCTTCAGATCTCGAGCCCCGAGAATCTCGCCCGGCTCGATCGGCTGGTCGAGATCAACCGAAGGCTCGCGGATCCGCGCGGGCTCTCGGAGAAAGAGGCGGAGGCCCTGGCCGAGGAGGGGCGGCCGTTCTACTTCCTCTACGCCACCATCCACTCGACCGAAGTGGGAAACGGGCAGGCGATTCCGCTCATCGTCCATCGCCTCGCGACCGAAGACTCTCCCGAGATCCGGGAGATCCTGGACAACACCATCCTCCTTCTCGTGCCCTCGCAGAACCCCGACGGGCAGGTGATGGTCATCGATCACTGGTACAAGACGAAGGGGACCAAGCTCAACCGGGTTTATCCCGACCTGTACCACAAGTACGCGGGGCACGACGACAATCGCGACTGGTTCATGTTCACCCAGAAGGAGACCCGGCTCAATATCGAGAAGATCCAGAACGTCTTCAAGCCCACGATCACCCACGACATGCACCAGATGGGATCGACGGGCCCGCGCATCTTCGTTCCTCCGTTCCAGGATCCCTACGATCCCAACGTCCATCCTCTGCTCGTCTCCGGCCAAGCGCAGATCGGGCTCGCGATGGCCGGGGCTCTTGCCGCTTCGGGAAAGGAGGGCGTCTCCTACAACAGCCAGTACGATCTCTGGGCGCCGGCGCGGCAGTACATGGTCTACCACGGCCAGCCCCGGATCCTGACCGAGATCGCGAGCGCGAACCTCGCCGACCCTTTCCGGAGCGAGGCGAACCGGCCGCTCGGTCCGCAGGAGTCGAGGTGGAACTTCCCGAGACCCTACACCCAGTCTGAGTGGCGCCTGTCTCAGATCATGGACTACGGGATGACGGCGGTCTTTGGCGGCCTGACCCACCTCGCGAAGTACCGGAGGGAGTGGCTTTCGAATTTCCACCGGGTCCATCGAGACTGGATCGAGCGCAGCGAGGCCCCGTATGCGTTCGTGATTCATAAAGAGCAACGGGATCCCCACGCCCTGAGGCAGCTACTCGAGCTTCTGGATTTCGGCGAGGTCGAGATCCATCGCGCCACGGCGGATTTCGCGGCCGGAGGGAAGAGCTACCCTGCGGGCTCCTTCGTCGTTCCCCTGAACCAGCCGTACGGTGCTTTCGCCAAGACCATGCTCGAGGTCCAGGTCTATCCGGATCTGCGCTACTACCCCGGCGGACCTCCGATCCCGCCCTACGACGTGACCGGACATACGCTCGGGTACCTCATCGGTGTCGAGGTGGATCCGATCGGCGAGCCGCTCACCGTCGCGACTTCGCTCCTTGAGAGTCCGGCTCCGGACCCGCTTCCGTTGCCGGCGCGGCCGCGGTGGGCCTACGCGATCCCCGCGGAGACGAACGCGGGATTTCTCGCACTGAACCGTCTTTCGGCGGAAGGGGTCGATGTCTTCCGCGCCGGCGCGGCGTTCGAGAGCGGCGGCCGAAGCTTTCCACCGGGAGCGTTTCTCGTGCCGCCGTCCGCGAAGTCCCAGAAGATTCTCGAAGAGATTGCGTCGGCCTCGAGCCTTCCGGTCTTCGGAGCCGACTCCGCCCCGCCCACCTCTGGGTACCGCATGAAGCGAGAGACGCGCGTCGGACTCTACAAGGCCGCGAACAACATGCCCGCGGGCTGGCTCATGTGGCTCTTCGAGGGCTACGGCTTCCGCCACGAGGTGATGTCGTCCGTGGATTTCGCCTCCGGCCTCTCGGCGAAATACGACGTCATCGTGCTTCCCTCCGGCACCACGAAGAGCCGGATGATCCAGGGGTTGTCCCCCGAGCAGTACGACGAGTCGTGGCGCTGGGCCTACGGCATCGGGGATGCGGGATGGGCGGAGCTGAAGCGGTTCGTCGAGGAGGGAGGAACGCTCGTCGCCATTGGAAGCGCCGTCGATACCGCGCGCGACCTTCTTTCTCTTCCCATCGAGCCCGTCCTCCCCGAGGCGCCGTCGCGGTTCGGGCGTGGTGGACGGAAAGACGAGAGGCCAAAAGTCGAAGCGGCGGAGGTCGAGCGGCTCTTCAAGGAGTCCTTCCAGAGCCCGGCGGCGCTTTTGAAGGCCATCGAGTCGAGAGTCGTGGACCCGACCTCCGTCTTCTACTGCCCGGGCTCGCTCCTGAAGCAGGAGTTCGACGTCACCCACCCCGTCGCCTTCGGGATGCCTTCGAGCTGGCCGGTGTTCTTCGCCTTCGATCAGGCGTACCGACTCGAGCCGAGCTTCGACGTTCAGGCGCGCGTGGTGTCGCGATATCCCGACGAGGAAAAGCAGGTCGCGAGCGGTTGGCTCCTGGGAGACGAGCTCCTGCGCGACCAGGCGAACGTCGTCTGGTTCCAGGTGGGAAAGGGAACCGCGGTCACTCTGGCAAGTCAGGTCGACTTCCGGACCCAGACTCCGGCGACGTTCAAGCTCCTCTTCAACGCGATAGTGCAGGGGCCGGCGACGAAGCTCACGCCTCAGGAGCTCGCGCGGCTGCGGTGAGGCTTCGGCTTCAGTCCGCCTTGGCCCGAACGAGCACCTTCCCCTCCCGGTTGGCGTCTCGATAGAGAACGTCGAAGCTTCGTCCCGGCGCCATGGGTAGCTCCTTGCAGAGGCGATCGTATTGCTCGAGGACCTTGGGAACGTAGTCGGCGGTCTCCGGTGTCGTCCGATGGCTTCCGGCCCGGTAGTAGCCCGCGTTGACGGGTCCGCCGTTGTACTCAGCGAGCACCATGCCGAGATCGTTGTACGTCGTGAACAGGACATCCAGGTAGAGGGCCGCCATCTCGGTGTTGCGATCGGACTCGAAGAGCATCTCGTCGCTGTACTCCCAGTCGAGCATCCCCGCGAGCATTCGCCCGGTGGCAGGCCAGATTTGATACAGGCCGCGGGCGTTTGCCTGGCTTTTGGCGCGCGTATCGAACCCGCTCTCGACGATGCCGATCGAGAAGAGAAGGAGAGGATCGACCGACGGATATTTGTCGGTGGCGTTCAGGAGAAGCTCGGCGTAGAGGTAGGCTTCACCGAGCCCGAGCCTTCCGTTCACCCTCAGGATCTCGTCCCTCATTCCGAGGAGAAGGCGCTGGCGCACGGAGTCGAACTGGATTCCGGCGTGAAGCTCCTGGAGACCGGCCTGCATCTGGCCCCGGGTAGCGGCGAGCTCTCTCTCGAGATCGGAGGCGCGCTGATAGGAGTGCAACCCGAGCCCGAGGGCAGAGGCGACGAGCAGCGACAGGCTGAAGAGCGCCGTCGATCGCCAGGCGGTCGAGCGCTTGATCGGGCGTCGTCCCGGAGGGACGGAGTGCAGCGGTCGCTTTTTCGCGGGCCGAACGGGCGCTGTCTCCGATTCCTTTCGCGAGAAGCGTTCGATCTCGAGCGGTTCGGGCCTGGCGTTCCACATGGGGGTATCCTCCCTACGGACCTTAAATTCCAACGGAAACTGGGTTGTTTCAATCACTATGAGCCCCGAAGGGGAGTATCGCAACCGAGAAGCCCCGAGATCGGAGGGGCTCGTGGCCCGTGTCGCGGAGCTACGGTGAGGGGTGTTCTCGCCGGTTCCTGTAGAGGCCGATGAGCCAGGCGAGCCCGGCGACCATGACGAGGAGCATCGTCCACCGCATCGCGCTCGCGAGAAACGAGGAGTCAAGCTCCGGCCAGTCGAACTCGCCGAGCGCCGCTCCGCGCGCCACCATCCAGTGCCAGCCGGTATGCGCCACCAGCGCCGACAGAATCACCGTCCCCGTGCGCTCGGCGACGACGTGTCGGAAGAGGACCGAGAGGAGCGGGAGAAGAAGCAGGAGCACCAGGAGCTGCCCGAGCTCGACCCCGAGGTTGAACGCGAGAAGCGACGTGAGAAGGTGAGATCCCGCGAACTGCAGCGTCTCGCGGAGGCCGAACGAGAAGCCGAAACCGTGCACCAGGCCGAATCCGAACGTGAGGAGCCATCGCCTTCGCACCTTGCCCCCGACGATGTTTTCGAGCGCCATGTACACGATCGACGTCGCGATCAGCGTCTCGACCAGAGGCGGGAACCACAAGGCGTCGGGGGCGACGCCGTAGGCGGAGGCGACGAGAGTGGTGGAGTGCGCCACCGTGAACGCGGTCGTAAGGAGTACCAGCTCGCGGAAGCGGCGGAACGGGAGGATGAGGCAGAAGAGAAAGAGCAAGTGGTCCGTTCCTTCGAGGATGTGGAGGAACCCAAGCCGCACGAAGCTGAGAAACGCCTGGTGCCACGCGGGATCGAGGCGGATCAAGCCGGGGTTGCCGGCGAAGTCGAAGGCCCGAACGGAGCCGTCGGGCTGGATGAAGCGGAGGACGTTCACAACCGACAGTCCCAGGCGCTCGAGACCGGGGTTGATCGTGAACTCGGATTGGTCCGACTCGATCGGATACTCGAAGAGCACGTCGAGGAGTCCCTGCGCCCAGTAGATCTCGGTCTCGGGCGGTAGCGGCGGACCCCGGACGTGCGCGAGGGCACTCTCGTAGTCGTCGAACGATCGGTCGGACGGAAGCGACACCCGTGCGGCCACGATCGAGGGGCTGGTGATGCGCCTTTCCCCTTCGTAGAGCTCCACGTAGTCCGCGATCCAGAGGATGGCGGCGTCCCGGAGGACCGGATCGGCCCGCGTGAGGTCGAGATAGCCCAGAGGGTTCGTGGGAACGCTCATGTCCCGCATCGCCGCCAGGGGAACGCGCACCAGGAGGCGCAAGCGATCTGCCTTCGGCTCGAGAAATGCCTGGACTCGGACGTGGGAAGGGATCTCGTGAGCCGAGGCGGTTCCCGCGACCGCCAGAGCGACGGTCAGGACGGCGCCGAAGGCCTTCTGGAGCATGTTCGAAAGCCTAGGTTATCGACGCCATCGGCGCAAATGAGCTATACTCGCCCCCCAATTCGCGAGATTTCTCGGAGGTACATAAATGATGGGACTTTGGAAACGGAGATCGAACCTTCTGGTTGGCGTGGTTTTCGTCGCCGTCCTCGCCGCGCTCGGCCTCGGTCAATACATGCTGGAGGCCACTTCGGCCGCTCCCGCGGACGTCCAGGCCCCGGCGTTCGAAGTGGACCCGCTCTGGCCCAAGCCTCTGCCGAACCATTGGCTCCTCGGCTCCGCGATCGGAGTCACCGTCGATTCGCGCGACCACGTGTTCGTCATCCATCGGCAGGAGAGCTTCAACGAGCGAACGGAGATCAGCGCCGCGACCAAACCAAAGACGGCGGTCGAATGCTGCGTTCCCGCTCCCCCGATCCTCGAGTTCGATCCCGAGGGGAACCTGGTGGGCCATTGGGGAGGCAAGGCGCAAGGCTACGACTGGCCGAGCTCCAATCACGGAATCACCGCCGATCACAAGGACAACCTCTGGATCGGCGGCAACGGGGGCGACGACGCCCACATGCTGAAGTTCACGCGGGACGGAAAGTTCCTCAAGCAGTTCGGTAAGCCCGGCGTTCACCGCACCGCGAACTACACCGAGAAGGAGCCCAAGTGGGTCGGCGGGAGCCACGACAAGGAGAACTTCGGGCGCGTGGCAAAAGTCGCGTTCGACAACGCGGCCAACGAAGCCTATGTCTCCGACGGATACCTCAACAAGCGGGTCGCGGTCGTCGACATGGATACTGGCGAGCTCAAGCGCTACTGGGGCGCCTACGGCAACAAACCGGACGACGCCGATCTCGGCCGCTACGATCCCCAAGCACCCGCGGCGCAGCAGTTCCGCAATCCGGTTCACTGCGCCGATCCCTCGAACGACGGCCTGGTCTACGTCTGCGACCGCCCGAACGACAGGCTCCAGGTGTTCAAGAAAGACGGCACGTTCGTGAAGGAAACCTTCATCGAGAAGGAGACCCTGGGCGACGGGTCGGTCTGGGACATCGCCTTCTCCAAGGACCCGCAGCAGAAGTACATCTACATCGCCGACGGCAAGAACCAGAAGGTCTACGTCCTCGATCGGCTGTCGCTCGAGACCCTGACGAGCTTCGGCGACGGCGGACGTCAGCCCGGACAGTTCTTCGCGGTGCACAGCATCGCGACCGACTCCAAAGGCAACATCTACACCACGGAAACCTACGAGGGGAAGCGGGTGCAGAAGTTCGTCTACAAGGGGCTCGGGCCGGTCAAGGATAAGGACCAGGGAACGGTCTGGCCGAAGGCGACTTCGAAGTAGAAATCCGCTCGGCGCAACTTCGCGAACGCGGCCGAAACCGGTGCTTTTTCGGGGGGTTTTTCACTTCCAGGCTTGCTTATTGAAAGCAAGGTGATTAGAATAAGCGCCGGTTAGAGACACGGTCGAGGTTTTGCTCAACAACAGAGTTTGATGAACTACGGGCCTGAATCGCTCGCTCGCGCGAGGACCGTCGACAGTGTGCACTGCAATTGTGGATCTTCCTCATCCGTGGAGGGTCCTCAGAGGAACGTTCATGCAAAGGAGACTTGAGGAATGGCGTCCAAACCCCTGACGAAAACACAGATCGTGGCCCAGTTTGCGGAAACGATGCAGATCCCGAAGAAGGCGGCGGTGGTCTACTTCGAGCAGCTCGCGGACCTCGCCATCAAAGAGACGAAGAGGACGGGCCAGTTCGTCATTCCCGGGCTCGGAAAGCTCGTGAGGTCGGTCCGTAAGCCGCGCAAAGGCCGAAACCCTCAGACAGGCGAGGAAATCCAGATTCCGAAGAAGACGGTGGTCAAGTTCCGCGTGGCGAAGGCCTGCAAGGACGCCGTCGTTCCCAAGAAGGTCTAGGCTCCGAATCCGCAGTTTTGATCCCGCGGGGGAGGGTCGGCAGCGGCTCTCCCGCCCCTCATCCCACGCTGAAGCTTTCTCTAACTCTCCCTAAACCCCTCGCGTGTGCACAAGACGCGAAAAAAATACAAGGGGGATAAGGGGATGAGGGTACAAGATGCTCCCGACCCAGCCACTCTTATCCCTACATCTCCTCCTACCTCCCCCATCCCCCTTGTATTTGTATTTTCGTGCGCGTTGATTTCTTCGTTATTGAGGTAGAGGCACGGCCTCCAGCTTTTTCAGCTCGTCACGGGCTTCCGTGCGGCTGGGCTCGACCTCGAGAGCTTTCTCGAATGCCGTTCGGGCGCGCTCGCGATCGCGAAGCCCCAGGTAGGCGAGACCTTTGAAAAGATGAACGTCGTACCCCATGCCTCCGTCGACCGGGAGGCTTTCGAGGATTTTGAGAGCCTCCCGAAACTGCGAGCGGGCGAGGTGCAGCCGGGCGCGCGTCAGGAGAAAGCTCGGGCTCGTGGGGGAGCGGGTCACCGTTCGTTCGATGACGGTTTCGGCCCGGTCCAGCTCGAGGTTCTTGTCGATGCAAAACCGGGCGAGGAGGTTCGAGAGGTTCAGGTTGTCGGGGCTTTGCTCCACCAGCGCCCCGAGCCCGTCGATGTACTCGAGGTACTGCGCCCGCGCTCGGTCCAAATCGCCGCTCGACTCGTAGTGGGAGCCGAGGAGGTCCCGGTACCGGAACGGGACCAGACCCGGCTTCTCGAATAGCTTTTCCAGGATCACCGCGGCCTCGGCCGTGCGGCCATCCTGGTGCAGCGAGTCCACGACCTTCAACTGGACGTCCACGTTCTCTGGATCTACCTTCGAGACGGCGAGGATGTAGGCTCCGAACGTGGTCTCGTCCATGGTCTCGGGAATCGGAACCGAGCCTTTGTCGTGAATCGCCGTGAGGGCGTTGCCCGCGACCTCGAGGGCGATGCGGTGCCCCCCGCGGTAGAGCTCGAGCATCCCGGTATCGATGCTGACGTGCTTGCCGCCGAAACGCGACTCGATCACTCCCGAGGTCAAAGTATGGCCCACCACCATCCGGGTGGCGCCGAGGCTGGCGAGAATTCCGGAGACCCGCGTCTCCTCGGCTTGCTGGGAAGCGAGGGTCAAGGCGATATTGGCCAGACCGCGATACTGGAGCGGTGACTCCGAATCGAACGTGAGACCGCCCTCGAGCGGGACTTCGTCCGAGAGCTCGGCGCGAACCCGGCGGTTCACCTCGGCGATGCCGACCAGCGCCATCTTCTCGCTCCAGTCTCCGTGGGAGTAGACGACGCCGTCGATCTTGATCGCGACGTTGTGCTTTCGGATCCACTTTCCGTAGCGGCCGGAGGCAGAGAAGGCCTGCCGGTGCTCGACGTACCCCAGGGGGTATCTCGCTTCGAACTCGCTCCTCAACTGGTTCTTGCCCGGCGCCTCCTCCTCCCTCTCCTTCGCTTCCCGTCTCATCTGTTCGTAGTAGCGCTCGAACGCGGTCTCCCGCAGCGAGCGCGAATCCCGGTCGGTGTAGGATTCGTATTCCTGCTTCGAGACCAGATCGAGGATTCCGACCACGTTCATCGCCTCGTGGTTTCCGATGAGCACGTGAACGCGCCCGCCCGCTTTCTCCGCCTGCTCCTCGAGCTCCATCAGGAGATCCATCGCCTTTCGGGACTCTGGACCGCGGTCGACGATATCGCCGTTTTGCACCAGATGGACCTTGCCCCCCATCCACTTCCGCTTCTCGTCGAGAATCCCGGCAGTTTGCAGCACGGCCACCACGTTGTCGAAGGCGCCATGGATGTCCCCAATGGCGACGACCCGAGGGACACCGTTCCATTCGCAGGGCGGCTCGTTTCGCTCCCGAGAGGCGCTGCCGGAGGGAACGACCAGAAGCAGGAGTACGCCGAGAAAGAGACCGCGGAGAGAACGTCTCATCAGGATCCGGACGGTCTTCCGCCTTCGCGGTGAAAGACCGCGCTGAAGACCCCCTGAAGCAAGTCCATCCGATCCGCCAGGAGATCGAAGAGCGGTTCCCGGTCGATCTGGAGCGCTCTTCCCGATTCGACGGTCAGGGCGGTCTCGGCGAAGCTCGCTCCCGCAAGGGTTTCGTGAACGCCGAGGGAAGCGCCGGCGCGGGCGCGGTCTTTCCTCCCCGTGGGGGACGTGAGCTCGATGACTCCCGACAGCAGCAGCACGATCGAAGCCGCGGCGCCCGGGGTGAACAGGCGCTCCTCCCTCATGAGCGAGATCTCCCGCGCGATGGCGGCGACGTCGTAGAGCTCCTCCGCGGTCGCGTGCGAGAGAATCGGCACCGTCTGGAGGCACAGGACCTTCTCCACCGTCGAAAGGGGAGCCTCGCGGTGCTCGTAGCGGAACGCGGGAGCCCTTCCCTCCGACGGCGGGCGATCGCTCGTTCCGGCGCTGGTTCCGGACGACTCGAGGAGCATCCGGAAGAGGCCCTGAGCGAGCTCGATGTTCGCCGCGAGGAGGCTTTTGAACTCTTCCGCCGGCATGACCAACGCGATGGACTCGGTCTCGGCGGTCGCCGAGCTCTGGAGCGGCGTTCCTTTCAGGACCTCCTGAAATCCGAGCATCGCTGGCGGCGCCAGAATCTCCGCGCCGTCGTCTCGTCCGTTCGCAACCCGAAAGCGCCCCTGCACCAGGACCTGGATGTACTCTGCCGGCACGCCATGCTCCTGGACACGCGCTCCTCCCCCGTATCTCACCTGGCGCGAGATGGTGGCGATCCGGAAGAGCTCGTCGATGGAGGCGAAGCGGAACAATGGAATCTCCTTCAACCGGCGCACCAGGCTTATCGCTGGAACCGGCGGGAGGAGCTCAAACTGGATGGGCGGCATGAGGCTCATCGGTTTTCAATCTATAGGCGGCGAGGGCGTAGGACGCGGACTCGAAGACGACGAAGTCACGGACGTCGCGGAACATCAATACTTCCTCCAGGCCGGGGGCGAGGCTCCAGAGCTTCCTCTCCCGCACCAGGTCGATGGCCGTCGCCGCCACCACCGGGTCGTCGTCATAGATCAACCGCTCCAGCGTCTCTTCGATTCCGCGAACGCGATTCTTGAGAAACACGTTGCCTTTCCGCACTTTCTCGGCGAGCGGCATGTCGTCGATGAGGGGGAGGACTGTCTTTCGAAGCTGCCCCGAGAGCGTGTTGTCCAGAAACTCGATGGCGCTCGCGCGCGCCCGGACGTCGCCGCGCTCGATGGCGATGCGGGCCGCGCGGATGTCCTTCCAGTCGTAGAGGAGGCCCAGGAGCCGATAAATGCGGTCGAGCACCCGGGTTAGCTTCTCCGAAAGGGCCTGGGCGAGAATGCCGTCACGCGGGAGGCCGCCCTTCTCGAAGAGGTTGTAGCTTGCGCCCAGGTACCGGTAGTAGCGCGCCGTTTCCTTGAGAAGGAGCTTCTCGATCGGGCCGAAAGCGATGGGAATGCCGGGGTTCTCCCGCCGGATTCTCTCCAGGGCGACGACCGTCTTATACCGCAGGAATCCATCGTCGCTCTCGAGGGCCGCGGCCAGGGCTTCGACCGACGCCGGTAACGGAATTCGCGCCAGCGTCCCAGGGATGTGGCGGCGAACCCAAGGGTCCTCCTCCTCGTCCTTCAGGAAGTAGGTGAGTGCGGGGATTGCGTTTTCGCCGTAGCTCACGAGCGCCTCGCGGGCGGCGTTCTTCAGACGGCGACTTCGCATGAGAGAAATGAGCGTTGGGACGAAGAGGAGGTCGGAATCCCCCAGAAGGCGGGCGCTCCCGATCGCTTCTCTGGCGACACCGGGATCGGCATCGTGCATGAGAGGCAGGAGGAGCTGCCGGAACCGCGGGTCGCGCGTGCGGGCGATGGCTCGCGCCGCCTCGCGTCTCGAGGGCGCCATCGCGTCCCGTCCGTCGCCCGCGAGCCTCTCGAGCACCCGAAGCACCTCGGCGCTGTCGTTCTCGTTTCCGCTCTCCGCCAGCGCCACCGCGGCGGTGGCGGCGATTCGCGGGTCGCCGTCGTTCAAGTAGGGCCGCATCAGATCCCGGACGTCTCCCTGCCGGACGGACGACAGCACCGAGAGCGCCGCGGCGCGCACGTCGGGGTCGTCGTCTCTGAGCGATTTCTCGAGAGAAGGAGCCCAGCGCTCGATCACCTCCGTCGCCGCCCCCTTCACCGCTGAGATGGCGCGCGCGCGGACCCGCGGGGAGTGATGGTGAAGGAGGAGCGGGGTGATGAGCTTCCTCTTCGAGAGCTGCTCGAGAAACTCGATGGAACGAAGGACGCGCTCGTCGTCCGTACTGCCTAGCTCTTCGACCAGGGTCTCCACCGTGGCCGCATCCACCGCCTCGGCGGTGAGCCGCTCGGGCTCGAGCGCCATCGTCTCGATGCTCTTTCGAAACACCGAGAGGTACTCTTTCTTGGCCTGCCGGGCGAGCACGAGCCACAACACGCAATACCCGAGGCTCAGGAAGCTGAGCTGCCACCAGGTGAGCTTCAGCCATTGGATCGCGAGAAGGAGCACCAAGGAGCCGACGCCCTTGCCGATGAATCGGTCGGCCACCACGTCGACGAAGCCCTTGGCCTTGAGCTTGAGCTCGGCGCTCAACGGCAGGAACAACGTTTCCCGGGTCGTTTTGTCGAGGCTGTAGCGAAGGGCGCTGTCGGTCACCCGAGCGACGCTCGAGGCCCAGAGCGCTTTGTTCAGGAGGATGATCACTGCCGTCGCCCCGAGGCTCACCGGCAGGACCGCCAGTGCGAATCCGATGCCAAGGAGGCTGTAGATCCGGGAGGTGAAATAGATCTGGATGACGAAACCGATGAACGACGCGTAGAACGTGATCACCGCGAGGAAGCTGGTGATGCTGTCTGTCCCCGCGACCTCCGCCTCCGCGGCCATTAAGAGCTGCTGCTCGAGCGTTGCCGCCCCGAGCGCCGAGAAGCCGATGACCAGGGCAATGAGCTGGAGATGCCGCGAGCCCTTGAGCATCGAAAGGGCCTCGCCGCCTCCGAGACTCTCGCCCTTCACCCGGAACGAGCCTCCCTCGGGGCTCGTTCGTCGCTGAATCTCCAGGATCAGGAAGAAACAGAGGCCGAGGATCGCCGCGCTGAAGAGGATGAGGTTTTCGGTGCCGACGCGCTTGACGAGGAGAGCCGTCAATCCCGACCCCGTCATCCCGCCAAGCATCGCCCCTCCGCCGATGAAGCCGAAGACGCGCTTCGCCTGACGGGGATCGTAGATCTCGTTCGCGAGCGTCCAGAACTGGCTGATGAGGAAAATCCCGAGGATCAGCCGGCCGAAGAAGAAGAACGCCGCGGAGACCCATACTTCTCCGGTCTTGAACAGGAACCAGAAGGAGACGAGCAGGGCGATGATCGCCACCTGGGTTCCGGGGAGCACCCAGAGCTTCGGCACCTTCCCCAGGGCGCGGCTGTAGTAGTTCATGATGAAGCCCATGGTGAGGCCGGCGAGGAGCATCACGTAGGGCACTTTGTCTGCGCCGAGGTCGGCGATGAACTTGGAGGCCGCCGAGGGCTTGATGTTGTTGTAGGCGGTCATCGCCAGGAAGGAGTACACGAACATCATGAGGCCGACGACGGCCTCGCCCTCACGGAAGGTGACCAGGGGCGACAAGGCGCGGCGAAGGAAGGAGTCGCTCATGTTCCGCGAGCCATGTTATGCCAGGCCCGCGGAGCGCGGCAAACGGGGTTTACTGCGCCGGCAGGACCATCGTGAGCTCGTTGCCCCGCGGGGTGGCGGTGGTCGTCCACTGGCCCTGGAAGTACTCGACCACGTTGTGGACGAAGGAAAGCGGCCACCTCATGCCGTTGCGCTCGAGCGTCCAGGAGGCGTAGTCCCCCCCGTCTTTAGGGCTCTTCACCGCGGCGATGTTGTCCGCGACACGGATGTAGGCCCGTCCGTTCTCGATGCGGGACGAGAGCTGGATAAGGCCCCCGGAATGGCCCGAGAGCTCCCGCTCCGAGCGCTCCACCAGCGCCGCGAGGACAGAGCGCAGGAGGAAGGCGTCGGCGCGGACTCGATCGGTTGCCGCGGGCTCCGTGGCCTCGAGCCGGATCGAATGACGTTCGAGGCTCTCCGCGGTCCAGGCGCGGACCCCGTGGAAGACGGGGGCAAGCTGGATGAGATCGACGGAAGCCGGCTGGCCCGCCATGAAACCCAGAACCGTATCGCGGTAGCGCTTGGCGCGGGTGAGCTCGGCGCCCATGCCCCGAAGCTCCACCTGCAAGCCTTCGCGGACATCGTGCTCGATGCGCAGCCGTCCGAGCATCGCGAACAATCGGTCGAGAGGCGGTCCCATTTCCAGGATCGCCTGCTCCGCAAGGCGTCCGACGAGACCGATGCGCTCCATCTGCTGCAGCCGATCCCGGGCCACGCGGTTCGCCGCGGTCTCGAGAGCGAGCGCGACGGCGCTCCCCCATCGCTCGAGGTGCTCGGCCGCCTCGAGCCGCGGCGCCGCTGACTCCGGCGGCAGGTAGAAGCACGCGAGCCCGAGAGTCGTGACCGGAGTCCTCACGGGTATGGTGACGATCGAAGTGATCTTGCCGGCGCTTACGTCCAGGATTTGGGCGAGCGGCCCCGGATCCCCACTGACGAAGACCAGGGGTCTCGAACCCTCGGCGATGACCCCCGCCAGCGGGCGGCCGGAGGCGTCGGTGATCGAGAACAGAGGCTCCCGCTGGAGGCCATGGAGGATCACCGGACGGAGCTCTCGCTCGCGCAGGAGCGAGAGCGAACCGCTGACCGCGCCGAGCCCTTCCGCCATTTTCATCAGCAGGCCCTTCAGGACCTCATCAGGCGGAGCGCCTCCAAGAAGCGAGAGGGTGGCTTCGAAGGGCGCGCCAAGATCCGACAGGCGCCTATCGAGCGAGTCCCTCTGGTCTCGCATCTCCTCGAGAGCCGACGTGAGGTCCGCGGCCGCCTGGGCGTAGCTTTCGACGAGCGCCTCTGCCGCGTGAGGGTCGTTCGCGGCCGTCGCGGCGGAAGGCGACGAGGCACCTTCGAGCGTGCGCGCCACCGGAACCTTCACGGCCACCCGGCCTTGAGACGCTGGATGGGAGGACAGAGCGGCTTCGGCCGTCCGCGGATCCGTCGCTCCCGGAGTCCGCGCCGCTCCGGAGGGTCCCGAGCTCGTGGCGGCGGAGGGCGGCGACCAGTCGAACATCGCCCTCATCGACTCCGAGGTCCACTCCTCGATCGATCTCGCATTCCGGACTCCGGCGCCGAGCTTGAACTTGTTGGTGATGTGCTCCATCGTGAGCCGCAGGGCGGCGGCGAACGTCTCGAGGACTCCGTCCTCGCGAATCGCAACCGCGGAAAAGCTCGCCGTGCGCCGGGCGTTGAGGGTTCGGTCCATCGCCTCCATGGGCGTCACTTCCGGCAGATCGCGCTTGTTGTACTGATAGACGAGAGGGATAGTCGTCGGATCGAGGTTGTGGGCGAGGAGGTTCTGGTTCATCTCCCGGAGACTCGAAATCGTTTCCTCCCAGCGATCGGCCGCCGAGTTGGCGACGAACACCACCGAGTCCGCTCCGTTCAGGAGGAGCTTGCGGCTCGCGGCGTACATCCTCTGCCCGGGGACGGCGATCACCTGGAACCTGAGCTCGTACCCGCGAAACGCCGGCGTCTTCATCGGGAGGAGGTCGAGGAGAATGGTTCGATCCTGGGTCGAGTTGACCGAGACCATCTCTCCGCGGCGTTTCGGATCGGCCCGCTGGTGGAGCACCACCAGGTTCGTCGTCTTTCCGCCGGCCGCCGGACCGTAATAGATAATCTTGGCCCGAACGACCCGTTCTCGATGGCTAATCTCGACCAAGTCGCCTCTCTAACTGACCTGATTTCACTGAATGAGCTGTCTTTCTAGTATAACCCAGCCGGTCAGGCATTCAGCCCCTTCTAGCCTTCTAGCCTTCTAGGAAGTCACGATGAGGCGGGGCGGCGGCTCGTCGAGCCCCTCGGGAAGAGTGAGCGGCGGCTCGCCTGCCCGCGACTTCGAGAAGAGGCTCTCGAGTTTCGAGAGGTAGCGCTCACGCCCCGGCTCCCGCACGTGCTCTTCGACGCCTTCGGCGAGCGCGCGCAAGGCGACCACCATCTCCTCGTCCGAGACCTGTGGCGCCGCGGGGAGCTTCTCCCGGGAAGTGACGAGGCGTGTGAGCCACTCAGCCGCCGGCTGGAGGTGAAGTCGCTCCGTCGGATGACTGTAGAGGACGCCCTTGGCGCGGGTCTCGAGGGTAGAGGCGGCGGCGGCGGTGACCTCACCGAGCTCGCCGTCGTCGAGCCCCGAAAGAGGATTCCTCGAAAGCGCGATCAAGTAGTGAAGGAAGAGGAAGAACTGCGCCGGGCGCTCGTCGAGAGCGAGCGCCCGCGCGAAGAAGCGCGCGGACTCTTTCTCCTGGCTCTCGGAGCTCCACTTCGGGTCATGAGTGCCGTGGAGATAGATGCAGTCGGGAGGACAGTGAATCGTAACGACCCGGTTCGCGCCGCAGCAGCGCGAGCAGATGAGAGCCCCTGCGCGCGCGGGGCAGCTCCTCCTCCCCTTGACCTTCCCGCAGAACCAGCACTGAGCCACGGTGCCGGATCCTACCTCAAACGGTCAGAGTACGTTTCCTCATGTCTGGACCCCTTTGGCAGCCGCCAGGAGCTCTCCCGTCGATCCGAATCGCTCAGCGGGGTCCTGCATCAGGCAGCGAGCCAGTATCTGATCGAGAGAATCGGGCGCCTCGGGGAGGAGCTGCCGGAGCCGAGGGGGTGAGCCGTTCGCTGCGGGTCCCTCCCCGGCCACGGGGTTTTGTCCCGTGAGGGCATGGAAGATGAGGGCGCCGACGGCGTAGATGTCGGAGCGGACTCCGAAGGGCGCCCCAGAGAGAAACTCGGGAGAGGGGTATCCATCGGCCGGGTCCAGCTCCCGGACCCGGAGCGCGCCGAGTCCGAATCCAGCGATCTTGAGCTTGCCCGCCTTTCCCACCAGGAGGTTCGTCAGCTTGAGATCCCGGTGCAGCAGGCGCTTCTCGTGGGCGTAGCCAAACGCGTCGGCGAGGGTCGTGAGGAGATCGACGGACTGTTTGAGCGAGAGGCGCTTGTTGCGGGAGAGGAAGGCCTTTAGGTCGAAGCCCTCCACGTACTCGGTGACCGCGGCCTTCGCTCCCTGGATCTCCACGAGTCCCAGGAAACGGACCAGGTTCGGATGCTCGAGCGTGCGCGCCGCCTGGGCCTCCGCGAGAAACAGCTGCACCACGATTCGGTCGCGGAGAAGTTCTCCGCGGAGAAGCTTGACCGCGACCGGCTGCTGGGTGCGGGTGTCGGTTCCCCGGTAGGTTGTGCCCAGAAGACCCTTTCCCAGCTCCTCTCCGATCTGGATGGGAGAGCCGGAGGCGGCGGGAGCGGGTCTCGGCGCTGTAGCTGCGGAAGAAGCGGGCGCCGCCGGCGGCGTGGGAGCCGGTTGAGCCATTGGGATTGGCGCGGATGGCGCCGCTGCCGGCGCTGGCGCTGGCGCCGCGGCGCGGGGACTGGTGAGGCGCTTGATACGCTCCTCGACGTCCTTGTAGCCGTAGCGCTCCGTCATGATCTTCTTGAAGGTGATCACGGCCTCGGAGTCGTTCTCGAGCTTCTCATAGGCGAGGCCGAGGCTATAGAAGTGATCGATGTTCAGAGACGAGATTTGTTCGGAGGTGAGCCGCTTGAGCTTGTCGACCGCGAGAGCGGGCATGTTCTTCTGGATGAAGAGCTGCGAGAGGGTGAGCGTCGCCGCGTCATAATTCTCGTGGCTCCCGTCCACCTGCTGGAGAAGCTGGATCGCGCGTTCGGAGTCTCCCAGGCTCTGCGCGAGCCTTCCCGCATCGAAGTAGCGCCTCGACTGTTCGTACAGAGCCGAGGCCTTCGATTGGTTTCCCGACTCCTCGTAGAGTTGAGCCGCCTGCTCGAAGTCGCCTCCGCGCTCGAAGAGAGCGGCTGCCTTGGGCTTGTCGTGAGCCCGCAGGTATACGTTCGCCGCCTGGATGACGGCGTCGCTCCGCTCGTAGCACTGCGCGGCCGCCTCGAGATTTCCCACCGTCTCGAAGAGCTCAGCCGCTCGGAGATTGTCCCCTCCCGCGACAAACTTCTCGGCGGCGAGGGCGCTGTCGCCTTGGTGGAAGGCGATCTCCCCCTGAAGGAGCGCCGCGCGGCCGACGTCACCCGCCTTTTCGAACATCGCGGCCGCCTCCGGAAGCTTCTCCTCTTTGAGCAGCATCTCCGCGGCGTCTCGGAACCGCCCTTCCTTGGCCGCGAGCACCGCCGCCTCCCGCGACAGCCCCGCGCGTTTGTAGAGATCGGCGGCGCGCTCCGGAGCCCCTCCCTTCTCGTAGAGCTGCCCGGCGTAAAGGGCGACCTTCGCCTCCTTGTCCGACGGCGAGGCGATGAGGCCCCCGCCCCCCACGGTGGTCGCCGCCAGCCATTGCTGCTCGTAGTTCTCCGCGGCCTTGATGAACTGGCCGAGCTTCTCGTAGCACTTCGCCGCCTGGGGGAAGTAGGAAACGCCTTCGTAGAGCTGTGCCGCGCGGTCGTACTGTCCCGCGTCGAAGTAGAGCTTGGCGGCGTCGATCTTCTGCCCGTGCTGCTCGTACCGCTTCGCCGCCTCGCCGTGCTTTCCCACTTTGACGAGGATCTTGGCCGCGCGTTTCCAGTCGTCGGCCTTCATGTACATGTCGGCGGCACGTTCCCACTGCTCGAGCTGCTCGTAGAGAGTGCCGGCCAAGACCCACTCCTCGGCTTCGACGTAGAGGTTGATGGCTTCGGGGTACCACTCCGCTTCCTCGTAGAGCCGCGCGGCTCCGAGGACGTCGCCGGACTTCGTAAGCCGGCTGACCTCGCGCTCGAACTGCATCAGCCGGAGCTTCTCGCCTCCGACCTTGTCGACGGCGCGGTCCCAAACTCCCGTCTCCCTGATCTTCTCCATGACCTTGGGAATCAGGAAATACGCGATGGCGAGCAGGATTGCGATCGGCAGAAAGATATCCACCACCGGCCCCGGCAGATAGTTCTTGAGAAAGTCCATCCTTGCGCTCAGCCGTTCTCAGTCAAAAGACGGGCAGGAAAAAGGTTGAAATCATTTTCGCATGCCCTCGGCGGCAAAGTCAAAGGAGCGTCATCTCAGCAGTTTACGGGAGGTATAATGACAGCAACCCATGAGCGGGAACGGTGAGGCGAGGGAGCTCGCGGAGCGGTACGGCTATCCCTTCGTCGACCTGAGCGGCTTTCGTGAGGACATCGGGCTCTGGCGGCAGGTCCCGATGGATACCATCCTCCGCTATCGGTTCGTGCCGCTCGCGGCGGAACGGGACAGGCTCTCGATCGCCGTCGCCCACCCCGAGAACTTCCGCCAGATGGACGAGCTCGAGCTGGTCCTCGGAAGACCGCTCGTTCTCTCCGTCGCGAGCGAAATCCAGATCGAGGAGATCCTCGCGAGGAACCGCAGCTCGAGCTTCCTTCTCGACAAGGCCTCCGAGGAGCTCAAGCTCGAGACCTCGTCCGAAGAGGAGGGTGACGACGCCGAGCTGGGCTCCGAGGGGGAGATCGCGGAGAGCGGCAGCGCCGTCATCAAGCTCGTTCACTCCCTCCTTCTCAACGGCATCGAGCGCCGCGCGAGCGACATTCACGTGGAGACCAAAGACGACCACGTCGCTCTCAAATACCGAATCGACGGCGTTCTCTACCCCGCGATGGAGGCCGTGGATCACAAGCACCACCAGACCATCGTCTCGCGGCTGAAAGTCATGGCCGAGCTCGACGTCGCCGAGCGGCGGGTTCCGCAGGACGGAAGGTTCAAGCTCCGCATTCGCGGTCGGCCGATCGACTTCCGGGTGTCGATCATGCCGAGCATCTACGGGGAGGACGTGGTCATCCGAATCCTCGACAAGGAGTCGATCAGCGAGCAGTTCCGCGAGCTAAGCCTCGACGTGCTGGGAATTCCCGAGCGCGAGCTGAAACGGTTCCGAAAGTTCATCCGCGAGCCGTACGGGATGGTTCTGGTCACCGGGCCCACGGGAAGCGGAAAGACCACGACCCTCTACGCGGCGCTCTCGGAGATTGCCTCCGCCGAGCGGAAGATCGTCACCATCGAAGACCCGGTAGAGTACCGCATCCCCCACATCACTCAGGTCCCGGTCAACGAGAAGAAGGGACTCTTCTTCGCCCGCGGACTGCGCTCGATTCTCCGCCACGATCCCGACACCATCATGGTGGGCGAGGTTCGCGATCCCGAGACCGCGGCGATCGCCGTCCAGGCCGCCCTCACCGGACACCTGGTGTTCACCACGGTGCACGCCAACAACGCCTTCGACGTCATCGGCCGCTTCCTCCACATGGGCGTCGAGCCCTACAACTTCGTCTCCGCCTTGAACTGCATCATGGCCCAGCGCCTCGTCCGAAGAATCTGCGAGGAATGCCGCGAGGAGGTGGCGCCCAGCGCCGAGGAGCTGGAGCTCTCCGGGCTCCGCCCGGGGGAGAGTCGGCAGTTCTACTCCGGCCGCGGTTGCTATCAGTGCCGCGGAACCGGCTTCCGCGGAAGAACGGCGGTCTCGGAGCTCCTCAGCCTATCCGACCGGCTGCGCCAGCTCATCCTCGACCGCCGCAGTGCGTCAGAGTTGAAGCAGGCGGCGCGCGAAGAGGGAATGGTCTTCGTCCGCGAGCACGCTCTCGAGAGCGTCTTCGCCGGCGTCACGACACTCGCGGATATCAACAAGGTCACCTTCGTGGAATGAACCGCCACCGCCTTCGGGCGAAGGCGGAATCTGGCACTCAGGACCCGACTCTGCTGATCGCAAAGTGGAGCCACCAAAGGGACAGTTTTTGTCATCCTGGCGTTGCA
>CAZKNR010000094.1:0-13840 GCA_964553925.1 uncultured Acidobacteriota bacterium
GATTCCGACCGGCGCCATGGCACCGGTCGGCTACGTCGTGATGCAGCACGCCGTCCGGCTGGATCGCCCGGTGAAGGCCTACGACCGCTGGATGCAGCGCATCCCCTCCGTCTATCGGGAGACCGTTCTCGACGAGAAGCCGTTGAAGGTCACGCCGAAGGTCAGCGAGGATCCCAACTCTCTCGCCGCCCTCAAGCACTATCGCAGTCTCATGCCCCTCGCTCAAGAAGCCCGAAAGCCCATGTTTCACCTCAAGGCCGCGGACGGTGCCCTCGGCGGTCACGCGGCGGCCGTTCAGGACTGTTATCGCGAATTCCGCATTCTCGCCCGGTCCATCGCGGAACGTTGCGGAATCCAGCTCCCGTGAACTCCACCCCGCAATACGCGTGGAAATGAGGAGGGCCGTGATCGTTGAAGAACTTCGCACCACGATCCGTGGAACCGGCTGAGCTCAGGCATCTACGGCTGGGGAACCGAGACGCGAGGGAATAGATCCTCCGGCTTCCTGCCCGTCAGTTCGAGGTAGATGCTGTCGGCACAGAGCTCGATATCGTCACTCCAGGCGATGCTTCCGTGGGGAGATACGTGCACGCCTTCGAAGAATGTCCGGTCCTTCCAGGCAGAGAAGACGCCTTTGCCGACGTACCGGGACAGGTCGACTTCGCCTTCCGCTCCATCCTGGTAGCGCACCCGAATCCTGTACCCTGGAAGCGCCCGGACTTCCTGAACTTTCAGCATGACAGGCAGATTGTAGCATCGCACTGCCCTCAGTCCTTTGGGTGCAATCGCACACCTCCATCTAATCGGGCAACTTCTCTTGCCAGGAAGACGACAACGGGTAAACCGCCCTCTCCCACCCACGCTTTCATGCCTTTGTCACGAGCCCCGATTCGATGAGGCCGCGCCACTGGTGGACGAGTCGCGTCGCTAGGCCGGGGTCGTCGACCAGAACGCCCATCTCGATGTTGCGGGTCTGGCCGCGGTCGGTGAAGTTGGCGGAGGTCACAAGGGCTCTCGCTTCGTCGACGACGATGCACTTGGCGTGGAGGCTGCATCGGGCATCCGGTTCGGCCGTTCGAGGGTCGCAGTAAATCGCGGGAAGCGGTTCCCCGAAGGGCCAGTTCTTCTCGAGGAAACCTTCAGCGGAGTCAACGAACATCGTGGTCTCGACGCCTCTCTCGGCCATGGCCGTATGAAGTGGGGCGAAGATATCCTTCCCATGGTCGAAGGCGTAACCGCCTATGAGGACGCTCTTCTGGGCGTTCTCGAAGAGATCTCGCACGACGACTAGGGTGTCGCGGGCGGTGCTGACGAGGGCCTCGGGGCCGGTCCAGACCAGGTCGACGCGCGGGACGGGACGGTAGCGCCTCTCGGCGATCGCGATCCGAAGGATGGCCTGAAGGGACGCGCCGTCCAGACGGGCAAGCGACCCGAGGTGCTCGGCGATGTGTTCCAGGCCGTGGGAGGCGAGGGCGGCTTCGGTTGCGGGAGGGCGGATCCGTTCCCGTTCTATCAGGCGCAGGAGGGCTTCGAGGTCGGGGAGCGCAACCTCCGTCAGGCCGCGGTCTTCGCTCACGAGGTCACGGTCTTTCGGAGAGGAACGCAAGCTCGGGGTCGTGTCCGATGGTCGGAACGACGAGGGCCCGGTCGAGGTACCGATTGAAGCGCTCGCAGGAGCACTCGGCGATGAAGAGGCAGCCGTGGCAGGCGGCGCCTTCGAGATAGCGCTCGGAGGGGTCCTTCTCGGGGGAATGGCCGGCGCAGACGGGGTCGTTCGAACACAGGGCGCCCATGTCGAAGGCGAGCCCGAGGTGCTCTCGGAGCTCTCGGCCCTGCTCGACGAGGCCTCCGAGGGTGCCCTCGGTTCCAGCACTTCCCGTCGAAAGGAGGATTCCGGCCATGGGGACTTCGGCGTTTGCCGGAGCACAGTAGATGCGTTCGCGGAGCGCGCTCGCGGAATAGCCGCACTCGAGAGATATCGACGAGATGAGAAGGTGCGCGAGGGAATGGAGGAGGTAGAAGCGAACCCCGGGAAATTCCGGTTTGTTCTTCAGGGGTTCCACCCAGGCGTCGTAGCCGCTGAGAAGCTCGACGCCGCGCTTCGTGACGGCCGCGCGATTCTCCCAATCGCGGACGGCCTTCTCGTCGAGCCGGAGAAAGACGCCTTCGCCATGGATCTCGCAGGCCGGGACCCAGTCGGTGGTGAGGCCGAGCACCTGCGACTGGACCCCGAGGTCGAACTCCCCCTGGAGGTCGGGGGTCACTGGTTCGATGCGGGTGAATCCGACCTGGGCCCGGACCTCGCGGAGCTTTCGAACGAGAACGACCTGCGCCACCTTGTCGGGCAGCCCGTCCTTGGGCTTGGAGGTGCGCGCATAGAAGGAGTCCTCCGCCCTAGGAATATTGCTTAGGTCGCCGGGGGCCTCGGTCGAAGCAGAGATGAGCTGCTCGAATTCCGCGGTGCGGATCGGCGTTCTCTCGACGGGGAGGTTCTGCTTGACGGCTTGAACAGCTTTGAGAACCTGCTCGTCGGTGTAGCTCTCGAGTACGACTTTCACCTTGGGGATTGCGCGAAAGGCGCCGAGGGTCTCGGGGGTCGCCGCCTGGAGCACGTCCCAGTTCGTTCGTACCGCGATCTCGAGCTCCCGGCCTTTCTCGGGAAGCGAAAGCGCGCTCACTACCTGCGGGAAGTAACCGTTACTGGCGGTTCGGACGAGGAGGCGGAGTTTTTCATCGCATTCTTCGTCGCCCTCGGTCCCGAGCCAGGGGCGCTTCCCTTCGCACGTGGGGTTCGTCTCGTGCACGCTCGCGCCCGAGAGCTTCTCCCGCGCGCCGCACGCGCACTGCACGATTACCTCGGAGAAGTCACCGGTCGCTCCTTCGAGAAGCCTCAGGCTCGGCGCGGGGCATTGGCGTTCGACATGCCGATGCGCGAAGTAGATCCACGGAAACTCCTGAAGATGCCCTCGCCGGCACGCGCCGACGAATCGGACGGGGACGCACTCGGTCCCCTTCTTCTGCTCGCACTGGTGCCGGTATCGGCCTCCTTTGAGATCGAGGCCGTCGCTTCGCACGAGCGCCCGGCACCGCGGGTTCTGGCACACGAACCAGCGCGGCATCTCGAGCACCTGGATCCCGACGGCCCGCTGAGGCTGGCGTCCGTCGCCGGCGGGAGGCTCCCGGAAGGCGTTCTCGAATGAAAGCGGGCGTCCCGCGATGCGAAAGCTCTCGGCGAGGGCGTCCCGGAGACGAGGCTCCTGAATGATGGGAACGCCTTTCGCCGAGCCGTAGCTCCAGAAATCGAGTCCTCCCACGAGGACCGCCTGATCGACCAGATCGATGAGAGCGCCCGCCCCGTAGGTCGTGATGACCTGGCTTTGCCGCACCTGGCCTTCTGGACGGAGAAACACATACTTTTTCCCCCAGCCGACCGGTTTCGCCATCAGCTCTTCGCCCCCAGCCGCTTTCTCTCGATCCAGAGATGCACCGAGGGCTCCACATCGCGCATCGACGTCGGAGCGACGAACTTCGCCTCGTCCGAGCCCGGCTCGGCGACGGCGTCTTCCGCCGTGTGGAGAAGCGGCGTTCCCGCGTCTTTCTCGCGATCGAACCGCGAGTAGGCGAGATTCGTCGCCGCATGTCGGGCGCGGTCGGCGAGCGCCTCCCAGGCGTCGAGGAGGTTTTGCGCCCGCGGGCGAATGCTCGCGATGAGTTTTTCCGACTCCTCGGACGTGAGCCTCGTATGCCCACCCGCCCGCTTCGCGATGGCTTCCGCCGCCCGATCGCCCGCGTCTCGATGGTCGCCGAGGGTCATCGCCGCCCCGGGAGGGGTTAGGTCCAGATCCCCAAGTCGGGTCATCGCGACGAGCGTCCCTGCAAGCCCGCGATCGAGCGCCGGCCCCGAGAAGGGCGTGACACTCGTCGCCTCGACGAACCGGTAGAAGCTCTCGTGATACGCGGCGAAGCGCTCGTAATGCGATCGATCGCGCGGCTTGTGCACGTTGAAGCAGGTCACGACGAGGCCCGGCCACCTCGCCTGCCGTCCCACCCGGCTCGACGCCTGGATGTACTCGCTCGTCGTCTTGGGCTGGCCGGCGACGACCATCAAGCCGAGCCGGTCGATGTCGACCCCGACCGAGATCATGTTGCTCGCGAGGAGAACGTCGACACGGCCTTCACTCCGGAATGACCTCGCGAGGCGGGCTTTCGATTCCGTGATCCTTCCCGTGGGCTCGCGGCTCGTGAGCTCGACCGGCTCCATCTGGACGGGCCGGTTCCGGAACCAGGGATGCTCTCCTTTGAAACCGACGGGCCGTTTGTCTTCGACCGAAGCCGACCGGGTGCGCACCTCGTCCTCGACGAGCCGCCTCATCCCCCCGAGCTCTCTCAAACTGTTGAAGTACCCGGCGAGGGTCATGTAGGCATCGGCCGTCTGATCTTCCGGACCCTCCGGGTCGTAGACCTTGTTCGCCGCGGTCAGAAGAGCCACGTAGGTGCGGAGCAGGATGGCCTTCATCGAGCGCAGCGTTCTCAAGGCGCCGCGACTCCCACGTAAAGGCGCCCGGGCGAGTCGTGGTCTACCTGGGCAAAAAACGTCTCGGAGTCATCCACTCCCGGAGGGGGAAAGATGGAGAGCTCCCTTCGTCCGAAGAGAGCCTGAACCTGCGAGTGCGCCCTTCGAACCGTGGCCGTCGAGGCGATCACCTTGGGGCGCACCACTTCCCCGCTCGCGTCCCCGTGGCACGAAAGCGCCTCGATGGCGGTTTCCTAGAGTCCCGCCATCGTTCCGAGAGGTCCCGAGATGAGGTGGAGCTCGTCCTGCACGATGAGCTCCGGCGGCCGAAGCCCCTCGGGAAGAACCTTCGCCGATTTCGGGGGTCTCTTGTCGAGAGGTCCGTAGAAGCGGCGTCCTTCGTGCGCGAGGGCCCGGCCGAAGAGCATCCCCGTCTCGCCGCGCCAGGGAAGCATCGCGAACTTGTCGACCGTCGCCACGAGAAACGCCGGAAGCTCGCGATAGACCTGCTCGTCCACGAACACGACCGGAAGGCCGTCACGGTTCTGCGCCGCCGAGAAGGCACACCGGAAGTCGTAACACGCCACCACGACCTCCGCTTCTTCCTTCCGCACCGTCAGACTGTCTTTCGTGAGCTCCTTCCCGCACCAGGGACAGCTCGTGAGCGGAAAGGGCGACCTTGCGCTCTCCCAGGTGGAGTTCTTGTAGTTGGTAATCTCCCGCGTGACCTCGGCAATCGTGTTCGAAGTCGCGCTCTGGCCAACCCAAAGCCCTACGCAGAAACGGACCTCGCCGAGCGCTTTCGTCCGCTCCTTCCGAATCTCCTCGAGGGCGCACATGAGCGTCGCCGCCCGCCCGAACTGGTCGAGGGTCAGAAGCCGGAGCGTATAGCGGAGAAGCACCGCCACCCCGAGCCCTCCGTCCGGACGCGAAACTCCCCGAAGCCGGCGAAGAAGAAGCGTGAACGCGATGACCCCGAGGTAGGCTTCCGTCTTCCCTCCGCCCGTCGGGAAGAAGATGAGCTCCACGTTCTCGCGAAACCGGTTCTTCGGCTCCACGATGGACAGAACGTTCAGAAGAAGAAACGCGATCTGGAAGAGGTGCCAGCTCGGATTCCCTCCTCCCGATAGCGCTCGGGATTCCGGCGGCGCGCCGCTGTCGCCATGGCCCGATTCGCCAGGCGAAAGGCCTCGAGCGCCTCGCCGTCCCTCGCCAGAAGCTCGATTCCCTCGGCGATGCGAGCCTTCGCCTCCTCGGCGCGGCGCATGAGCTCGTCCCGGACCTCCGCGCGCCTTTGCGTCCCCACCTCGACGGTTCGCTGCGTATCGATCCACTTTGCGTAGGCCTCGATGAGGGGCTGGAGCGCGCCTCTGACCGCGTGGGCGCCGGGTCCCGCCAGAGTGGCAGAAGCCGGAGCGGATCTCACTCGATCTTGACCGCGGCGCGGGTCGATGTCGTTGAGAAGGAACGCGGTCTTCTGCTGAGCGCGGGTACGGCTGCGTTCCGGACTGCGATCAGGGGACGATTCTGTTAGCATTATGAAAAGAGCTGTAGTCTCAGTCTTTTAACCACAAGCTCGCATTACGCGAACTGGGGTCAGGACCACGCGTGAAGATTGAACAGATAGCGGCCCGCAGGAACCTCACGCTTGCCTGGCGCCGCATCACGACAGGAGCCAATCAGCAGTACAAGCGTTATTTCAGGCACATCTACTACGCCTATGAGGTTGCGCTTGAGAAGAACCTTGCCGATTTGAGTCAGCGTCTCACCGGCGGCAGTTTCCGTCCAAGAACGTCCTTCCGTATATACATGCCCAAGCCGAGTGGTCTTCAACGCCCGATTACCCTTTTGCACCTTGACGATCAAATCGTGCTGCAGGGAATCGCGAACATCGTCGCACGGCGCCTTCACGAACGTCGAGCCCCGCTTCAAAAGCAACACGTCTTCAGCAATATTCTCCAACAGTCAGACAGCGTATTCTTCTTTCGAGATTGGCGGTCCACCTACCGTGCGTTCACCCGGAAGATTGAGCAGTACTTCACCTCTGGCCGTCGATGGGTTGCAGACTTCGACTTGGCAGCGTTTTACGACACGATCTCGCATGATTTGCTCCTCCGGACTGTCTACCCCAAATTGATCGACGGCGAGGACCTTAGGCTGGTACGTTCGTGGCTCGCGGAGTGGACTGCGGAAGGTCGTCAGTCCTTACACGGACATGGGATACCCCAGGGACCCATCGCCAGCGACTTGCTCGCTGAGTGCTTCTTGCTTCCGATCGATGAGAAGCTGGCAAGTACGACCACGTACGCACGATACGTTGACGATATCCGCCTCTTCGGCAAGACTGAGAAAGAAGTCCGAGAATCGGTTATTCGGCTTGAGATTCTGTGTCGGGACCGTGGACTTATACCTCAGGTGGGTAAGTTCGCTATCAAGGAGGCGTCGAGTATCGCAGACGCAATAGGCATGCTACCCAGCATCACCCCACCTGGTGACCAAGGATCGATATTGGAGATTCCGGAGCCCAAAGCGGTCGATTGGCTGAAAAGCAGTCTTACAAGAGATGGGACCGAAGTCCAAGATAAGACTCGCGCCCGTTATGTTCTCTACCGTGCCGGCCGCTCGAAGAGGATTCTGGACATTGTTCTACGACTCCTCCAACGCCACCCGGAACACACAGACGCTTTTGTGTATCACCTATCTCAATACCCGCGTTCCCGGCGAGTTGCGGTCGCGGCGCTGGCAGTTCTCGCCGCTTCACCATACGAGTATGTTCGCGGCGAGATGTGGCACCTCCTTGCCAGACTCTTCGCGCTCCTAAGAAGTCAAGAGATTAGCACGCTGATTACTTTGGGCGTTGCGGGCGCAAAAAAGTCGTCCGGAACGACCTTCTCCCAGAGGTGGGGAATTTGCCACTTTCTCTGCCGGGCAGACTCAGCCGGGCTCGGAAACTACAGAAACTTCCTACAGTTTCAGCCGCAACTCCTTCAAGCATTGTCAGTACCATTTCTTCCGGAAAGCGCGTTCGCGAATGGTGGCTTGGTCCGACACTTTCTCATTCGCAGCTCATTCGAGGCGGGAGTCGCTCTCGCACCCCAGATGAGCGCGTTGGGAAAGCGTCTGGCAGACTTTCGCGTTTTGGAAACCGACGTTCCGAGTCAGACTTTGAACGTCTTCGCCGTATGGGGATTGGTAAAGACGAAGGGCAAGAGGATCGACCCAATGGGAGAGATCCTTTCAAGACGGTACGCTGCCACTTCTTGGAACGGTTGGAAGGATTTTCTGGGCGTGGACTACCCTCACGGTCTTGGCCTCTTAAAGCAGGCAGAGGCGCTGTTTGACGCGGGTCGCTCCCAGTGGTTGAGTTACCAAAATTCGTTCAATCAGGTGCTCTTCGTTCGGCTTCAAGACTACCTCAAGGCCAACAACCGTCCCGGCTATGTTGCTACCAAGCTATCCAACGGCGAGATGCAGAAGTATGGAATCACGCTCGACCCGGGCAACAAGTTTTCGACAACCTACCCGAAGATCGGAGATACGTTTCGCGAAATGAACCGTCGAAGAAACAAGCTCCCAGGCTCGCACCCTTTTGACGAGAAGACGGCCGCTCAAACGCGCCATCTGAGCGTCCAGGAGCGGAATAAGTTCGTAAATGGGCTACGCGTTGCCTACGAGGAGCTGCGCGGCCTGGTAAGTTGACAAATCTGTTAGGCCGTTAGGTTTCGCCCAAGACGCGTGCGACGGCACTCTTGGGTTCGTTGTAGAACGTAGCGAGTTCCAGCAGTTCCTCGTCCAGTTCAAGCGCCTGGCGCTTGTTGGCCGTAGGGACCAGCACGCGCCTCGCGCCGTTATCCCGGCTCAACTGCATCAGTTCCCCGAGGGTCGGAAGGCCCTTGATGTTCCCCTGGATCGACATGTCCCCTAGTACGATCGAGGCTCCGTGAGCCTGGGCTCCTCGGAGCGCGGAGATCGCAGCTACGAAGAAGGCAACCCCGGCGGGGCAAGGCACCTTGGAGCCCAGCAAATCCACTCCCTCGACGAAGAAGTCGTTGGTATCCACCTGGCGGCCGAGGCCGAGTTCGCCTTTGTGGGTCTGCATGTAGGAAAAAGCTCTTTGGCAAGCCTCTTTGAGCTCCTTGTCCATCCCGCCGGACAGCTTCAGTTTCCCCGAACCGCCGGAGATGGTGACCTCGATCCGGTAGATTCCGGCTTTCCGATCGTCGCCGCCGACAGCCGCGGTGAAGACCGTGCCGGGAGGAGTGGGATCTTGGGGAATGATGTCGCGGCCGCCTTCCTCGGGAACGCCCACAAAGTGCTCTTGCTGCGTGGCGCGGTCGATATAACTGAAGCTCGTTTTTCCGTACTCGAACGGAAGCATCTTTTTGAGCTGCTCTTTGACCCTTCGGCGGCCCTCCATCGCGACCTGCACGTAGGTCGCGAGCTCATCCTCGGTATAGCCGTGGTCGGGGTGGAGGATCTTGAGAAGGCCGGACACGCACCGGCGGACGCTCGTGTCGTCACGCTTGTTGAGGTGGCTCCCGAAGACAAACGGCCGGTCGACCAGCTCCGTGAAGTTCTGCCGGCGCAGATGACGGAAGGCCTCGGCAAGGTAATCGACGATGAGCCCGTAATGGGGCGTCAGCATCGCCTGGTCCATCTTGGGCATCTCCCAGCCTGGGAGATAACAGTGGAGCCGATCAATCAGCGCGGCGTCTTGCATGGCTTCCGGCAGCGGCTCGAACAGGTGGTGCGTGCGCACCAGCATGTCGACGGGCTTGTCCAGGTTTCCGACGAACACCATAGACGCGTTTGCGGAGATGACCTCCTTCCCGCGCACGAACGAGCCGGATTCCATGTAATCCTTCAGGATCTGGATGCCGTCCTTTTCTTTGAAGCCCACTCCGGCGACCTCGTCGAAAGCGACGACATCCCAAAGCCCGATGAGCCCTACTTTCTGAGTGCTCATGTTATAAAAGAGGTTGGCCGTCGTCGTTCCACCGCCAGAGATGAGAATGGAGTACGGCGAAATCTCACGATACACGAAGCTCTTTCCCGTGCCTCGGGGACCGAGCTCGATGAGATTGAAACGGCTCTCCACGAATGGAATCAGTCGGAGCACGAAGAGGAGTTTTAGACGAAGCGTCTTACCGGGATCCTCCCCGGTCAGCTTCTCCAGATACGCCGGCTCGATTCCCGTAGACCGGAGGATCAGGTCCAACCACTCGTCACGGGTGAAAGGCTTCCGGCAAGCGATGTAGTCCTCTGGGTCGAACTTTGCGAGCTGGATGGGGTTGATACCCCGCACCAGGAATGGACTCTTCCGTCCCGCAGCAGCATCGTCGTAAAAGTACTCGAGCTCGAGCTGCGCCCAGATCCCTCCTTGGAGCATGCGCTCGAAGTCTTTAATAAAGACTTCGGGAATGTGCACGTGCTTATCGCCAAAGTTGGCGAGTGTCGCCCAGTATTTGTCCTCGCTCGCGACGAGCCGGACCGAGATCTTGTCGATTAGTGTATGGCGACCCTTCGCCTTGAGCTTGGCTTGCGCCTTTGTCGCCTCGTCCGGCGACACATAGCTGTCGGCGAGCGTGTCGTTAACGACCTGAAGCCCCATTTCGATCGCCATGGGGTCGGACGACGCGCAATACTTTCCGAGTAAATACTCGAGGACGAACACCGGCACGTTCGCTCCGACTTTGATCTTTCGCACCAGGTCCTTGCGGACGACCTTGCCGGCAAAGACCTGATTCGCCTTGTCGTCGAGAAGGTCTTTCGTCGGTGCCTGCTCGTTGTTCATCAAATCCCCAACTTCACCGGGATTTCGTCGGATTGGTCGAGCACCGCGTCGGTAGCCGTGTCCTGGACCACAATCCGTACCGAGCTGCAATCGTCCCGCGTGAGCATCAAGCCAACACTGATCTCCGTCCCCGGTTTCACTTGCAGGACGCCGGTCGCCCGATCCAAATCGGCGCCGACGACCATTCCCGTCTGGCCAACCTGCTCGCCTCTCGACACCAGGATGACTCGCAGTGCCGCGGACTCTTCGGGAAAGAGACCTGCTTCCACGAGAAGCCGAACACCAAAGGTGCGATTGGTCAGCTTGTCGGGCAGACCTTGCAGGAGCACTGCCTTTCCCGTGGCCGGCTTCGCCTCGCGTCTCGGGATTCGCAGACTCAGGACGGGAATGACCAGTTCCTGGAGGCTCACACTCCCGTGGTGGAAGCTCAGGCCGCCGCCCGCTTTGAAGACACCGAGCCCCGTCGGGAACACGAAGTCGAGGTTCGTGTCGTATCCAAGCTCGGCGCCGGTCACCCGGATCGTGCCCGGGGGTGTCGTGCCTCCATGTCCTATCCAGCAGCGGCGATGGAGGTCGAGTGTGTGCCCTCCTGGGTTGTCCGTCTTCATATCGTCTTCCTTGCGGATCGAGAACTGGTGCCCATGGTCCGCAGTGATGACGAAGTTCTCGATGCCCGCGCTGGCGAGCTTCCTTACTGCCCGCGCCAAGTTTCCGATGACGGTGTCCATCACGTGCCGCGCGAGCATATCCCCGTCCATCTCGCCGGCAAAGTCGATCTCCTGCGATCGCACCACCACCAATGAGGCGTCTCCAAAGTTCTTGACGAGTTTTGACGCTGCTGTCTCTAGAACCTTCGACAGCGTGATATCGACAACGTCTGGAACCTTGGCCTTCAGGAACTTCCGCCGCTCGTTCCAACCGGGCATCGACGTTCCCTCGACGCTCGCCGCGAGCTTTCCCTTGGAGTCGATCACGGAGAAGCTCGCCGAAGCCCCAGGCAATAGTGCAGCCATCCCTACGGGCGTGATGGAGGGGAGCGCCGCGATCGCCGGCCGGATCGTCAAATCCTTGGCGCCTTCGAGCTGCCGAGCGAGCTCCACACCCATCTCGAACCGCATCGCGTCCACGAAGAAGTATGCGACCCGACCGCCCATCGCCTGTACGACTTCGGGGTAGATGTGGGTTTGGTGCAGAGCCCCGTGCACCGTCCAGCCTGACTCGCGGAAGACCTTGGTGAAGCCGTCCGCCATCCTTTTAAGCAGCTCTTCGTGCTCGCGGCGGACACAGTTGAGCGCTTTCTCGGTCTCTGGGTCCTCGTCCATCTTCGCAATCCAGGTCTCGAGCCGCCGCTGCAGAGCGTCCACCTGGAACCAGCCGTCTTCGGTCGCGTAGGCCTGCACCCACTTCGCCGGGTCACCGTTTCGGACTTTGTCGAGCGCGGACTGGACTCGCTCCACTTCGCGTCCGAGCTCGGCCATCAACCGACAAGCCTCCCATTGCGCTTGGCGACCGACGTCGCGGTCCACCCAGAAACTCCGGCTCCGTTCGATTACGATTCCAAGGGCCTTGGCATATTCCCGGCTGGCAGTGAGCTGGCCCGCATGAGCTAGCAGGGCGCGTTCCTCGAAGCAAAAAGTGTCGATATTGCCCAAGTGGGCAGCGTCGAGCTTGGCCGTACGGAGTCCCAGCTCCGCTTCGAACTTGTTCGCGAGCTGGACGTAGCGGTCGGCGTGTCGCCGGCGCATGGTTTCCGCGACCTCGCGGAGACGACCCACCTGCTCCTTGTTCCCGGCCTCCGGAACCATACTCACCGATGGCGGCGGCTCGCAGCCGAGGTCCGATCGGAACTCCCCTACGAGCACGAAGCGGAGGGTCTTGTTGCGTGCTTCCGTCAGCGTAGCGCCTTCCGGGATCGGGAGTCCCAGACGCGTTTCGATGAGCTGGAATAGCTCGGGCGTCGCATCTTTCTTGGTAAGAGCGGCGTCTTTGGCTTCGTCCGTAAGCCATCGGCTGAGCAGGGCCTCGCTGTCCGCGCCATCGAAGATCGCGCGCAGGACCGAGGCGTGCTGGCTCTCGCCCTCCTGCCGGAGGAACGAAACGATATCGTCGTACCCGACGTTCGCCGGGCGCAGCAACTCGTCAACCTGCGCGTCGGTGAATCGCTTGCGAAGGACGCTTTGGGCGAGCCGCTTCAGTTGCGGTTCATAGGGAGCGCCGCCCTTTTCGAGTTCCATCAGCACGGATCCCCTCCGGTCGCGTGCGACGCCCGGCAGATACACTAGGAGCGGTTCCGGTTTGTCGAGTGCGGCGATGGGCTCGACAGCCCCACGGAGAGCGAAGAAGGAGCCCTGGTAGCGCGCCAGTAAGGCCTCCCTCCCACCTAGCGAGACACGCGGGAGCTCTTGATCGCTCTCACCGACTTCTTCGAGCTCGCGGTCAAAGAATGGTTGGAACTCTTTGCGCGGGTCATAGAAAACGATCACGCTGCGCTTCTTCAGCAGCTCGTCGAGCTGCTGACAGAGGTATTCCCGGAACGAGTCCATCAGGACTTCCCCGCCTCGACCAAGTGGTACCGGGCGTTTCGCCGCTCACCGCTCCGAGCCACGGCGCTCTGGGCGAGGAGTGCGTTGATGGCAGCCTTCCATTGACTTTCCGTGATGCCGGTGGCCTCGATGACTTCGGCCTTGCTCGCGCCGTCGCCATTCGAAGCGATAGCGTCCCTGACCCTGGACAGGAGTTCCTGACTCGGGATTTCGAGTTGGCCGTTTCGTTTCTGGGGCCCCCCGGTTCTCTCTCGCTCACTCTTTCGAGGGGGAGAGCGACGCCTGGTTCTTGAACCCTGGTGCTTGGTGCCGGAAGGGGTTGCTGCATCGACAAGTGTTTTGAGTGCGTCTTTCACGGCTGCCGAACTTCGGTCCCTGATGAGGCTGTCGACCACGGCTTGGTCGACCTCTCGCGCTCGCCATTTTCCACCCGCGTCCTCGTGCCAGAAGACATCCTCGAGCTCGTGGGCTATCGCCAGACTTCGGTCGATCGCGCATTTTGGGACAACACGCTCGGGCCAGAGGTGCATGGCGACGTATGCCCAGTCGTACTTCCCGGCGGCGAGCTCGTCCCACTTGGCTCTCAGCTCCTTCTGCCAGGGCTTGTGCTGGGGAACCAGGCGCCAGAGCGGGGCCATCGTCAGCACCACACCGTCATCGAGGTTCGGGTTCCACAGGGGCGCTACACGCTTGACCTCGTCGAGCATCGCCCGCAGCTCCTCGACGACGGCCTCCTGCGCGGCGATCTCCTTGCGCTCCGGCGCCGATGGGCTGCCGCCCGCGTTCTGCATCAGGCTCGTGAGCTGCCGTTCCTCGTGGGTGAGCTTCGGGCCGACCATCTCGTTCTGGAGCTGGAAGAAGCTGTCACGTGTGAGGCGGTGGGCGTAGAGCCACACGCTGTAGCTGCCCGAGGGCGCGCCGAACTGCCAGAAGATAGGTGCCTTGCGGCCGCTCTTGGAGTAGCGCTTGAGGTGGTGCTCGAAAAAGCCA
>CAZKNR010000095.1:0-6927 GCA_964553925.1 uncultured Acidobacteriota bacterium
ACCAGCACCACATCCCGCTCGGACATGCGACCGAGCGTGCCGTTCTGCCCGAAGGTCTCGGCGTTGTGGGCATAGACGCTCTCCCAGCCGAGCACCGTCTCCAGATGCGCGGCGAAGGTCTGCTGGACCAGCCGGTCTTCGTGTTGATGTCGGTATCATCGCCGGCTACCGGAGCCCTTCTGCCACACCGCGAACGATCCCGAATGCGCGATCCACGTCGAACAGATCGAACTCCCGGGGCCGCAGCACCGGACGCAGATGCGCGTCGACCTGCTGCCGGAGATCGTCCAACCGCTGCGGTGAGACGTTCACCGCACCGGTGCCGGGCACGGAGAGCTTGGCTCGCAGGAGCCGCACGAGCTCCGCGCCGGTGACATCGAGCCCCGCGACACGCACCGCGTGGTCGATGTCGAAGAAGTCGCGAATTGCCACCTCCCGCCGCGACAGAGCCGCGCGGAGCTTCTCGGCCATCGCCTCGGCGTACGTCAGGCAGCGCGCCGGAAACGTCTCGAGCAGGGGGCCGCCCTGCACCCAGTGGAGCAGCACCGTGTGCACCTCAGCGCGCTCGGGTGGCGTCAGAGTCGGTTCGCGCAGGCCGATCTCGAGCTGGATTGTTTCCTTTCTCGAGACCAGGAGCGAGCGATAGCCGAGGGTCGCGTTGTACTGGGTCGATGCGTTGTGGCCTTCGAGGGGAACCAGCAGCTCGAACCCGGGGATTCTATTCGGAAGCCTGTTAACGATCGCCTTGACCGGAGCGATGGCGCGACTGCGAACACCCCGTGTCGAGTCCGGCGCGGTCGAGATGCTGAAGTCGAGATCCTCGCTCAGCCGGAAGAAGCCCGAGTGGACTTTGGCCAGGCAGGTGCCACCCTTGAAGACCAGCGGAACGTCGGCCTCCGCGAGTGCCTCGAGGATCACGCTGCAGAAGTAGTCCTTCTCGATCAGGCGTGGGCGAATCCCGTCTCCTCGCCGGTGAACCGGATCGCCTCGCGCAGCTCCTCCGGCGCCTCTTCGTGCCAGCGGATCGGCATGCTCAGGCCTCCCCGTTCCAGACCACGCCCCAGCGGCGCTCGACGGGGCCGCGCTTGGCGCGGCGCGGAATCCAGGGAATCGGACTGCTGGTCGCCGGAAGCGCTCGGTCGAGCTTGCGGAGCAACGGTTCGGCGATGCGTTCGCGCTCGAGCAGGGCCCCGATCCGGCGGATCGTTCCCCTGTCGCCGTAGCGCAGCGTGAGCTCGACGAGATCGGCCGCCTTGACTCGCTTCGCCTCGAGCTCGCTCCGGATCCAGCGGTATCCACTCGGGAGGCTCCCGAAGCGGGACCAATCGTAGACGGCGTCGACCAGGGTCCGGGCGCGCGAGGAGTAGATCGCCGGTGGGCCGCCCTCCGTACTGGCGGCCTCCTCGGTCGCTCCAAGGCGGGCATCCGCGACCTTGATGAGGGTCAGTTGGACCGAGCCGATGCTCCGATCGCCGGAAAGTCGGTTGTTGTAGGCATAAACGCGGTTCGGCATCTGCTCGTCGAAGCCGTACCGGTTGAACGCGTTGAGGCCGCAGATCTGGTAGCGCCCGCCACGGGCGGCCATCAACGTCGCCAGGGCGAGGCCCTCGTCGGGGCTCCAACTGCCGCCCAGAGGCAGGCGCGGCGGCACGAGGTAGAGCCCGCGCCAAACGCGGGCGATCATGCCGGCGCGCGCCAGGCGACTGAAGAGCTTGCGCTCCTGATCGGCGCTGAGGCGCATTGGCTTGCGCAAATCGCCGGTGCGCACAGTGGTCCAACGGCGCATCTGCGCGTATGCCAGGAATTGCGTTTCGAGCCGGCCAAGGTTCCGTTTCACGTCCGTACTCTATTTTCGGGATAATCCCCCGTCAAGGGATTAACCGAAACTTACGAGACGGCCAATCTACATCGCGATCTCCCCGCTCATCAGGCGCGGCAGCAGCAGGTCGCGGGCGGCGCGGAGCTTCTCGTTCTGCTGTTTCAGGAAGCGAATTTGCTTCAGCAAATGTGTCGATTGCTCGTCAAACGCGGATGCCAGTGAGTGTCACGGGAGCAGAACCTCGAACTCCCGGAACTTCCCGCGACTGACTTCTGGATAGGTGCTTCCGCTGCCCATCGCGCGTATTTCCTCAACGCGCTCGCTGAGCTGAAAGAGGAAGTACGAACGAAAGGCTTGGCTCATGCGGCACGACCGAGATAAAGCCCTGGTTCGTGCAAACCTCTCGGCCAGCGATCGCAAAGAAGCCCACCGATGCACGGCTGGTCATTGGAACAGAGTGCGATGGCACAAGCTTCGCGGAGCTGTTCTGAAGCCCCGCTTCCGTGATCTTCCTCTCCGAATCGAGCAGGACTAAGTGCTTGTTCCTGGTTACGTCGGTCGGAGTGACCCAAGTTACGTCGCCATCATCCCGGTATCCCGAGATCGCCGTTGAAGGCGTTCCCCCGCCGACGCAATCCGCAATGTCGCCAATCCGACGCCGCTCCCACGCCTCCGGCACGCCTTTGGTGATGCGGGTGTGCTCGTGGCCAGGGAAGCGGAGGCGGCGGGGGGCGACGGATATCTTGCGAGGTTTGGCGGCGTAGCGGGATAAGGGCTGCGGGGAGCGCGTATATCTGATAAAGAACGCTCGACACGAGGACACGGAGAGCCTCGGTGGTGTTGCGTTTCCGGTGGCTAGGTCGTGGCTCGCGGGGACGGGATCAGAAGCGAAAGATTGGGCCGTCGCGTGGCTTGAGTCCAGGGCCAGCGTATCGGAGGCGAGCCTCCGGCCCGTTGAGTTCTTGGCCTCCGCTCGATAACCTCCGAGGGTGATTCCGGGCCCCGTCACCCGCGCGCTCGCCCTTTCGATGGTAATTTCCGCCGCCGGGTGGGCCGAGGAGCCGAATTTAGCCGAGCTTCCCCGCGCGGAGAGGGTTCGCTTGCTGAAGGCGCGAACGTGGGAGATGAAGGCTACGCGGCTCCAAGGGAAGCTCTCGATCGATGGCCGCATGGACGACGATGCCTGGAGCGGCGCCGAGGCGGTCACCGATTTGTTCCAGCGGGAGACGTTCGAGGGTCTCCCCGCGACCGAGCCCACGCACGTCTCGCTCCTTTACGACGACGAGAACCTCTACATCGGCTTTCGTTGCTTCGACAGCGACCCCAACCGGCCCCTGGCGCGAACGATGTTCCGGGACGAGAACATCGCCGCCGACGACGCCGTCGCGGTCATGATCGACGCTTACAACGACCAGAGGAGCGCCGTCTTTCTCGCAACCAACGCCAACGGCGTCCTCTTCGACATGCTCCAGAACGGGGAGGAGTCGGGCACACGGAACCTCAACTGGGACACCGTCTGGTACGCGCGAGGCAGTCACACCGCGGACGGCTGGGAGGCGGAGGTGGTCGTTCCCTTCCAATCCCTCCGCTTCGATTCGCCCGAAGACGGGAAGGAGGTGGTGTTCGGGATCGGCTTCAAGAGAAACCTGCCGCGGAAGAACGAGGAGACCTACTGGCCCTTCGTGAGCAACGACTCCACCTGGTATCGACCCGCGGAGCTCGGGAAGCTTCGCGGCTTGAAGGACATTCGATCGGGAAGGAGCATCGAGCTCAGACCGTACGCGCTCGGGGGCGTCGCTCGAAACGAGACCCTCGAGGAGACCGACACCCGAAAAGAGATCGGAATCGACGCCAAGTGGGGCGTTACGACCGGGCTCACCGCCGACTTCACGGTGAACACTGATTTTGCGCAAGAGGAGGCGGACGTCCAGCAAATCAACTTCACCCGGTTTTCCCTGTTCTTCCCCGAGAAGCGCCAGATCTTCCTCGAGAGCCAGAGGAGCTTTCTTTTCGGCGTCCCTCGAGAGGCCGACCTCATCTTCACCCGGCGCATCGGGCTTTCCGAGAGGGGCGGCATCGTTCCCATCCTCGCCGGAGCCCGCCTCTCCGGAAGGCAAGGGCCCTATAGTGTCGGCATCATGAGCCTGCAGACGGACGAGGCCGGCGACTTCGGTATCCCCGGAGAGAACTTCTCCGTCGTTCGCCTGCGGCGGGACATCTCGAGCCGCTCCAACGTCGGAGCGCTGTTCACGAATCGCGCCGGAGGTGGTACGTTCAACCGCGTCTATGGCGCGGATCTGAATCTGTACATGGGAAACTGGTCGCTCGAAAGCTACGTGGCCGCTATGGACGAGCCGGAGCGGGCAAGCGGGGAGGGCTCCGCCTACGCCAAGCTCGAGTACCGTTCGGACCGATACGGAGCGCTGTACCGCTACCTCGACTTCGGCGAAAACTTCGCGCCCGGAATCGGCTTCGTGCGCCGGCCGAACTCCAGGCAGAACCTCGCCCTCGTGCGATACAGCCCGCGTCCGTCTTTCGACCTCGTTCGCCAGCTCCACTTCACCGGTACTCTGGATTACGTTCCGAACCAGCAGGGCGTTCTCGAGACGCGCCAGTGGACGGGCGAATTTCGCACCACGTTCGAATCCGGCCACGAAGCCGCGATCGGGTATACCGATTCGTTCGAGTTTCTCGAGGAGGCCTTCCGCCTGAGGCCGGGGGTGAGCGTTCCGGCCGGCGCCTACGATTTCTCGACCCTCGAGCTTCGTTTCGATTCCTTCTACAGGAGCCATCGCCGGCTGAACGTGGCCTACGCCACCGGCGGGTTCTTCGACGGTGAACGCGACACGCTGAGCCTCGGCGCCGGGTATCGCTTCGACAAGCACCTCGACGTCTCCTTCGACTACCAGGTGAACTGGCTGGATCTCCCTTCGAGCCGATTCACCACTCATCTCACGGCAGCGCGCCTGCAAATCGCGTTTCGCACCGACCTGGTCCTCATGTCCCTGCTCCAATACAACGACGACACCGGGCAGCTCTCGACGAACGTTCGCTTCAACTGGATCCCGAGACCGGGCTCGGATCTCTTCGTGGTATACAACGAGCTCGACGACGTTTTCGGACCGTTCGGCGTCCGGAACCGCTCGCTGAGCGTCAAGCTCAACTACTGGTTCGGGCTCTAACGAATGCCTTCCTCAACGGCCTCAACGGTTCGAAAGGAACCCTCATGTATTCATCGTTCAACAGCCCCCTTCCGATTCAAGGACTCGTCCTCACGACGCTCGTCGTCATCCTCATGGGTGGTTGCAAGGCTCGCGATACCGGATCATCGTCAATGACGACAACGACCAGAAGCACGCGCTACGAAGACCTGGTGTCGCTTTTCGATGACTGGCGAGGGTTTCAGAAACCGCCTCTGGTGGACGGGGCACCGGACTACACCGCGAGCGCCATCGCGAGTCAGCAGCGGGATCTCCCCGGATACCAGAGCCGGCTGAGGTCGATTGACCCGAGCGGCTGGCCCATACCCCAGCAGGTGGACTATCACCTCGTACGCGCGGAGATGAACGGCCTCGAGTTCGACCATCGCGTGCTGAAGCCGTGGGCCAACAACCCCGCTTTTTACGTCACGGTATTTCCCTCGGAGAGCGATCAGCCGGCTCGCGAGGGACCCTTCGCCTACGGCGGCGTCGAGTTGTGGGCGTACAGCTTTCCCCTCTCGCCGGAAGACGCCGCCGAAGTGCAGTCCGGAATCAGCGCTGTCCCGAAGCTTCTCGAGCAAGCGAAGACGAACCTCGTCGGCAACCAGAAGGATCTCTGGGATTACGGCATCAAGAGCGTCAAGGAGCAGAGCCGGGACCTGGCGGCGCTCGCTTCCCGACTCGAGGGCGCTCAGGCGGAGCTTGGAGCGAGAGTCGCGCGCGCGAAGGAGGCGACGGACGCTTTCACGGGCTGGCTCGAGGAGAAGGCGCCCAGCAAGACCGGACCCTCGGGCGTCGGCGTCGAGAACTACGATTGGTATCTGAAAAACGTCCAGCTCGTTCCCTACACCTGGCACGACCAGGTGACACTGATGGAACGCGAGCTCGCGCGCTCGAGGGCGTTCCTCGCTCTCGAAGAAACGCGCAACAGGGCGCTACCGAAGCAGGAGCCCATCGCGAGCGCCGAGGAGCACCGGCGCCGCTTCGACGCCGCGGTGACGGAGTACATGGCGTTTCTCACGGACAAAGGCATCCTCACCATCCGCGACTACATGGACCCGGCGCTTCGGGCCCGAGTCGGCAGCTTCGATCCCGGTCCGCGGGAGTTCTTCACCGAAGTGGATTACCGCGACCCCGAAGTGATGCGCACCCATGGTTACCACTGGTTCGACAAAGGGTGGCTCGCGAGCGAGGGCCATTCGAGCCCCATCCGAAAGGCGACCCTCCTCTACAACATCTTCAATACGCGCACCGAAGGCCTCGCCACCGGGTGGGAAGAAATGATGCTGCAGGCGGGGATGTTCGATGCCCGGCCGCGCTCACGGGAGCTCATCTACATTCTCGTCGCCCAGCGCGCCGCCCGGGCTCTCGGGGACCTGAGGATGCACAGCAATGAGGTCACTCTCGAGCAGGCGTCGGCGTTCACCTCGGTGCAAACACCGCGGGGATGGCTGAGCCTGGAAGGAAACCTGGTGCGCGGCGAGCAGCACCTCTATCTGCAGCAACCCGGCTACGGCACGAGCTATCTCATCGGCAAGCTCGAGATCGAGAAAATCCTGGCCGAGCGCAAGCAGCAACTGGGGGACGATTTCACCATGAGGCAATTCATGGACGAGCTCAATTCCGCCGGACTGGCGCCGGCGTCTCTTCTCCGCTGGGAGCTCACCGGAGAGATGTCCGACGACCTCGAGCGAATGCTTCGGACCCCGTGACCTCGTCCGGACGAGATTGGGCCGTCTTCAGGGGAACGGATACTCGACCGCGTAGATGAAGCCTTCTTCCGATCCCACGTAGATGAGTTGGTTCGCCACGTCGAAAGACGGCGCGCCGATGCCAGAGAGACCGTCCCCGAGAACGACGAACTGCGTCGTAGGAGTCCCGGTGTTGACGCCGTTCACCCGGTAGAGC
>CAZKNR010000096.1:0-11405 GCA_964553925.1 uncultured Acidobacteriota bacterium
TTCATGATGATCTTGATGGCGCGCGACGTCGCCTCCTCACCCGCCGCTTTCGCGCGATCGCGCGCCCGCCATAGATCCTCGATGAGTCCCGGGAGAATGCTGCGCTCGCGCGCGAAGCGGGCACCGTCGAAGCCCTCGATGGCGTCCGCTCCCGCTTCGACCAGACCCAGCGGGTCCACGCGAAAGGTGAGAATGATGCTCGGATACAAGCTCTTGAAGTCGAGGACCAGGACGTTCTCGAAGAGACCCGGCTCGGATTCGAGGACGTACCCTCCGGGGCTCATCACATCGCCACCGGCCGCCTCCACGTCCCGGGCGACTCTCCCCCGGCGGTGGAGGCGCGGAAGGTAGAGATTGTCGAACGCGGCGACCGAGCCTCCGGCGCGATCGAGGGCGAGCCCGGTGAGCTGAGCTCGCTCGAGAACGAAATCGAGGAGGTGCGTTTTCTCGAAGATCGCTTCGACCAGAAGGCAGTCCTCGGCGTTGTAGCGGGCGAGCTCCCACGGCTCCTCGCGGTACAGGCGGCGGATCTCGGAGATTCGGTCTTCGGACTTCTCGATCCGCTTTCCCCGCCCGAGGAGCTCGCGGGCGACCGCCTCGAGACTGAAATCCTCGAAGCTCCAGGTCGCGGTCTTGAGGGTATCGATGCCGTCGAGGATCGCTCGTCCGGGAACTCGCGCTACCCGCTTGCCCCCGGGCGATCCCGGCGCCAGCACCGCCGCCCGGTCTCTCCCGCGGCCCATGGCGAAGGAGAGGTTGAGCCGCTGGCAAACGCGCTCGAGCACCTGGAGGTCGAAGTCCACGACGTTCCACCCGAGGATGACGTCGGGGTCGGCGCTCGCGAGAAACGAGAAGAACTCCTCGAGGAGAGCCGCTTCATCGCGGTGCACCGAGATCGTGACGTGCTCTTCTTCGTCGAGACGCTCGCCGTGGGCGCCGCTCCACTCCGGATGGCGAAGGAGGAACACCCGGGCCTCCGATCCGATGGACGCGCCGACGGAGTACAGCGTCTCGTCGTGCCCGTCGGTCTCGATGTCGAGGGAAAGGATCTTGAGCCGGGGACGGTACTCCGCGGACGAGAGCTTCGGGTTTCGATATTCGCGATAGGAACCATGCTGGACGAAAGCGCCCTCGACGCGAAACGCCCCGGTGACGAAATGCTCCATGAGGAAGCGATCCGCGGGCTTCAGGTCCGATTCGAAGAGGCGCTCGCCCCGTTCCCGAAGAGCCTTCCTCGCCTCGACGAGCGCGCGCTGGCTCTTGAAGTAGAGCGCGTCGACGAGAGCTCCGTCGAAAGTGCGAAGCTCGACTCCGCGGACCCGGCAGCCGAGCGTCTCCGCTCGCATGCGGCCTCGCTCCGCGAAGGCCACTGCCTCCTTCCGGTCGAGGCGGATGCGGATGGGGCCGGACTCGCCCCGGGCCCAGAAGACGATTTCAATTCCGGAGGGTCCGGAAGGTCCGGAAGGCGCGTCGCGCCACTGCCGGGTGAGGAGGAACGCGTTCTCGGTCGTCGTCTCCAAAATCAGCGCCGCGAAATCCACCATACGTCGGCGCCGCGGGAACCGCCACTCTCGGCGCCCGCTCCTTCGGCTCCTCTCACGGCAACCCCGAGAGCGGCGAGGAACTCCTCGACCGCGCGCGCCCTCCGCTCGGAAAGACCGCTGTCTCCCGGTCGAGCTTCCAGGAGCTCCGTGTGCCCCGTGATCCAGACTTCCGCCGCGCCCTCGGCAAGCTCGGTCAAGACCTGGCGGGCCTGACGATCGAGCCGTTCGAGACCCGGTGAGAAGCTCACTCTCGTGACCGTGGCGCCGCGGGAGCGCTCGCGGGCCGGAAGCGTTCTCCGAAATGCCCGATCGGCGGAAACGGCGACGAAACCCGCTTTCCCGATCTCCGCCTGCCCTTCACTCGAGAGGAGGCTAGCGAGAAGGCGTTGCAGATCCTCGTCGGCGCTCCCCCGGCTGTAGAGCAAGAGGATCCGGTTCCAGGGATACTCTCCCGGCTCAACGGACTCGGCGGAGGGAACACGCGGTGCAAAAGGTGGCGCCGCCGGTCTAAGGGGCACGGTTCTCACGCGCGAGCGATCGAGGCTCATCGACACGAGTCCTACGGCTCGCGGATCGGAGGCAACGGTCGAGAGAACCGCGGCGGAGGTGGAGACGATCTCGGCCGTGGGCGCGAGTCTGAAGTCGCTCCCCGGAGATATCCTTCTCAGGGCCTGATACTCACCCGACGATGGCGGGGGCAGAAGCAGGCGAACTGGACGGTCGCTTCCCCCGACGCCGTACCAGCCGAGGATCTTCCCGCTGAAGAGCGTGTGGATTTGCTCGAGCGACAGGCTCTCCACACGGTTGTCGGGATGGACGACGACCGAGACGGCATCGAGGGCAGCGATATGCTCGTGAATCTCCAGGGAAAGCATCGCCGCCAGCGCCTGCTCCCGCGGCTCGATGCCACGGGGGCTGACGAGCAGATCGGCGGAGCCATCGAAGAGCGGGTCGAAGGTAACTCCCGCCTCGTAAGGCACCCAGGCGACGTCGAGATCGGGATGCCAGCGGGCGATTGCTTCCGAGAGGCCCTCGAAGCGATCGAGAACGTCCGCCGGACCGCGCACCGAGATGCGCTCCTGAGCTTCGGCCTTCGCCAAGAGGGCGGACAGCATCAGGGTCGCGGCGAAGGGACGCATGGGTCAGCCTGTCAGCGAAACTCGACGGTCAAGCTCGTCCACGTGGGCACGATCTGCCCTTCGCGCCTTCCGGGCTCGAACCGGTAGGTCCGCACGGTGTCGAGAACGGTTTTCTCGTAGAGCTCGAATCCTGGACGGGGATCCTCGATCGAGGCTTCCGCGACGCTCCCCTGCTCATCGATCAGCATGCGGCAATCGATCCTGGGCCGGCGGGGACTCGCGGGAAGCGGCGACTCCGGGGGATCTCCCTGGATCAGCACCGGTCTCTTGTCGAGAAGCAAATCGGTGAAGAAGTCCTCGTCCACCGGAATCGGAGTCGGGCTCCCGTCCCGCCGCCGAATGAAATCAACGGGCCAGTTGATCTCGATCGGAACGGGCACTCCTTCGCGAATCGCGGGAGCGAAGCGGTACGCCTTGAGCGCCTCCGAGGCCGCGGCTTCGAACGCGGCGAGCCCCTCGCGGGTCTCGCGAGGCCGTTGAGGATGGACGACACCCTCGCGGTCGATCCGGATGCGGTAGAGGATTGTGGGATGAACGCTCGAATCGGCGTCGGCCGGAGCGATGGCGGGGCCACCGGAGAGGAGGATCGGGAGGGCATCGCGCGGACCTCCGAGATCCGAGAGGCGCACGACTTCCCGGTGCGAGCTCGAGGTCAACGTCCCCGTCCGAACGCTGGCGATGAAAAGCCCGGCGACGACCGCGACTCCGAGGGGCAGCGCCCAGAGGAGCGTCGAGCGTCTCCTCATCGTCGAGATTGGAGTCTCGAGCTCGGCGAAGAGGTAGTGTCCCGTGGCTCGCCGCAGGGCTTCGGCTTCCGGGCTCTTCCTCGCTTCGTGCGAGCGTGGCCGCGGGGGCTCCCTGCGGCTCGATACACTCGTCCCCATGGCCACTGCGACGGACTTCGGGCGCTTCAGAATTCCTTCGTCGAACCGGCGCATGGCCTCCATGAGGAGCTCCTGCGCGCCGAAGTTCACGGTCTCCCCCGGAATGTCGACGTCGGCTTCGACCTTGAAGTCAACGGCCTCCTCGGTCACGAGCAGATAGGCGGCGTCGGCAGCCGGAAGCTCGCCGTAGGCGGCGTGCACCACGCGGCCGCCGCGGATGAACAGAAGCCCGTCGCCCGCGGGCCCGGCGAGTCTCAGCCGGTAACTCCCGGGATCCTGAGCTTTCACCAAGATGAGATCCGCGAGAGAAAGCTCCCGCGTGTTCCCGGATAATGCCATGTTCGAGCCCTGTCTCTGGCCGGGGATTGTATCAGAGAAGACGCAAGCGGACGCCGTGATATCATGATTTGTTTCGATCTCCTCGAAACTACTCGTGCGCCTTCGAGTCGTCACCTACAACATCCACAAGTGCATCGGGGGTATCGACCGGCGATACGACCCGCTGAGAGTCGCGCAGGTCATCGCGCGGTACGAGCCCGACCTCGTTCTGCTCCAGGAAGTCGATCAGCACGCGCGCCGTTCGAACGCCGACCGCCAGGTCGATCTTCTCGGCGACTTTCTCGGCCTGAGGCACCGCACGTACTTCGCCAACGTCAAAGTTCTCGGCGGGGGCGAGTACGGAAACGCGATACTCAGCCGTTTCCCGATGACCGAAACCTCCAATATCGATCTGACCGTCCCGCCCAAGAAGCGGCGGAGCGTCCTTCATGCCCGCTACCGGGTTCGCCTGGGGGGGGACCCGGGAAATCCCACGCGCACCATCCACGCCTACAACCTCCATCTCGGGCTCTCGGGTTTCGAGAGGAAGATCCAGCTCCGGAAGTTCCTCGAGAGTCATCCGTTCGTAGGGCTCCATCACCAGACGCCCATCATCGTGGCCGGGGATTTCAACGACTTCTGGGGTACGCTCGGGCGAAAGCTTCTCGTCACCGCGGGCTTTCGCGGGCTCGGGCCGCCGGTCCGCACGTTCCCCGCGTGGGGACCGATCCGCGCTCTCGATTCGGTCTACGTGCGGGGCAACATTCGCCTCCTCCATGTCTACCGCGCTCGTCTCAGGCTCGCGAGACGGGCATCGGATCACCTTCCACTGGTGGCGGAGCTCGAGATCGATTGATGGACTGGGAGGCGGTTCTCGAGGCCCAGAGGCGGTACTTTCGGAGCGGGGCGACGCTGTCGTTCGACTTCCGTCGCGGACAACTCGAGAAGCTCGCGCGGCTCCTCCGGGAGAACGAGACGCGCATCAATGAAGCTCTTGCCGCCGATCTGGGAAAGTCTCCCTTCGAAGCCTACGCTTCCGAGATCGGTTTTCTGAGATCCGAAGTGGGCTTCGCCCTGAAGCATCTTGCGAGCTGGATGCGGCCCGAGCGCGTGTCCTCCCCGATCGCTCTCTTTCCCGCAAAGAGCCGCATCGAGCGCGAGCCTCGGGGCGTCGTGCTCATCATCGCGCCCTGGAACTTCCCGCTTCAGCTCACCCTCGGACCCTGGATCGGGGCCGTCGCCGCGGGCAACTGCGCGATCCTCAAGCCGTCCGAGCTCGCGCCCCATGCCTCGAATCTGATCGCCGAGCTCCTGGGCGAAAATTTCCCGAAAGAGCTCGTGGCGGTCGCGACCGGAGGGGCGGAAACGAGCCAGGCGCTCCTGCGGCTGCGGTTCGACCACGTACTCTTCACGGGAAGCGCCTCCGTCGCCCGCGAAGTTGCGCTGGCGGCGGCGAAGACCCTGACGCCCTTGACCCTCGAGCTCGGAGGCAAGAACCCGGTCATCGTCGATGCGGACTCGGAATTGTCGCTCGCGGCTCGGCGCATCACCTGGGGCAAGTTCATGAACGCGGGTCAGACCTGCATCGCTCCCGACTACGTTCTGGTTCCCGAGCGCCGAAAGGACGAGCTGGTCTCCGGAATCGCGGCGAGCGTCGGCCGATTCTTCGGCGAGGACCCGCGCCGGAGCAAAGACTACGGCCGCATCGTGAGCCTGCGTCACCTCGACCGGCTGACCTCTTACCTCGAGCACGGTCGCGTCACCCTCGGCGGAGAGCGAGATCGCGACCAACTTTATTTCGCTCCGACGGTGCTCGAGGACGCGTCGCCCGAATCGCCCCCGCGCGAAGAGGAGATTTTTGGGCCGATCCTCCCCATCATTACGTATCGCGAGCTCGACGAGGCGATCGCGATCGCGAACCGGCATCCGGATCCGCTCGCTCTCTACGTTTTCTCGAACCGCAAGGACGTCCAGAGCCGCGTGCTCCGTGAGGTTCCCTCGGGAGGCGCCGCGGTGAACGAGCTCGTGATGCAGTTCATGAATCCCCGCCTTCCCTTTGGCGGACGCGGGATGAGCGGAGTCGGCGAGTACCACGGCCGCTTCGGGTTCGAGCTCTTCTCGCACAGGAAAGCCGTGGTTCAGGGCTCTCGGCTTCTGGACATCCCGATTCGGTACCCCCCGTATCGGGGCAAGCTGCGGTGGCTGAAGAAGCTGCTTCGCTAGCATCCCGTACGGTAACATTCGCCGTTCGAGCGGTCCCAATGGCACACAATTGTACCGTACGGTATTATTAATCTGAAAATGACATCGTCGATCGCTGATTTGTACCGTACGGGAATTTACGACCTGGTCTGCACGAGGGCGATCGACCGTATCGACCACCAACTCGCGTTCGACGTCGGCGGTGAGCGGGACCCGGGAAAGATCCACCACGCGCAATGGGATCGCCTGGCCGCGCACTGCGACATCCGAAAGCAGTTCCTGCGAGGTCTCATCGAAGAAACCGCCGCCTCTCTTTCCGAACAGCTTCAACCTGTGAGAGAGACCTTCGAGGAGCGCTTCGGCCCATACCCGGCGCTCCAACGGGTCGAGAACGTCGTTCGAAAACAGTGCAGGCGCGCACTCGAGAACTAAAGCTCTCAGTTTCTCGTGGGCCTATTGGGAACGAGCCGTTTCAGCTCCTCGCCCCAATTCAGGACGAAGATGAGCTCCGCCTCTGAAGTCCCATCGCTCGCGCCCTCTTCTTTCATCATCAGGAATCGCTGGCCGTCGGGAGATACGTCGTAGGTGCGGCCGGGAGCGCCGGTGAAGTAGGCGCGATCGACGACCACCTCGGCGTTTCCGATGGCGATGGCGGGATTGGTTTGGATGGGGACCGCCACGAGTTGTCCTTCCGAAGTCATATAAAAGAGCTCGCGACCGTTCCGAGCCCAGAGCGGCCGGGTACCGCCGTCTCTCGAAACCTGCCAAACGCCCTCTTCGACGTTGGGGAACGGGCGCACGTACACCTCCTCCCGGCCCGACTCGTCGGACTGGTAGGCCAGAAGGCGCCCGTCAGGCGAGATCTCCGCGTTCACCTCGTTGAACTCGGTTACCAGGAGCGGCGCCGAAGTCTTGCCTCCCTCGAGCGAAAGCACGCCGAGATCCCGCCCTCTTCCGGGAAAGTCCTCCCGAAATACGAGACGTTTCCCGTCGGGCGAGAAGGCTTGCGGTTGATTGAAGTTCGCACGTTCAGCGAGCCGTTCGACGCTGCCGGAACCGTCCGCCGCCTTCCAAAACAGATTCCTCGGATCGCCGGACCCGAACGCAACCCGACGCCCATCGGGCGTCCACGTCGGATATTCGTCGCGACCGGGATCGAAGGTGAGCCGGGTCAGCGTTTCGCGGGCGAAGTCCCAGATCCAGATGTCGCGTTCCTTGTCGCGAACATCGAGCGCGAGCCGGCTCCCGTCGGGGGACAGGCGCGCATAGACGTAGGAGCGCGGCGGCAAGGTCAGCGGCTCCTCGTGGCCTCGCCGATCCACCCAGACGAGCGACCGCTCGGCGCCGCCGGCAGTGCCCTCGATGTAAACGAGGGATCCATCTCGCGCCAGGCCGAAGTCCGAAGCACCGCTATCGTTGGTCACGACCCCCTCGAGAACCGGCACCGGATCACTCGTCACCTCGAGTCTCTCGCGGTCGAAAGCGACGGCCCGAAGCGTGCCAGCGACCCCGTAGACGATGTGCCCGCTCGCGACGTAATGGGGATTGCTCCCGCCTTGGACGAGAACCCTGGACTCGCCTGTCGCTAGCGACAGCACCGCGATCTGAGCGCTCTCGACCGCTCCTCTCAGAATCGTGAAGAGCACGGCCTTGCCACCGGGAAGGATCTCGGGCCACAGATGGTCCCCCTGTTCGGGGTCGGGCTTGGTCAGCTCCTGCGCCGTGCCGCCGCCCGAAGACACGCGCCAGAGTCCGCTCACCGCACCCGCCGTCGCGAACACGATCGTGCCATCGGCTCCCCAGCTCGCACCGCGCGGGCCGGCGCCTGGAAGCGCACACAGGGTAACGGGCGGCCCGCCGTAAATCGAGACCTTCCGCAAAGTCGAGTTCCCGTCGAAGTACCCGACCCAGTTGCCATCCGCTGAGACGAACGGGGCGCGCGGCTCGCTGCCGAGTCCGCTCAGGGGCACCGCATCCAGCCGATCCAGGGCGCGCACCACGAGCTGGCGTCGGCCATTCACGGTCACCGGATACACGATGCGAGTGCCGTCCGGGGTGATGGCCACATCCACGTCGGCGTCGGGCACCATGAAGCTGAAAGGCTCGGAGGAGGGCGGTGTCGCGACGAAGCGAAAGAGAGGGCGCGGGGCCTCGGGTTTCAGGGTCCAAGCGGCAACGGCGGCGACGACACTCGCCAGAAGAAGCGTGGCCGCAGTCATCCAAGGACCGAAGCGGCGCTCGACCGCAGCGGTCGAGGGTCCAACAGGACTGCTTGCGAGAAACAGGCCCAGGTCCCCGATGTCTCTTAGCCTTCGTCGCGGATCCTTTTCGAGGCACATCGCAAGGACGCGGCGGACGGACAGGGGTGTCTCTTGGGGCAGCGCCTGCCAGTCGGGCTCGGTCTTCAGAACCGCCGCGAGCGTGTCGCTCACCGTCTCGCCGGTGAAGAGCCTCTTCCCGGTCAGCATCTCGAACAACACCACGCCGAAGGCCCAGATGTCCGCACGCTTGTCTACCGTCGCTCCACGTGCTTGCTCGGGGGACATGTACGCGGCGGTGCCGAAGATGACGCCGGCCTCCGTCATCTGCCGCGACATCGTCGGCGACTGAGAGAGCCCTTCGCTTCCCGCCGCGTCCGCCTCTCTCCCGTAGGCCTTCGCCAGCCCGAAGTCGAGGATCTTGACCGTTCCTTCCTTGGTGAGCTTGAGGTTCGCCGGTTTGAGGTCGCGATGGACGATGCCCTTGTCGTGCGCGGCCTCGAGGCCTTCGGCAATCTGCTTCGCGATCGCAACGACTTCGTCGACAGGGATCGCGCCGCGCGTCAGGCGCTCCGCAAGGTCTTCGCCTTCGACCAACTCCAGCGCCAGCGCGAGGACGCCCTCGCTCTCCTCGAGCCCGTGGATCGCGGCGATGTTCGGATGGTTCAGCGAGGCGAGCACCTGCGCCTCGCGCCGGAAACGCGCGACGCGCTCGGCATCCTGCGCGAACGCTGAGGGCAGGACCTTGATCGCAACGTCGCGGTTGAGCTTCGTGTCCCGCGCGCGGAACACTTCGCCCATCCCCCCGGCCCCGAGGGGCGAAGCGATCTCGTAAGGACCGAGTCTTGTGCCGGGAGAGAGCGTCATCGCCTGCCCGCCGGCGCGATACGGCGCAGCTCGTCGAAGAAGTTCTGGATCAAGTCGACGTTGTCCCGCCTGGCCTCCGCCTGCTCCCCCGAGGCCTTCAGCACGGCGACCCGCTCGCCGTCCGGGTGCAGGTCGTAGCTCCGGCCGGTTACCCGAGGGGGCACGAGCCCCGGCGACCACACCCGCGGTTTCTCAACACGGAACGAGTCGCCTTCCACGGTGTACCCGGCCACCATGATCCTCCCGTCTCCACCGTGGTAGAAGAGCTCTCTTCGGCTTCGAGACCACGTGGCCCAGAATCCGCCGGCGGTGGAGACCTGCCACTTCCCCCCCGGACCCGGGAACGGACGCACGTACACCTCGAAGCGTCCCGACTCGTTGGAGCTATACGCCAGCCAGCGCCCGTCCGGCGAGAAGGCCGCCTGGATTTCGACGAAAGGACCGTTAAGGAAGACCGTGGGTTTCCCCGGCTTCCACCCGGAGGCCTCGTCCCCTGTGAGCGGCAGGATCAGGATGTCAAAGCTCGTCTTCGGGTTGTTCTCCTGGAAGGCCAGGAACTTCCCGCTCGGATGCCACGACCTCGGAAATTGCGGGTTCTTGCTCTCCGTCAGGCGCTCCGCCTCGCCCGTCCCGTCGGCTCGCTGCCAGTACAGGTTTCGTGTCGACTGGTCCGCCCGCGCCGAGGAAAAGGCGATGCGCCGGCCATCGGGAGTCCACATGGGGTCGCGATCCTCGTTGGGATCGAACGTGAGACGAGACAGGGTGTCGCGCTCCCAATCGAAGACCCACACGTCCCGGTTCTTCCCCTCGATGATGTCGAGCGCGAGCCGACCGCCATCGGGGGAGAAGCGGATGCGGCTGTAGGCGCCGGGCGCCGCGCGCAAAGGCTGAAGCTTCCCTTCCCGGTCCATCCATTGAATGGGCACGGCGAGACCGGAGCCCTCTCCCCGCTGGTACACGAGCGTTCCGTCGCGGGAGAAGGCGAACTGGGCTCCTAAACTGTTCGGGTTGGCGCTCACGCTCTCGAGCGCGGGCACCGGCTCGCCGGTCAGCTCCAGCCGATCGAGATCGAAAGGCGCGGCGAAAAGCGTTCCCTGTTGAATGAAGACCAGATGCCCGCTCGGAAGGTAACGGCCATGATAACCGCCGCGATGCAGCACCTTCCTCGTGTCGCCTTCGAGCGTGTGCACGACGAGGCTCGCGTCGTCGTAGTTGCCCAACGTGCTGACCGCCGTGTACAGGACGGCCTTGCCCCCGGGCAGGACCTGGGACCAGCAGTGCGTGAACTCCTGGAAGGCCGGATCGGGCGTGGTCAGGGTCTGCGGCGTGCCTCCCGCCGACGACACACGCGAAAGGCCCGCCGTGAAACTGGGCGTAAAAAAGATCGTCCCATCCTCGGCCCAGGTCCCGCCCCGGTCATCCTCTGCGTCGCAGAGAGTGACGGCCACGCCGCCCGAGACCGACACCTTCTTCAATTTCCCGTCGGCGAAGAACGCGATCCACTCCCCGTCGGGAGAGAAGAACGGGTCGCGGGCGCCTTCCGTCCCCGAAAGCGGCGCGGCGTCGAGCTGCTCCAGGCGCCGGAGGTAAAGAAGCGGGCGTCCGTCCGCACCATGGCTCGCGACGAACGCCAGGAGGCGACCGTCGGGCGAGAGGATCGCGGCGGGACCGAAGTCGGTCGAAAGCGATGCCGTAGCACCCAGCTCGGCGCTCAGGCGCAGAGATGGCGCGGGCTGGGGCGCCGGGCGCCACGGTGCCCAGAGCGCGAGCGCCGCGACCAGCGCCAGCAACAGAGTGAGAGCCCACGGTAGCGCCCGCACTCCCGAAGAGACGCGGGCGGCATCGGGCGTGCCGAGCCTCCGCTCGAGCACAACGCACAAATCTCCGATGTCGCGCAGACGCTTCTTCGGATCGCGCTCGATGCACCGCTCCAAGAGCTCTCGGACCACGGGCGGCATCGGAGCCGGCAGTACCTTCCAGTCGATCTCCTGCCTCAGCACCGCCGCCAGCGTGTCGCTGACCGTCTCACCCGTGAAGAGCCTCTTCCCGGTCAGCATCTCGAACAGCACCACCCCGAAGGCCCAGATGTCCGCGCGCTTGTCTACCGTCCCTCCGCGCGCTTGCTCGGGGGACATGTACGCGGCGGTGCCGAAGATGACGCCGGCCTCCGTCATCTGCCGCGACATCGTTGGC
>CAZKNR010000097.1:0-15397 GCA_964553925.1 uncultured Acidobacteriota bacterium
CACCTTCGACTACGACGAGCTGAACCGGTTGAAGTCCAAGGTCTACAATCTCACGGCGGCCGACCTGCAGCTATTTACGAGAACGCAACAGATCGGCTACGAGTACGATCCAAACGACAACCTCATCCGTATCGACGAAACAAAGAGCTCGGGCACCGACCCGCCGGCGGTGGTCTCGAGTTTCAAGAGCTACGACGAGCTCGACCGGCTCGAGAGCGAGACCGACGCCTGGGGCCGAAGGCTGACGTACGACTACGATCCACAAGGCAACCGCACTCTTCTCACTGACCCGGATGGTAAGAAAACCGTCTACGCCTACGATGAGCTGAACCGCCTCGAGACCCTCACTCTCGACGACCAGCAGGCCGTCATCTACGAGTACTTCCCCGACGGGCTCAAGAAGACCGTCACCAACCCCAACGGCACGGTGTCGGCCTACGGGTACGACGCCGTCGACCGCATGGACACGATCACCCACGTGGGTCCGACCGGCACCATCTCGAGCTACGAGTACTTCTACGATGCCAACAGCAATAGAGAGCGCCAGGTCGAAACGAATGCGGGCAGAACCGAGACCACGGAGTACACATACGACTTCGTGAATCGGCTGAAGACGGTTACCTACCCGGACAAGACGGCCGAATACGAGTACGACCTGGCCGGCAACCGCATTCAGGAGGTGACCACCGGCGCCGAGGCCTCCGACAAAACCTTCCACTACGACGCCGTCAATCGCCTCGAGCGCATCACCGACACCGGAACGGGCGCCGAGCTCACCCGATACGGCTACGACCCAAATGGCAATACCACCGAAAAGACCGCCGGCGGAGTCACAACGAACTTCTTCTTCGACATCCGCGACCAGCTCGGAGAGGTGCGCCAGGGCGCCGCGATTCTCGGAAGGTACGGATACGACTATGACGGCAGAAGAATCCTGAAGATCGGCGACGACGGAAGACGCCAGTACACCTACGATCAGCTGAGCGTCATCACCGAAGCCGACCAGGTCAACTCCACCGTCTCCAAGTACGACTACGGCATGGACCAGCTCGTACGCCTCGACAACCGCGGCGAGGGGAGAGGTTTCTTCCATCTCGACTTTCTTGGCTCGACAGTCGGACTGACCGATCCTGCCGGTGCCACTCGACAATCGATCTTCTACGACGCCTGGGGCAACGAGCGGGATCGCATCGGCTCGAGCGCAAACAAGTTCACGTTCACAGGGCAGGAGGTCGACCGGGAGACGGGATTGTACTACTTCAAGGCGCGTTTCTATGACGCTGAAATCGGACGTTTCCTGAGTCAAGACGACATCCTGGGCGAGGTCTCCGATCCGCCGGATCTCCACCTCTACACCTACGCCCAGATGAACCCGCTGATCTTCGTTGACCCCACGGGCAACGTCGAGTTCATTCAAGACTTCCGTAAGCACATCCGCGAGACGAAAGAGGAGTTGGGCGAGGTGGGCTTGGAGGCTTCGGAATCAGAAACGGCGGAACAGATCCCGTTTGCTGGCCGCTACATCGCGCAAAAAACGGGACAGGCCAAGGGACTACTTGCATTCGCCGACAGCGCGTTAGGCCTTGTCAACTTCGGTCTGAATCTTGCTATCGGGCTGGGTTCGTCAGTCGCACCCGAGTCGGGCACCGTTCAGCAGGCGGCGAAGGAAATCACTGAGTCATTCGATGAGCTCAGCAACACCGCCCGAGTGGTCAAGGAAACCGGGGCCGGTCAGGTGGGTCTTGCCATTGCCGTAACTGCGAAAGACAAGGTCTACCAGGCAGTGAAGGGCGACAAGCGCGCAATCATGGACGTGAACGAGTTCGGCGCTGAGCTGGCTGTGGACATCGCACTGACGGGCGGATTCTCGACTCTGGGCAAAGGGAAGACGGCCGCCAAGGTCACGAAGGAAGCGACAGAGGAAATCGTTGAGCAGGCAGCGAAGCGTGCCCAGAGCAGCACACTACGTGCGCGCGTACTCGCAAACCTGGAGGAGAGTGCTGCTGCCCGCGCTGCATCCAACTTTCCCAAGGTGGAGAGGATCAACCAACAGCTGCTGGACGTCACGGCGCGAGCAAGCCGGATCACGGACAGGCTAATAGCTCAAGGGAGTACGCATTGGGCTCGGGTCTACAGCAACCCGGCCCTTGGTGGTGTGAGAGTTGCGAACATCGCTGCGAAGAAACCGAACCTTGTCCGGAGCATCATTCGCGGCAACATCATGGATGACGTTGCGAAGCAACTGGCTTCCAAGCTCGACACTCCGTTCCTACGGATCACCCGACGCGGTGCCAGGGGCCCGGACTTCCTCGTCAGGTTCCTTGACACATCGTGGGACGTGACGACTCCGGGATCCTGGCCCCGACATGTCACACGGTACGCGAACGATCCGTTCGACCTGCGGCCGCTGCTGTACTAAGGTTTGGGAAGTGGATGATCGTCGGCTTCTCGCGCGGCTACTGGTCGCGAAGACGACTGATGAGTGGGTGGCTGTTGCAGGCAAGCATAACCTTCTCCGTGAAGGCTTGGTGGATCTCACCGGGCGTCGGGTCCAGTTCAATCACCGCGACCTAGACCTGCGGCGCTTCCGGCTGGAGGGCGCTGACTTGAGCGGCTCGATCCTGATCAATCCGCAGGCCGAAGGAGTCTCGTTTCATCGCTGCGTGCTCCAGAAGGTCAAGCTGACAGCCGAACCAGGACGGCGAGGGTGCTTTCGTTCTGCGGTGTTCGACCATGCACACATTGAAGATGCTGACATCGGGCCAAGGACACTCGATCTGAGCGGAGCATCGTTTCGGGATGCGCAACTCGTTCGGGTTATCTTCCGCATGGGCGCCCTCACTGGAGCGTACTTCGATCGGGCCTCGCTCATCGATGTGACTCTCCGCAGCGCCAACCTCGTGGGCGCAAGCTTCCGTGAGGCGACACTCGAGCGCACTAGCTTTGAGAAAGCTGTGTTGAAAGGCGCTGACTTTACCGGTGCTGAGTTCCGCGAAATGGAGATGTGGGGAGAGTCTGATTACGCCGACGCAATCATATCCGACGAGCTGCGATATCGCTTCGGGATCGTGAGATATCCAGTCGAGCGACTAGAGGCTGTGCTTGGAAGCAGTCGGTGGTCTGAAACGGAGAGGCGGGCCATCGGACGTTTGATCGAGAAGGTCCGTGCATTCGCTGCTGACGCGCCAGAAGCGATGTTAATCCAAGATGAGTACCTGGACGTGATACCACCCGAGCTCTTTCGTCGCGTGCTGAAAGCGGCTAAGCAGTTGAACTGAAGCCGAGATTGGTCCAGACGGGTCCCTCGAATCGTCGTCGTGATCTCGTCATGGCCGGAGCTCTGTTGTTGAGGCCGAAGGTCACGCCGATTGCAGTTAAGTGAAGAAATCCTGTGGCAATCGGCGTGCTCTTCGGCGTGTGTTGGGGTGCTTTCCATCATGAAAGAAGATGATTTTGAACTTCTCTCCGTCGAGGAGATACGAAAGAAACACGGGTTGGTCGCCGCGAACCGGCCGATCATTTACCTAAAGCCTGACAATGTTCCCGAACCTCTGCGACACTTGATTCCGTATGCCGAGTTCTGGGGTGTGGGCGACGATCTCATTCGTGATGACTTGGTTCGGTCGGCTCCCCGAGAGGCAATTGATGACTTGAAGCGGGTGGTCGAGCAACACGACGATCTGCTGGATGAGTGGCTAGCGGGTCCGGAAGCGGAGGGACCGGAGTATTCCGCAGAGTACACGGCGTTCTCTGCGATGCGCATGGCCGCTGACTTTGCTTGATACTCGCGTTCCGCCGGCCAGCGGCGTGCGGATTGATGAGCGTCCGCCGTTCTCATCGGTTGTGTGCCGGACCACTTAGACCGCAGACTCCCGCGGCGAAGTCTTGGACCGGAAGCTCATCATCATCGAAGAAAGACACGGCTCGATGGAGGCCGACTACTCCATCCGCGTTCTCCAGAGCCGGAAGAAACTCATCGCCGCGGCCCCTATCAAAGATCCTCTCACCGGCAACTTGAGGACGAAGATCTTCTTCGTCGAAGCGCGGGCGGCGTTCATCGAGGCGACGACGGAATCCTCGGTGAATCACGAGAACGCCACTCGCTGCTTCGAGCTCGCGATGGACGAATCGGCAGAGCAAACGGCCCGGATCCACGAGCGCCAGCGCCTCATGAAGACCGAGAGGGGCCTTCACTTAAGGGAAAAAACAGACGCCATCGTGCGGAAGCACTGGAACGCTCAGAGGCTTCTGGAGCCTCTTCCCGTGGTCATCCCCTTCGCCGATCAGCTCACGTTTCCTTCGCACTGGATGAGGACCCGGCGCGATCACGCTCGCTTTTTGAACCTCATCGAAGTCTCGGCGTTCCTTCATCAGTTCCAGAGGGAGCGGTTGAACGGCGCGATTGTGGCCTCGGTCGACGATTACAAGGTCGCCTACGAGCTTTCGAGGCACGTCCTGAGCGAGACCCTCTCCGATGTGAAGAAGCCGCTGAGAGAAGCCTACGAACGCATCCGTGGTCTCTCGAGCCAGGGGGAGCCGACCCTTACCCGACGGCAGATTCGAGACGCTCTCGCGGTTCCGGACTCGACCGTTCGAAGGTGGCTTTCGGAGCTCGTGGAGTTGGAGTACCTCGCGGTTGTCGAGCGAGGTCGCGCCGGCGCCGGAAGGGTCACCCACTACCGGATTGTGGACCGAGAGCCCCAAGCGGCGGCGATTGCGCTTCTGAGCCCTTCCGAGCTTCAGCAGAGACTTGAGAAAAAACCGCCAACCGCCAAAAACCGCCAAAACGCCGTGGCGGTTTTTAAGTCCAACTAGAGAAAGAACTTGACCCCGAAACCGCCACCTCGCCACGGAAACCAGCGAAGGCCTATGTCAACGAGGTCCGGACGTCTTCTCGGGCTCTACCAGGACGACATCCGGCTCCGGTTCGAGCCCAAGTCCGTCGAGGACTACCTCATTCACCTCAAGGCTTTCCTCGGCTGGCTCCAGGAGAAAGGCGTCGATCTCGGCGAGGTCCGCACCGAGGACATCCAGCTTCATCAGAACGACGTGCTCGCTCAGAAGAAGAAAGACGGGAAGCCCTACTCCATGGGCCACCACGAAAACCGCCTCGTCGCCATCAAGAGCTTGTTCCGCTTCATGTACCAGCGGGGCTACAGCCTCCACGATCCCGCGAGCACGCTCTCTTTCCGGCGCCGGGAGAACCGAATCCCGCGCGTGATCCTCACGCCGAGCGAAGCCCGGAAGGTCATCGAGGCAGCTAAGGAAGAAACTCCCTGCGAACTTCGAGACCGGGCGATTGTCGAGACCCTTTACGCTACGGGAATCCGAGTGAGCGAGCTTTCGAAGCTCATGCCCTTCGATATCGATCTCGAGGAGAAGACCCTCCGAGTTCTCCTCGGCAAAGGAAGAAAGGACCGAAAGGTTCCCTTGACCGATGCAGCTGTCGATGCGATCGAGGTCTATCTCGAGAACGGCCGACCAAAACTTCTCACCAGGGCGGAGGCTTCCTATCTCTTCTTGGCCGATAAAGGCGGGCGCCTCCACCGCGCGGTGCTCTCGCGCATCGTGCAGAAGTATGCACGGAGGGCCAAGGTGAAGAAGCACGTCACCTGTCACGTGTTCCGCCACAGCGTGGCGACCCATCTTCTTCGAGGCGGAGCAGACATCCGGCACATCCAGAAGCTTCTGGGCCATAGCTCGCTTCATTCGACGCAGCGCTACACCCGGGTCGAGATCTCCGACCTGAAGAAAGCCATCGCCCGGGCCCATCCGCGAAGCTGATGCCTGATATGGAAGACGCGCTCGAGGCCTATCTCGAAGAAGCCCGCCTTCATCGATACTCCGATTCCTATCAACAGCACGCCCGGCTCGCGCTTGCTCGCCTGTTTCGTTTCCTTCGGGAACGGAAGGTCGAGGACGTCCGCGAGGTCTCGGAGGAGCACCTGGTCGCGTTCGCTGGGTCTCTGAAGAGTTCCAGGACCAGGCGAGGCGCTCTTCTCTCCGACTCCACGTTATCGGCGTACCTCTCGAGCCTGCGCCGTTTCTTCGCTTTCCTCGAGCGCCGCGGAGTCATCCTCCGGAATCCTTCCTCGACTCTGAGAGTTCGCCGCGCGAAACCTCTTCCGCGGACGAGGCTCAATCGCGCCCAGGTCGAACGCCTCCTGAGAGTGCCTTCGGCCACGACGACCCTCGGGCAGCGAGACCGGGCGCTCGTCGAGGTCCTCTACGGAACGGCCATCCGTTTAAGTGAGTGCATTCGACTGGACGTCTCTGATGTGGACCTCCAGAACGGCGAGCTCCTGGTTCGAGACGGAAAGGGAAAGAAGGATCGGCGTCTTCCGATTCCGCGGCAAACGCTCGACGCGATGAGTCGGTATGTCAGCGAGTCTCGGCCGTATCTGCTCCACAATCCTAAAGAGCCGGCGTTCTTCCTTTCCCGAGAGGGAAGGCGCATCAGCCGAGGTCTACTCGAGGTCAGAATCCACGATATCGGTCTCGCTGTGGGGATCCCCGATCTTCATCCTCACGCTCTGAGGCACGCTTGCGCGACCCACCTTCTCGAGAGGCGAGTGGATATCCGCTTCATCCAGGAGCTCCTCGGCCATAACCACATCCAGACCACGGCGCAGTACCTCAAGGTCGATGTTCGTGACCTGAAGGAGGTCTTCACCCGAGCCCATCCCCGGCAAAAGCGGCGTCAAGCGAAGAAAGGGAAGGTCGCGGTAAAATGAGGGAAGCCATGGCGACTCAGACTGAGCCGAAGGTCGAGCTACCCGCGGGGTACGTGTACTCCCACATCACGAAGATCCCTGGGGTGTGCGGAGGACGACCGTGCATCGACCACACTCGGGTACGCGTGGTCAACGTCGTCTTTCTGCAGAAAGAGGGCTACACGCCCGAGCAAATGCTGGAGCAATATCCTGACTTGAACCTCGCACAGGTCCATGCAGCGCTCGCCTATTACTACGATCATCCGGACGAAATCGATGCCTATATCGCAGAGGACGAGGCCTGGGACGAGAGGTACGAGCGAGACAAGGCCGAGTTTTTGAGCAAACGCCGATCGTCGACCTCCCGTTAGCGTGGCTGGTCGCTTCCCTCTCTACACCGACAACGACGTCCTCGGAGCTCTCGTGAAGGCTCTCCGACGAGCCGGTTGGGACATTGTTCGAGGCGTCGATACCCTTCCCAAGAAAGCTCCGGATCCTGAGCACTTCGAGAAAGCCGTCGAGCTCGGCCGCGTTCTCGTGACGAACGATCAGCCCTTTGTGGATACCGCCCATCAATGGTTAGAAAAAGGTCGCCGTTTCAAAGGAATGGTCACCTGGCCTCGGGCCCACTATAGACGCATGACCATTGGCGATCTCGTCCGGAAGTTCGAGGAGCTGGCCGCCAAAGACCAGCCGTTCGACCCCGACTATCCGATCGTCCGCATCAAGCCGGACTAGCGCCGAGCCCTTCCCTCCTTAATCGTCCTCCGAAAACCCCTTACCTTGGGGTGTTTTTGAGGCTCGGCGGCGGGCGCCAGTTGCCTTAGATCCACAAGGCAACCGAACTCTCCTCATCGACCCCGACAACAAGCGAACCGTCTACGCCTACGACGAGCTCAACCGCCTCGAAACCCTCACCCTCGACGACCAGCAATCCGTCACCTACGAGTACTTCCCCGACGGGTTGAAGAAGGCCGTCACCAATCCCAACGGCACGACGTCGGCGTACACGTACGACGCCGCCGACCGGATGGACACGATTACCCACGTGGGTCCGTCCGGCACCATCTCGAGCTACGCGTACAGCTACGACCCAAACTCCAACCGCCAGCGCCAGGTCGAACAAAACGCCGGCCGCACGGAAACGACGGACTACACCTACGACTTCGTCAACCGCCTGCAGACGGTGACCTATCCGGGGAAGGCGGTGGTCTATGAGTACGACAAGAGCGGGAACCGCATTCAGGAGGTGACCACCGGCGCCGAGGCCTCCGACGAGACCTTCCACTACGACGCCATCAACCGCCTCGAGCGCATCACCGACAACCTCGGCGACGCGGACGTGGTCTACGCCTACGATGCGAACGGGAATACGACTTCGAAGACGAAGAGCGGAGTTACGACCACCTTCCACTACGACATCCGCGATCAGCTCGGAGAGGTCCGCCAAGCCTCAAATGTTCTGGGCCGCTACGGGTACGACTATCAGGGCCGAAGGATTCTGAAGATCGGCAACGACGGAAGACGGCAGTACACCTACGACCAGCTGAGCGTCATCACCGAGGCCGACCCGGCCAACGCCACCGTCTCCAAGTACGACTACGGGATGGACCAGCTCGTAAGGCTCGACAATCGGGCCGAGGGCCGGAGCTTCTTCCACTTAGACGGTCTTCGCTCGACGGTGGGCTTGACCGACGCTGCCGGTGGCTCTCGGCAGTCGATCTTCTACGACGCCTGGGGGAACGAGCGCGATCGCATCGGCTCGAGCACCAACAAGTTCACGTTCACCGGTCATGAGTTGGACGGAGAAACCGGTCTCATCTATGCCAAGGCGCGGTACTACGATTCCGATGTCGGCCGATTTCTGACACAGGACTCGTTCCTCGGGGAAGTCGGGCGCGCACCCACTCTGCACCGCTATCTGTATGCCCTAGCCAATCCATTGAGATTCTTTGATCCGACGGGGTTCCAGAGCGAAGACGTGCAGGATGAGGAAGAGTTCGACTTTGCTAGTGCGTTTCGCGAAAACGATCCTAATTTTGGTCGCGGACGCATTGACGATGAGCCGACACCTTCGGGCCAGGAATCGCCGGAAGGACCCGTAACCGAGGAGGGGATGTGGTCCGCAGTCGTGAGGAAGTACAACCAGTACAAGGAAAGATTCCGTGAGTGGTCGACTGAGGAGCTAGGTGCGCGAGGCCGAGGGATCCTTCCCGAGATGCCTCAAACCGAGCGACAACGAATGGGCGAGGATGCCAACAAAGCGGTGAGCGATCGTGATGCCAACTTGCGAGCTGCCGCCGAGGAGGCTGAGAAAAGCGTAAACGTACACACGGGACTTCAGGAAACGGGAGAGGAAGGCGGTCGTGTCATCGGTCAACACGCGCCCGAAGTTGCCGAGCAGATTGCGATCGCTGTGACGTCGAAAGGTGTCGGCAAAGGGCTTCGTGGAGGTGCACCTCGAGGGCCGAAGAAGCCGGGTGTCGTGGCGCAGACCGTGAAACGGGCTGTGGACGCGACGAACCGCTTCGCTAAGCAAGTCCGGCGAAAGGTGAAAGGCATTCCAGAGGTGCAGGGAAAAACGAACCGTGAGATGCTTAGAGATGCAGTCACCAAACTAAAACAATCCGGAGGGACCCAAGGCCAGAAGGCAGAGCTATTCGAGGAGTTCATCGACCAAATTAACGATAGGGGCGGATCATTCCGGGCCTCGCGTACCCTTACTGTCGAAGGAGCTGAAGTCTTTGCAGGAAGACAGGGAGATTTGCTGGTTATCGACTCAGCCGGTGAGATCTTCAGAGGGAAGTTAGACGCACTGAAGTTCCTGGAGGGCGGGGCAGCGCAAGTTAATTTCGATGCCTTGACCAAGATCAAGTGAGTGAAACACATGGGTGATATCGATAAGCAGGGAGAATGGCTGCATTGGGAAGAAGCGAAAGAGTTTCTCGATTCGATCGACGATCAAACGACGAAGCGGCTAATGCACCTCGCTCACTTCCCGGTCCTGAAGCGCATGATGAGGAAGGAGAGTCCTTCGGCCAGCTTCGATGTCCGTTTCTATCTCGAGATTGTGCATGAGTTCTGTTCTGACCAAGAGAGCATCAGACGAGTGCTAGCGGGAGAGGATCTGAGTTGGTTCGGCGCCGACGAGTCGGATTGACTCTCCGAAATGGCAATAGGGACTAGGGTGACTAGCTTGCCTAAGCAAGGCGGTCCGATGTTCGTGCCCTTGTCCGACAAGATCAACGGCCTCGGTCACGACGAGTGCGAGATGAATCGTTCGTTGTTGACGATGATCTCGGCCTGTCCGGAGCTCTTGTTGGAAGGTCACGACGAGCGCGAGATAAAAACGATGCTCGATATCGTCGAAACCTCGAGCTGGCCGGAGCTCTGTTGGAAGGCCTGCGGTCACGCGGCTTGCAGTGGATGAAGGGGATGTGGCAAGCCGCGTGCCCTTCGGCCGTGTGTTGGGCTGCTTTCCATAAGGAGGAGTCTCCTCGGCCCGGAATCCTGATCCGGGATTCCGGTCCTCGGAGACTCGGCATCCGGATTTAATACCCCCGCCCACCCCGGAGGCCGGCTGGCTTGTGCTTGGATGTCGCCCGCCCCAAGCTCCGGAGGGAGCCGGCCTCGGCCCAGGGCCGACCGTGCAAGGCTTCGTCGCGGGGGCAAGAGCCGCGCCAGGCTCGCGGATGTAGAAGATCGTGGGCGAGCCTGTCACGTGTCCAGCGTCAAGCATCCTTCCCTCTCAACGACAACTAGAACTCCCGTTGCATACTGTCGATCACCTGCACGTCGACCGGCGCACTGGAGGCACGACTTGACCTTGGAAGTCGAAGGAGAAGGTACCGTATGATTGGCCATTCGATGACACGAAGCCATAAGCAGCCGCTGGGCGAGGTCGTACGGCCTGATGCGACTATCGAAGCGATTCAGGTGGACTACGAGGCGGTGTGCCTTGTCGTTGCCAAAGAGAGCGGTGACCGGAGCAAGATCCGCTGTGAGGGGCATATCGGTCTGCGCCTCGTCGGATTCTGGGACGATGTGACGATCGAGTCTGGTGACATCGTGGAGGATCACCCCTTTCTCGTCGAGTGCGAGCAAAGGCTGCCGCGGACACCGGCAGGTAGCATTCCAGAAAGCGGCAACGCGGCTCGCAATAGTGGTCCGTATCGTGTTCTACGGATCCTCCTGATAGACGGCTGCGAGATTCTTGTTTGCGCCGTACGGTTCGAGGTCGAGCCCGAGGTGGAGGCCGAAGCGGGTGCCCAACGGCCTGAGCGGCCTTTCTGAGAGCACGTCCGGCCTTCTGGCCACCTTGCACATGACGCGCCCCAATCAGTGCACCTCCCCCGAGCGCGGGAGCGCCCAAACCCTCACCAAAGTTTGAGCCGCCCACGAATCCGCCCCAATTGCCACCAAAGGAGATTCCCGCTGGTTGGAGAGTCCGCGAGGGGCCACCTACTGAGCAGTACCCAAATGGTTACTGGAGACTCGACCGCTGCCAGGCGGTAATTGGCAGCCCATCGATCCCTCTACAATGAAACCAGGAACTAGACCGCAGACACATGTTGAACTACCGCCAAAGAAAGGGTGATCCACAATGTACGGTCTGCCGAGCGTCGAAGGGTTTCGACTCGTCGGTCTTGGTTGGGCAGGAGCTGACTCATATCATTTTCACCTCGAACACCATTCACTTCGCCTTCAGTGGGGACATCTCTGTCACGCTCACATCGTCATTCGTTCATGATCGTCCCCCGCATGATCTGGGTCGTAATCAGGTAGTCCCCGTGCAAACGTCGAGCCTAATGTCGCTGCTTGGCAAGACCGTTAGTGATTCAACTTCGGAGCCGGATGGCACTTTGCGTCTGCACTTTGAGGATGGGGAGGGTCTTACGTTTCTCGACGACTCGCGAGAATACGAGTCCTACACGGTTCGTATAGGCGACAGAGAGATCATTGCCTAGCTTAGCAGCTAGTAGCTAGGCGATTCATCGTGTGGAACATCAAGAACGTCTTTCCGCTGCGGCGGACTCCCACCAGTCCAACGACCTTGCCCGATTGGAACGGCAGCTCGATCTCGCGCGGCCGCGTCGCGGGAGGCGCTCGGTCGGTGAACTCTCGCGGGACGTATTTCAGAGTTTCCTTATTCACAGGGACAGTTTAGCCATGAACTTTCCCTGTATACAAGGAAAGCTGCCCTTGTCCGGAGAAAGCGCCACTCTGACAATAGTTTAGGGTAAAAGTACTATGATGGTATCGATGGGGTGACGATCCTCCTGAGGCGGTAGCCGGACCTCGACGTCGGCAGTCCTCGAGAACGGAACGTTCGTGTCTGACCCGAACACCTTGGCCGAACCTATTTTCAGACTTGCTGTTCCCGGAAGAACGAGGCGCTCCGGCGCGTCCGCGGCGAGGACGTGAACGTAGAGGACCTCGTCCTTCGACGTCATCACTCCCCACGGTTGGGGCTTCATGGGTCCCCCATGGGTTTCGTAGATCGTCTCGCCAAACTCGCGGGTCCAGGTGCCGATCTCCCGCAGCCGCTCCACCACCTCTGGTGAGAACGTCCCCTCGGGTGTTGGTCCGACGTTCAGGAGGAGGTTGGCGTCGGCGCCGGCGGCACGGACGAGGTAGTGGATGAGCTCCTTGGTGCTCTTGAAAGCTCGATCCGAGGCGTTGAAGCCCCAGGAGCCGTTGATGGTGTCGCAGCTCTCGAGGGGGAGGGTGCCTACCTCCGTCGTGTTGTAGCCGAAGGTGTTCGCGCCCGGGAGATCCCGCTCGAACATCTGGAAATCCTCGCCCTCGAAAGGCGCCACGTGGTGGTTGTTGCCGATGAGCGCTCGCGGCTGCAGCCGATGGATGAGGTCGTAGGTTTCCTTCAGCTTCCAGTCGACGTGGGTCATGCGGTCGGCCTTGTCGGCCTCGTTCACGTGCTGGTCCCACCAGCCGTCGAACCAGAAGCCGCCGATCTCGCCGTAGTCGCCGCCCGCGAGCTCGGCGATCTGTGCGTTCATGTAGTCGAGATACCGGTCGAAGTCTCCCGCCTCGGGACGACCCGTGTTACGACCGGTCTTCCCACGCGGGTAGTAGTCGGGATGATGCCAGTCCAGTTGAGAGTGATAGAAGAAGAGCTTGATGCCGGCTTTCCGACACTCTTCCGCGAGCGCTTTGAGCACGTCCTTCCCATACGGCGTTCGATCCACGATGTCGTAGTCGCTGACCTTCGAGTCCCACATCGCGAAGCCGTCGTGGTGTTTCGAAGTGAGGGTGATGTAGCGCACCCCCGCGTCTTTGGCGAGGCGCACCCATTCCGCGGGGTCGTACTCGACGGGGTTGAACCGGGGCGGAAGCTTCTCGTATTCGGCGAGCGTGATGCGATCGTTCTCCATCACCCACTCGCCCTTGCCGAGAAGGCTATAGACCCCCCAATGGATGAACATCCCGAAGCGGGCATCGCGGAACGACTCCTGGGCGTCCTCTGCGGCGGCCAGTGAAACAGCGAGCAGGAAGATCATTGTGCCTCCAATCGGGTGACCGCGCTCCGGAACCGCTCGACGTTTCCGAGCTTTACCTCTTCGTACCCGCGGATTCCGTCGGCGAGCTCCGCGAGCGCCACCGTCGCCTCGTAGCTCTCGGGGGTGAGCGTCTCGAGGCGCCTCTCGAGGAGCGATCGATACTCGGAGGCGAGAGCGCGCTCGACCCGCCGCACCCGGGCGTATCCAAAAGGGTCGAGCCTGGTCCCCCTCAACGGCTTCAGCTTCGCCAAAACGCGAAGGAACGGGCGAAACCACACTCCGAAGGCGAGCTTGCGCTTCATTCCGATGGCTCGGAGAAGCGGGGGATGCAGCAGGTAGCGAAAACGGACGCCCTCTCCGAAAGTTCCCGCCAACTCGCGGTCGAGCCCGGGCCGGGTCGAAAGCCGCGCGACTTCATACTCATCTTTATAGGCCATGAGCTTGAAGAGACCGCGGGCGACGGCGTCGGTCAACCGCGACTCGTTGCCGACGGCCTCTTGCTCCCGCTCGCGCACCCGGACGACGAAGTCGGAGTAGCGGCGCGCGTATCCTTCGTTCTGGTACGCGGTCAGCTCGGCGATGCGGCGCTCGAAGCTTGCCTCTCGGATCGATTCAACGCGCCCGAAGTCGGGGTCGGACGCGATCCTCCGCCCGAGGTGAAACGCGCTTCGATTCGTCTCGACAGAGGCCCCGTTGATCTCGATGGCCTTCTCGAGGCTCCACTTCGAAAGGGGTAGGAGCCCCTTCTGGTACGCGGCGCCGAGGACGATGACGTTCGCGGGCATGTGATCGGAGAAAAACCGTTCTGCCACCGCGACGGCGTCGAAGTACAGGTTCTCGTCGGCGCGAGTATGGGCATCGATCCGGCGTCTAAGGACGTCGAGCTCGGGAAAACTCTCCTCGACGTGCGAGACCATTCTTCCCGTGGGGACAGCACTCGTGGAAACGACGGCGAGCGTGCGGTCGGGCCGGGCGCGGGTGAGATGCTCGGATTGGGCCGCGGTCAGAACGTCGAAGGCGAGGTAGACGTCGGCTTCTCCCGCCGCGATCTGGCTCGAGGCCTCGCGAGGCTCGGAGAGGATTTTCAGGTGCGACACCACGGGACCGCCCTTCTGACTCAGGCCCGTCTGGTCGAGGCTCAGGACTTTCTTTCCTTCGAGAGCTGCGGCGGTCGCGAGGATCTGGTTCGCGGTGACGACCCCAGTGCCCCCGATGCCGATCATGTAGATCGAAGCCTCGCGTCGTCGGTTCTCGGGGCGAGGGAGATCGACCTCTTCCAACTTCGGAGGGGGCTGTGGCCTCTTCCGTCCAGGAAAAACCTCCAGGAACGACGGACAGTCGCCCTCGAGGCAGGAGTAGTCCTGGTTGCACGACGATTGATGCACCCGCGTCTTGCGCCCGAATTCGGTCTCGACGGGATGAAGGCTCATGCAGCTCGACTTCACTCCGCAGTCGCCGCAGCCCTCGCACACCGCCTCGTTGATGAAGATTCGCTTTTCGGGCCGAGGCGCGAGCCCGCGGCGGCGCTTGCGCCGAAGCTCCGCGGCGCACTCCTGCTCGTAAATGAGCGCCGTCGTCCCCGGGACCTCCCGGAGAAGTCGTTGCGCCTCGTCGAGCCTTTCGCGGGGCCAGACGCCTCTCGACCCCGGGTGATCGCTCACGACGAGGATGCGCTTCACCCCTTCGGCTTCGAGGGCCCGGGTGAGATCCTCGATGCTCATGCCGCCATCGACCTTCTGACCTCCCGTCATGGCGACGGCGCCGTTATAGAGGATCTTGTAGGTGATGTTGGCGCCGGAGGCCACTGCCTGACGGATGGCCAAAGTCCCCGAGTGGAAGAGCGTGCCGTCGCCGATGTTCTGAAAGAGGTGCGCCGTTTCCGTGAAGGGCGCCATCCCCACCCACTGCACGCCCTCGCCGCCCATGTGGGTAATGCCCGTGGTCGAACGGTCCATCGTCATGGCCATTCCATGGCAGCCGATGCCGGCGGAGGCGGAGGAGCCCTCGGGGACGACGGTGGATCGGCTGTGGGGACAGCCCGAGCAGAAATGGAAGAGGCGCGACGTGGGGAGTGGCTCTTCCATCCCTTCGCGCAGAAAGCCGAGGACTCCGAGCCGCGACTCGAGTCGCGAAGAGGGGACGTAAGGAGAAAGCCGCTTCGCCAGG
>CAZKNR010000098.1:0-22430 GCA_964553925.1 uncultured Acidobacteriota bacterium
GCGCCGCGGGAAGCGACGTCGTCTTTTGCACCGCCTTAACAAGCGCCATCACCTGGCGCTCCCGCACGTAGCGCCCGAAAAATCGCGGGTAGGTTCCGTATCCCCGCGGGTGAGCGCCGTCGAGCTCGCCGTCGGTCGAGAGGCTCATGTGCTCCCACTTCATGAGCTTCTCGATATCGGCCTCATTCATGCTCGTCGCGATCACACTCTCTACGTTCTCCTCGCCCGTGGCCTTCATCGCCTCGGCCTCGCGGATAAGATCCATGAGGGTCTGCTCGGGATCGGTCCCACGAAGGGCTGCGATCTCGGCGAGTGTCTTCCCCTCGTAGGCGGGCTCGGGCTTGTAACGGGGAATCAGGATGCCCTCGGGGGTCGAGACCTGCCTTACCGCGATCTCGGCCTCCTTGCGGTCCTCGAAATCGCGCTTGGGAAAGAGAACGGTGAGCGTCGACTGCCAATAGGTGTAGGGATAGATGTCCGCGTTCACCTCGATGCCTTCGGCGCGCGCCGCATCCAGAAGGGCAATGAGGCGATCCGTCTGGCCCAAGAGGTTCTTCATCGCGAGCTTGGCGTGAGAGATCTGGACGGGGAGATGCGCTTCTCGCCCGACCGCCAGGATTTCATCGACCGCGTCCCAGAAGTATCGATCTTCGCTCCTCAGGTGGGAGATGTAGCGCCCTCCCCAGGAGGCGGCTTCGCGGGCGAGGGCCACGACCTCGGAGCGCTCGGAATAGATCCCGGGGTCGTACTCGAGACCGGTGCCGAAACCGAGGGCTCCGGCCTTCATCTCCTCGATGAGGATCTGCCGCATCTTCTCGATCTCTTCCTCGGTTGCAGCCCTGCGGAAATCCTCACCCATGACCTGGTCGCGGAGCGTTCCGTGTCCGGCATAGGAGGCGACGTTCACGGCGACGGGAGTGGTCGAAAGCTGCTGGAAGAAATCGGCGAGCGGAAACGGGGCTTCCCCGTCCTGCCCCACGACGATCGTCGTGATTCCCTGGCTCACGGCCGCAAGCGCGTCACGATGCTCGAAGAGCTCGTCGTCGCCGTGGCTGTGAGGGTCGATGAAGCCGGGGGCGAGCGTAAACCCGGAGGCGTCGATGACTTCGTAGCCTTCGGGAGGCTCTCCCTCTTCCACCCCGACGATCGTGTCCCCCTCGACGCGCACGTTGACCGAGCGCGCGTCGGAACCGGAGCCATCGAGGACCGAGGCCTTCACGAGCACGAAACCCTTGGGCGGCTCGCGCGGGGTTTCTGCGCAAGCGCCGAGCCCGAGAGCGAGCAAGACCAGCATCCTTCGCTGCATTCCAATTTCCTCCGGCGCCGACGTTATTTCGGAGCGCCGGCCGAAGTCAATCCCGCTCCTTGTTGCTTCGCCTGCGCGCGCTCTTTAGACGAAAGGGTCTCGCTTTTTCCTCGCACGTGAGCACGTTGCTTCGCTCATCATCTGAGTGGCAGATAGATGACGGCGTTCGTCCACTCTTCAATATCCGTAGCTCCGGCAATGAGCTCCAGATCCGCGATGGCGCCCCCGATCGTGATGTTGAGCTGATGGGCATAGACGAGACCAGCAAACGTCTCCCCTTTTCGCTGCCTCCGCGTCGCTTCGGCAAGCAGATCTTCGTCTTGCGTGAAGAGCATCCGACCTCGCTCGGGTGGCGCGGGTGAGGAGCTCCGGGTCGAGAAGCTCGGCGGCTCCGTCTTCCTGCGCGGTGAGAATATCGACCCCGCGAAGACGGAGCCCTTCGGTTACGGCACGCGGAACGTGAACATCCAGGTAGAACGGAACGCTCACCGCCGCTCGCGGAGCTTCAAAAGCTTTTTTCGAAGCGGGGAACCACGGCTCGCTTCTGCAAGCTCATCGGCGTATTTCCGCCGGCGCTCGATCTCGGCATCCAGCTCGGTCTGGTGATCGTAGTAATAGGCGAGCGCCGCGTGAACCTGGGCGAGCGACAAGTGAGGGTGCTGGAAATGCGTTTCCTCGGGGCTCCAGCCATGTGCGAGCTTGTCGAGTGCGACCTCGATCACCTTCACCTGTGTGCCCTCAATCCAGGCAACACCTTTTTCATCGACTCGAATGTGGCCTGCGGTAACGATGGACACAGATGCCTCTCGAACACTCTAACATGAGGGCGCCTCGACCCCAATTCTGGGGGCTCGGCTTGTCCGACCCTACAGGGATCCGATCAACGGGTCGGATTCTGAGCGAGCGATGCGAAATCTGCGAGGTCCTGAGTCGTGGCGTATGAAGGTGTCCCTCCGGCGTCTTCGGACCTCGGAGCATCATAGCCGAGCACGGGCGGCCAGCTACGAATCTGGAGCGAAATTGGCCGAGCGGCGGAATCCGGGGGCGAGCGTGAAGCCGGAGGCGTCGATGACTTCGTAACCCTCGGGAGGTTCTCCCTCTTCCACCCCGACGATCGTGTCCCCCTCGACGCGCACGTTGACCGAGCGCGCGTCGGAACCGGAGCCATCGAGGACCGAGGCCTTCACGAGCACGAAACCCTTGGGCGGCTCGCGCGGGGTGGGAGCGCAAGCGCCGAGCCCGAGCGCGAGCCAGATCAGCATCCTTCGCGGCATTCCCATTCCTCCGGCGCCGACGTTGTTTCGGAGCGCCGACCGAAGTCAATTCCGCTCCTTGTTGCTTCGCCTTCGCACGCTCTTTACACTGGCTCCGATGACCCCTCCCGTCGACAAGCTCGGCCGTCCGCTCCGGAGCCTCCGGGTATCCGTGACCGATCGCTGTAACTTGAGGTGCCACTATTGCATGCCGGAAGCCGAGTACGTCTGGCTCCCGCGCCAGGATCTCTTGAGCTTCGAAGAAACCGCGCGGGTGGTGGGTGTTTTCACCGCGCTCGGAGTCGAGAAGGTCCGTCTCACGGGGGGAGAGCCTCTCTTGCGCCGCGACCTCAGCGACCTCGTCCGTCTCCTGTCGCGGAGCTCCCGGCTCTCCGAGCTGGCGCTGACCACGAACGGTCTTCTTCTCGAAGCGCAGGCGAAGGCTCTCAAGGATGCCGGACTCTCGCGGATCACCGTGAGCCTCGACACGCTGAAGCCGGAGCGATTTCGCGAGATCTCGCGCCGGGACGGGCTCGAAGACGTCCTCTCCGGTATTGCGGCCGCCCGCTCGGCGGGATTCTCCGAGCTGAAGCTCGATTCGGTCATCGTGCGGGGAATGAACGACGATGAGCTCTTCGACCTCCTCGATTTCGGGAAGACCATCGGAGCCGAAGTGCGCTTCATCGAGTACATGGATGTGGGAGGCGCGACCCGGTGGTCGCAGGAGCGGGTGTTCTCGAAACGGGAGATGCTCGCGGTTATCGAGGCCCGAGCGGGAGCGGAAGCGACGCCCATCGACCTCGAGAGCTGGGCGCCGGCCAAACGGTTCCGTCTTCCCGACGGGACCACGTTCGGCATCATCGCCTCGACAACGGAGCCTTTCTGCCGGACCTGCGACCGGAGCCGGCTGACGGCCGACGGCGTCTTTTACTCCTGTCTCTACGCCCAGAAGGGTCTCGACCTCCGGGCGAAGCTGCGCTCTGGCGCGAGCGACGGGGAGCTCGAAGAGCTCCTCGCCTCGAGCTGGCGCGCGCGCGAGGATCGGGGCGCGGAGGTTCGCCTCGAGCTCGCGGAGCGGGACGCGCTCGTCGAAGTCGAGAGCCTTCGAAAGGACCCGCACCTCGAGATGCACACCCGCGGTGGGTAGGAAGCTCGCCCTCGCAGTTTTCCCGATCCTTGTCGCCGCCTTCTTCCTGCTCGACCTCGAGCCCGGCTTCGAAGCGCCCCCTCTCGCAATCGAAGTCAGCGAGCGCGCCCGGCGCCTTCACGCGGAGGCCATCGTCATCGACCTCCACGTGGACTCGCTTCTCTGGCCAAGAGACCTTTCCCGATCGCACAAGGGCGGCCACGTCGACTTTCCTCGCATGCGTCAGGGAGGGCTCGACGCCGCGGCCTTCACCCTTCCCACCCGTTTCTTCGGGGTCGCGGGTCTGAAAGCGTTTCACGATCTCTGGCCGCCCGCGACCTGGGTCTCTCCCTGGGAGCGGCTCGTCTATCAGCTCGACAAGACTCGCTCCTGGACCGACGCCCAACTTTTGACGGACGCCTCCGCGATTCGCCGAAACCACGCCGAAGGCAAGCTCTCGTACTTCCACGGGGTCGAGGGCGCCCACGCTCTCGAGGGAGAGCTGAGCCGCGTGGCCGAGCTTCGGGAACGCGGAGTCCTCTTCATCGGCCTCGTCCATATGCGGGACAACGAGATCGGCGGAAGCTCGTCGGGGTCAGACCGTGGTCTCACCGAGCTCGGCCGCGAACTGATGGGCGAGATGAACGAAAGCGGAATCCTCGTCGACCTCGCCCATGCCGCAACGAAGACGTTCTTCGAGGCCGTCGAGCTCACGACCCTTCCCCCCATCGTGAGTCACACCGGTGTCCGCTCGGTCCACGACTCCTGGCGAAACCTCGGAGACGATCAGATCCGGGCGGTCTCCGAGCGTGGCGGGGTCATCGGCGTGATGCTCGCCCCTCCCGCGCTTCGCGAGCAAAGCCTCGAGGAAGCGGTCCGTCACCTCGAGCACGTGGTCGAGGTCGGCGGTGAGGATTCGGCGGCCATCGGCTCGGACTTCGACGGTTACGTTGATCCCGCAATCGACGTCGCGGGCCTTCCGGCGCTCACCGAGCTCATGTTGCGCCGCGGGTTTTCCGAGGAGCGGGTTCGCAAGATTCTGGGCGAGAACGCGCTCCGCGTTCTGACAGTAGTCAGGAATCAGTAGTCAGGCGGGGCCGACTCTGTTGAAGTACTCGTCGAAGACGGTGAGGACCTCGTCGACGCTCTTGGCGGCGTAGACGCCCTCCCGGAGCTTGGCCCCGGACACCAGGCCCTTGGTCACCCAGCCGACGAAGGCCTTCACCCGGTTGAGGACCAGTCTTTCGGGCCGGTGCTCGCGGAGGAGCGCCACGAAGCGTTCGAACATGCGCCGGTAATCGTCGAGCCCCGGGGGTTCGGCGGAGCCGGTCGCGATCTGACGGAACACCCAGGGGTTCTGGAGGGCGCCTCTGCCGATCATGATGCCGTCGGCGCCGGTGAGCTCGATCATGCTGCGGGCACTCACTGGACACCGGACGTCGCCGTTTCCCAGAACGGGAATCGAGACGGCCTGCTTTACGTCGCGGATGACCGACCAGGCCGCCTCTCCGCGATGATGCTCGCTCCGGCAGCGCGGATGGACGGTGATGGCGGAAGCTCCCGCCGCTTCGAGCACCCGCGCGAACGCGGGCGCGTTGATGGAGCCGGAGTCCCATCCCGATCGGATCTTGACCGTCACCGGGATTTTCGACCGCTTCACCATTTTCTCGATCACAGCGCCCGCCAGCACCTCGTCTTTCATCAAGGCCGCGCCCGATCCGGTTTTGGTCACCTTGGGAACCGGGCAGCCCATGTTGACGTCGACCAGGTCCGCTCCCATGTCCTCGACCATCGACGCCGCATCGCCCATGCGCTCGGGGTCGCAGCCGAAGATCTGAACCCCCACCGGCCTCTCGTCAGGGCTGACGCCGGCGAGCTCCCGCGAGAACTCGCTCCCCCGGGTGAGCCCTTCGGAGCTCACCATCTCCGTCACTACCAGACCCACTCCTCCGAGCTCCCGAACCAGGCCGCGAAACGCCCGATCGGTATGGCCCGCGAGGGGTGCTAAGACCAGGGGTGTCTCGAGGCGCACCGCTCCCCCGCCCAGCGAGAGCGGCTTCAGACCGGCGTCAGTCGGCTGGCTCGTTGTCACGCTCGTCGCCTCCGCGTCTCTCGTCTCGAATCACTTTGTATAGATCCTGCGCCCCGGAAACACCGGCCCGCTTTTCCGGCGGGAGCTCCACCACCGCGACCGCGAGCAGCCGGTTCCGAAGGTTCAACGTGACCTCGTCCCCCGGCGCGAGCTCTCGTCCCGCGCGGGACGGCCGGCCGTTCACCAGCACCGCTCCTTCGTCGCAGAGCTCCTTCGCGAGCGCGCGGCGTTTCACCAGACGGGAGGTCTTCAAGAAGACGTCGACTCTCAGAGCTTGACCTCGACGATGGCGCGCTCGCGGAGCTGCTGGATATATTTCTCGAGCTGGGAGTTCATCTTCTCCTGGAAGATGGCGTCAGCCACCTCTTTTCGCACTTCCTCGAGGGTCTTCACCTTCTCTTCCACCTTCTCCTCGACCCGGATGATGTAGAACGCCGATTCCATCCGGATGACGTCGCTCACCTCCCCCGGGGAAAGGGCGAAGGCCGCCTTCTCCAGCGCGTCCGTGAGCTCTCCTTTTTCGAAGAAGCCCAGATCTCCGCCGGCCTCGCGCGAGGAGGACTCCGAGTGCATGCGCGCCACCTCGGCGAAGTCAGCACCCTGGCGGATCTCCTGCAGCAGACGCCGGGCCTTCTGCCCCTGATCGACTTCGGTCGCGGAGTCGAACTTCACCACGATCTCACGGAGCCGGACTTTCGCAGGCTCGGTGTACTCCGCGATGTGCTCGCGGTAGCGCTCTCCGATCTCGGGCTCCGACACCGAGACCTTGCTATCCACCTCCGTGCGCCGCACTTCCTGGAGGAGAAGGCTCTCCTCGAACTGTCTGCGGATGACCTCGACGCTCGCCCCCTGGAGCTCGACCTGGCGCACGAATTCCTCTTCGGAGGTGAGCTTCATCTGATCCATCACGTTTTTCTTCCACTCCTCGAAGAAGCGCGCGGGAACCCTGAGGCCCCTCTCCTCCGCGACCTGGAGAACGAGCATATTGTCGACCATACGGTTCAGCGTCTCCGGGCGGAGCCCTTGGAGCCGAGCCTGCTCTTCCTCGGGTGTAGGCGCGGGACCGAGCCTCTCCAGAGTGGTTTGCACCTCCTGCTCGAGTTGAGACAGGGTGATTACCTGACCGTTGACCTTGGCGACGATGCGCTCAACCGTCTCCGGCGTCTCCGGCGTCTCCGCGGAAGCAGCGGCGGCCACGAAGAGCGCTACCGGCGCAAAAACCCATGCATGCCCTGATTTCATCGACTCTTCTCCATTGCCTCGCTCGCTCGCCCGGACTTCGCACTTTCACCGGCGCGAGAGACGGCGAAGCTCAGATGCTGATGATGAACGGTGAGAGGGTAGCGCTTCTGGAGCTCCCCCAGGTAGCGCTTCATGGCTTGGTCGCTTTTCTCCCGAAGGAGCTCCACCCGGAGCGCCTCGCGCACTTCTTCGAGAGACAGCGGCTGCTCTTCTGTCCGTGAGTTGACCCGAAACAGGTGAAAGCCGAAATCCGTCGAGACCACCGGGGAGACGGCGCCCGGCGCCAGAGCAAAAACCTCCGCGTCGAAGCTCGGAGGAAGCTCGCCCCGGGCGAAGGCGCCCAAGTTTCCTCCACGACCCGCCTCCGGCCCTAGCGAATGCTCCCGGGCCGCGTCCTCGAACGTGGTCCTTCGGGCGACTATCCCCTGGCGCAGCTCTTGGGCCAGCTCTTCGGTCTCGACCAGGATCTGGGAGACATCCACCGTTTCCGGCCTCACGAAGTCCTGGCGGTGCGAGTCGTAGTAGGTCGCGATGTCGCTTTCCTCGATTTCGACCGCCGCCAGCGCCTCGGCCGAGACCAGCCTCTCGATCCGGACCTGCTTTTCGAGGCTCTCGGCCACGGCGTCGTCGCTCGATCGTGGCTCGACGGGGATCGAAGAGGTCCCCGATTCGTCCTCGGGAACGCTCCGGAGCGCCGCCATGCGCTCCGCAACGACCTTCGGGTCGGCTCGGATCCCCGCGTCGTCCGCGGCCCGGAGCAGGAGCTGCTCCTCCACAAACTGCTCGAAGAGGGCCGCCATCACTTCGGAGGACAGGACGGGAGACTCCTGCTGCACCGAGCTCTTAAGAAACGTGTCGAATTCCCCTAGAGTGATCGGGCGTCCGGCAATCTCGAGAACCACCCTGGACTCCGGGGGGAGCGTCTCGGCGCAGCCCACGAGGGTCAGAACGGTGACGATAGAGGCGAGCTTCGCCAGCATGACTTCACCCGATTCGGGCTCAGGGGTTTTCCTAGGTCATCTTAGAGTAGCGGTCGAGACGAAGCAAAACTTCGCGGATGGCGGTAAGGACCTCCGTCGCCTCGCTCCCCACGGGAAGCGGGACTCTGAGAACCGCCGTGTCGCCCTCGGCGGCGACCGCTGCTTCGTCGATCCCGGTCGCGAGCCGGGCGAGGTTCGCGGGCGAGAGCTTGGCGCCGGGACCCAGCCGAAACGCGAGCCTTCCGCGCTCGCGTTCGATCCCAGAGAGACCGATCTCGTTCGCGAGCACCTGGAGCCTCCCGTACTCGAAGAACTGCAAGAGGCGCTCCGGGAGGGGCCCGAAGCGGTCCCGAGTCTCGTCCTGAAGCCGCTCGAGAGTCTCCCGATCCCTCGTGGAGGAGGCCCTCTTGTAGATCGACATCCTCTGATTCATGTCGGGAATGAACTCCTCGGGGATGCGGAGCTCGATGCGAAGGTTCAGGCTCGTGCGGAGGGCGGCGGGAGCGTCGCCCGTCTCGAGCTCGGAGACCGTCTCGTCAAGAAGGCGGCAATAGAGGTCGAAGCCCACGGCGTCGATGTGCCCGTGCTGTTCGCCGCCGAGAAGGTTCCCCGCGCCCCGGAGCTCGAGGTCGAGCGCGGCGATGCGGAAGCCGGCCCCTAGCTCGGAGAACTCGCGGATCGCGGCGAGCCGCGTTCGGGCGAGGGGGGTCAGGTGCGTCTCCTCGGGGACCAGGAGGTAGGCATAGGCCCGCCGGTTCGAGCGGCCTACACGTCCGCGCAGCTGATAGAGCTGGGAGAGGCCGTAGCGGTCGGCCCGGTTCACGATGAGGGTGTTCACCAGCGGGATGTCGAGCCCGTTCTCGATGATGGTGGTCGAGACCAGGATATCGAACTCGCCGCGGATGAACGAGAGCATGACGCCCTCGAGCTCGTGCTCTTTCATCTGGCCGTGGCCGACGATGATCCGGGCCTCGGGCACCAGGCGCTTGAGGTAGTTCGCCATCGAGTAGATCGAGCCCACGCGGTTGTGAACGAAGTACACCTGCCCGCCGCGGCCGAGCTCGTAGCGGATCGCTTCCGACAGCACCTTCGCGTCGAGCCTCGCGATGTGCGTCTGAATCGCCATCCGGTCCTTGGGCGGAGTCTCGATGATGGAGAGATCACGGATTCCCGAGAGCGACATGTGGAGGGTGCGGGGGATGGGGGTGGCGGTGAGCGTCACGGCGTCGACGCCGTTGCGGAGCGCCTTGAGCCTCTCCTTGTGGGAGACCCCGAACCGCTGCTCCTCGTCGACCACGAGAAGACCGAGATCGGCGAAGACCACGTCCTTTGAGAGGAGACGATGGGTCCCGATGACGATGTCGACCTTTCCCTCCGCCAGATCGTCGAGAACCGCCTTTTGTTCCGCGCGGCTCCGGAAACGGGAGAGCATTTCGATCCGCACCGGAAACGGAGCGAAGCGCTCCCGGAACGTGGCCTGGTGCTGAGACGCGAGAACCGTCGTCGGGACCAGGACCGCGACCTGCTTTCCGTCGGAAACCGTCTTGAAGGCGGCGCGCATCGCGACTTCCGTCTTTCCGTAGCCGACGTCGCCGCAGATGAGCCGGTCCATGGGGGACGGCGTTTCCATGTCCCGCTTCACGTCCTCGATCGCCTGCTGCTGGTCGGGGGTTTCCTCGAAGGCGAATAACCCCTCGAACTCCCGCATCCAGGGGTTGTCCGGGGAAAAGGCGAATCCGGGGGCAGCCTTGCGCTGCGCGTAGAGCTTCAGAAGCTCCTGGGCCATGTCGCGCATCGACTTCTTGACGCGCCTCTTGACCTTCTCCCATCCCATTCCGCCGAGCTTGTCGAGCCGCGGCCGCTTCGCCTCGGAGCTCGAGTACTTCTCCAGGAGATCGAGCCGATCCACGGGAACGTAGAGCTTGTCGCCTCCGATGTACTCGAGAGAGACGAACTCGGTGCCTCCACTTCTATCAGTGCCGTGGGGCCCCACCCCCACGGCTCTCGCTTCGCGACTCGCCTGCGGCTCGCGCTGCGCTCGGGCTTTTGGCTCCTCAAGTTTGGAGAGGCCTACGAACACTCCGATGCCGTGGTCCGTGTGGACGACGTAGTCGCCTACCTTCAGGTCCCGGAAGTCCGAAAGGAACCGGCCGAGCTTGAGGCCGCGGCGAGCGGTGGGCCGGGGCGGCTCGGCGAAAACGTCGGAGGCGGTGAAGACCGCGAGCGAGAGAGAGGGCACGGCGAAGCTTTGGGAGAGAGAGCCGAGCTCCAGATGAACGACTCCCGCGGGATCCTCCGCGGCACGGCCGGCGGCGATGCCCGCCTCGGAGAAGAGCTCCACGCACCGCTCCGCCATGCCCTCCCCGCCGACGAAGACCCGGACGTGCTGGCGCGCATCGAGCCGCGCCCGCACTTCGTTGAGAAACTCCGACACTCTCCCGCGGTAAGAGGCCAGGATATGGGTCGAAAGATGGTACGTGTCCTCTCCCAGCATGCCCATCTCCCGAAGGCTCACCGCCCGCTCTTCGATTCGGGAGTCGAGCTCGCCGAGATCCATGAGGAGCTTCGCCGGCTCGGCGTAGCGCGAGCGATCCAGGTTGCCGGCTTCGCCGTAGCTCCCGAGGACGCGCTCCCACTCGGCCTCGGCCGCGTGGGCGATCGAGGCCGGCTCTTCGGCAATGAGAACGTCGTGAGGCGCCAGGTAGTCGAAGAGGCTCGCCTGGTACTGCGGGAGGATGGGGAGCAGGAACCCTACCCCTGCACGGGCCAGAGCCTCGTCGCCTCCGAGAGCCGAGAGGTGCTCCTCCGAGACCGGCCACTCGCTCGCCGGCCCGATCTTCGCGTCCGCGAGCCTCTCCCGCGTGCGCTGGCTCTCGGGATCGAACGTCCGGATCTCCTCGATCTCGTCGCCGACGAGCTCGATCCGGATCGGCCACTCCGACGCGGGCGGAAACACGTCGAGGATCCCGCCGCGCCTCGTGAAGTCCCCCGGGGTCGTCACCGGGTCCTCGTATCGATATCCCCCGAGGACGAAGAAGCGCTCGAGCTCGAGCGGGTCCACGGTCTCTTTCGGGCGGAGGGTCCGGATCGATCTTTGGAGGACCGCGGGCTCCGCCGTGCGGTAGAGGACCGCGGGCGCGCTTCCGACCACGACGACGTCCTCGCGGGAGAGAATCGCCGCGAGCGCTTTGAGGCGCGCGGCGACGACGTCGAGATGAGGCGAGAGGCCCCGGTAGGGGTCGAGCGCGAACGCGGGGAAGGGCAGTACCCGGCGATCGCTTCCGAGAGCGTGGAGGAACGACGTGATGTCGGAAACCGCCGGCGGAAGGCGCCTTTCATCCGGGACCACGACCAAAACGGGGCACTTCCGCGAGGACGCGAGAACGGCTGCGACCAGCGAGCGCGCCGGTCCCATGAGGCCCGACACCCGCGCTGGCGGCGTAACCCGCGCGATCTCGAGGACCTCGGAGCCGTCGAGCACGCGGTCGAGAGAGCTCCGACCCCGTTCGGTCATGGGGGCTTCGGATCGACCCTTTCGACAATCCGCGCGATGATTGCCGAGGTGGAGTAGCCCGACGCGTAGGGGAGAGAGAGGACCTTCCCGCCCTCTCGCTCGACCCTCTCCCGGCCCACGATGCGATCGGGGGTCCAGTCGCCGCCCTTGACCAGAACGTCGGGAACGATCTCTTCGATGATCTCGAACGGGGTCTCTTCCTCGAACGCGACGACGTAGTCGACAGAGGTGAGAGCGGCGAGGATCTCCATGCGCTCGGCGAGCGGTGTCAATGGACGGCCGGCCCCCTTGATCCGGGCCACGGTCTCGTCGCCGTTCACCGCGACCACCAGCCGGTCGCCGAGACTTCTCGCTTCCCGGAGGTAGCGGACGTGCCCGGGGTGGAGGAGATCGAAACAGCCGTTGGTGAAGACCAGGCTCACCCCTCGCTCACGAAGCCTGCGCCGCTCGGCCGCCATTTCTTCCCGGCCCAGGATCTTCGAAAGGCTCACGACGTCCTCGGGGGGGGATCCAGGCGGATGTTTCCCGCGAACTCCCAGTGGTGGTGCGGCCGATAGACCCCGACGTCTTTTACCTTCGACTGCACCCGGAACTGATGAAGCGCCCGGTGATAGTCGAAAGGATACCCGTCCCTCTGGTGCGCGGCGACGTCGAGAAAGTACGTCCCCTCGATGAGCTGGAGCTCGGGAATGACGAACCGCACCTCTCCCGCTCCCAAGAACCTCACCGGAGTGAACTCCTCGAGGTGGGTGTTGGTGCCGTAGCAGCAGATGCCGTCGGCGTTGAAGATCGCGACCCCGAAGACGAAGTCCTCGATGGTCCCGGTGCTCGAGACCTTGAGCCGGATTACGACCGACTCACCGGTGGCGAAAACGTGCTTGGCGCTCCCCGAAGAATCCAGAAAGGAGACTTCTTGAATCTCCAGCTCCCGCGAGCCCCACCTTCCCCGCTCTCGCGCGAACGCGGAGGTGGGCTCGACCTCGCTCGTCGTCTCAGCGACTTGCTCCCGCGGCGCTTCGAACTCGGCCACGGTCTTCGCCTCGGCGGCGGTGAGCGCCACTTCCTCGTGCTCTGTCACTTGCGCGAGGTAAGCGTCGACGACTTTCTTCGGGTCTCCGCGCATCGCAAGCCGCGAGCGGTCGATCCAAAGCGCCTCGTCGGCAATCTTTTCCACGAGCCCGAGGCTATGGGTCACGAGAAGGATGGTTTTCCCGCGCCTCCGGAACTCGCTGATCTTGTCGAGGCACTTGTGCACGAAGGCCTCGTCGCCGACCGCGAGGACCTCGTCGATGAGGAGAACGTCGGGGTTCACGTGGATGGCGACGGCGAAGCCGAGCCGCATGTACATCCCCGAGGAGTACGTCTTGACCGGGGCTTCGATGAAGTCCTCGAGCTCGGCGAAGGCCACGATATCCTCGTACCGCTCCTCGATCTCCCTCTTCGTGAGCCCGAGCATGATGCCGTTGATGAAGACGTTCTCCCGGCCGGTGATCTCGGGATGAAAGCCCGCCCCGAGCTCGATGAGGGCCGAGATGCGCCCTTGCACCTTGACCGTGCCGGAGCTCGGCTTCGAGATTCCCGCGATGACCTTGAGGAGGGTCGACTTCCCCGACCCGTTGCGACCGATGACCGCGAACGTCGACCCCTCGCGCACGTTGAAAGTGACCCCCTCGAGCGCGAGAAACCGCTCGTCGGGCTTGAGCTCCTGGAGCAGACTTCCGCGGAGAAGGGCGCTCTTCAGCGTCCGGAACTGCTTCCGGTGGCTGTACCGCTGGTAGATCTTGGTAAGGTCCGCGACCTGGATGGCGATGCCCATATTAATAGTGTCGTGCTCAGACTTCTTCCGCGAACGTTTCCCTCAGCCGGTCGAAGAAAGTGTACCCCACGAGAAAGGTCACGGCCGACGTCGGGACCATGACCAGAAGCCACGGCCAGTGTCCTAGAGAACCGGTAAAGAGGGACTGATGGTACCCGACGAGGATGTGGGTCATGGGGTTGTAGTTCAGGAATCGCTGGATTCCGGGAGCGACGTTCAAGTAAGAGTAAATCACCGGGCTTCCAAAGAACCACAGCATCATCACGTTCGCGATGATGTTGGCGACGTCGCGGAAGTGGACGGCGAGAGCGGATATGAAGAGACAGACTCCGAGGGTGAAGAGGAGCTGCAGGAGCACGATCGCGGGCAAGGCGAGGACGGAGAACTGGATCTTCCCGTAATAGAGGAGAAACGCTAGAAGGATTGGAAACCCGAGAAAGAAGTGGACGAGGTTCGAGAGCACCACCACGATGGGGAGCACTTCCGCGGGAAAGAGGATTTTCTTGATCAAGTTTCCGCTGGTCATGAGGACCGAGGACGATTCGAGAACGGAGGAGCTGAACCAGGTCCAGGGGAGGATCCCGGTGAAGAGGAAGAGCGTGTAAGGCGACATCCCCATGACTTCCCGCCCCGTCGGGAGGATGTAAGTGAAGACGAACCAGTAGATGAGGAGCTGGAGGAGCGGGTTGATGAACGACCAGAAGAACCCGAGGACCGAGCCCCGGTAGCGCGCCTTGAGCTCGCGAACGACGAGGCTCTGGATGAGCACGCGGTAGCGGAAGAGGTTCCGGAGGTTCTGGAGCACGAGGAGGGACGCTATTCTACCAGTCTTACCAACCTGTGGGGTGTCCCTGGTTGCGCTCGTCGAGCCAGGCCTGCAAGGGGGCGAAGTACTCGAGGAGGGCGGTCGCGTCCATTTCCTTCACCCCGGTCATCGCTTCGAGGGCCTCGGGCCACGGACGAGACATCCCCATTTTCAGCATTGCCTCGAGCTTCGCCCCGGCCTCTTTGTCGTCATGAATCGTGCAGCGGTTGAGAGGACCTTCGTATCCGCCGGCCCTGCAGAGAGCGCGGTGAAACTGGAACTGGAGGATGTGGGCGATGAAGTAGCGCGAGTAGGGAACGCTCGCCGCCACGTGGTATTTGGCGCCGGGATCGAAGTCCTGCTCGCTCCGGGCGAGCGGGGCCGCGACTCCCTGGTACTTTTCCCGTAGCTCCCACCACACTTGGTTGTAGCGGTCGGGGGGAGCCTCTCCGGAGAACGCCTTCCATCGCCATTGATCGACGAGAAGGCCGAATGGCAGGAAGGCGACCCTGTCGAGCGCCCCCTGAAGAAGGAGCCCGATGTCCTTCGAGGGCGAGGGATCCGTCTCGATGAGCCCGAGGTCTTTCAGGTAGCGCGGAGTCATCGAGAGCGCGACGGTGTCGCCGATGGCCTCGTGGAATCCGTCGTTGGCGCTGTCCCGGTAGAGCGGCGAGAGGTGGTTGTAGGCTCTTTGATAGAAGTTGTGCCCGAGCTCGTGATGGATGGTGACGAAGTGCTCGGCGGTGACGTCGGTGCACATCTTGATGCGGAGGTCGTCCTTGCCGTCGAGGTTCCAGGCGCTCGCGTGGCAGACCACGTCGCGGTCCCGCGGTTGGGTGAAGAGCGAACGCTCCCAAAACGTCTGCGGCAGAGGCTCGAATCCGAGTGAGAGAAAAAACCTCTCGCCGTAGCGGAACATCTCGAGGGGCTCGACGCCTTTCGCCTTCAGCCTCTCGGTCAGGTCGTAGCCGGGGTCCGCATCCTCGGGCACGACCAGCGGGTAGACGTTGCCCCACTGCTGTGCCCACATGTTCCCGAGAAGATGCGCGGGGATGGGACCGTCCGGCGGAACGAGGTCTTTTCCATAGGTCTCGACGAGACGCCTCCGCACGTACGCGTGAAGCGAGGTGTAGAGCGGTCTCACCTGTTCCCAGAGCCGGTCGAGCTCCTTCGCGAGCTCGTCGGGAGGCATGTCGTACTTCGAGCGCCACATCGCGCCGAGGTCCGCGAACCCGAGCTCGCGCGCGCCTTCGTTTCCGAGCTCCACGTAGCGGATGTAGCGCTTGCGAAGGGGTACCGCGACATTGTGCCATCCCTGCCAGACGTCGAGGAGGATCTTGGGATCGCGGCTCTCGGCGAGAATCTTCTCCATCGCGGGGAGGTCCCAGCACTCCCCCTTCATGCTCTCAGGGCAGTACTTCCCCCTGCCGTACGCGCTCTCCATCCCCGCTTGGAGCTGCGCGAGCTCTTTCGTCTTCTCGGGGTCGCTCGGCGCGGGAACCACGATCGCGAGCCGCAGAAGAAGGAGCTTCCGGGTTAGATCGTCGGGCAGAGCGAGCCTCTGAAATCGCGCCGCCTCCTTCGCCAGGGTGACGGAGAGCGCCGTCGCCTTCTCCGCCGCCTGCGCCGCCAGGATGTCGGTGTCGTGGGTGATGTAGGTCGATTGCACCCAGCTCGCCCGCGCCTCCTTCTGCCAGACCTCGAGGAGCTGCGCCTCGGCGCTATCGAGGAAGGCTCGCACTTCGTCGACACTCTGCGCGGAGGCCAGTGGCGCGAGCGCCGCGGCGAGAAGGAGGGTTGGGAGAATCGGCTTCATTCGAGAGAAACCTCCGGCGGAAGAATACTTCAAGTCGCCTCGGGTGTATGATCCTCGCCACTATGGGAGGGAAGCCGATGTCGAGACCCGCGATGACCCGCCGCCATCTGCTAAAGCTCGGAGCCGGCGCTCTCTCGAGCGTCGCCATAGCACCTATGGTCCAGCGCAGCCGTTTCCTTTTCTTCGCCGGAACACCCCAGGAGCAGGAGTTCTCGGCCCGAGTGGTGAAGCTCGTCGAGGAATCGACGGTCATCGACATGCTGGCGCCGCTCTCCATCGTCTCCGAGCGAACCGACGAATGGCTGCGCCGTCCGGAGAGCTTCACCGAGGCGGATCTCCGCCTCTACCGCGACTCGGGAATCAACGTGTTCCACGACACCACCGGAGACAGCGCGGGAGAGGACTCCTTCTCCGGGATGCTCCATTGGGCCGCGCAGTGGAACGGCTTTCTCGCCCACCACACGGATTGGTTTTTCCGGATCACCACCCCCGAGCACCTTCTTCAGGTCAACAGCTCCGGCAAGATCGGATTTCTCCTCGGTCTTCAGAATTCCGATCACTTCCGGACGCTCGACGACGTCAACCTCTTTTTCAGCCTCGGCCAGCGGGTTTCTCAGCTCACCTACAACAGCCAGAACCGCATCGGGACGGGGTGCATGGATCGACGCGACGGAGGCTTGAGCGATTTCGGGGTCGACGTGGTGAAAAGGATGAACGAAGTCGGGATGGCGGTCGACCTCGGCCACTGCGGCGACCAGACGACGCTCGACGGCATCGAGGTCTCGGCGAAGCCGCCGCTCATCACCCACACCAACGCCCGCGCCCTGGTCCCCGGCTACCCGCGGAACAAGACCGACGACATCTTCAAGAAGATGGCGGCCAAGGGCGGGGTCGCCGGAATGACCGCGGTCCGAAGCTTCGTTCGCGACGCCGAGCCCACGACTCTCGAGAACCTCCTCGATCACTACGACCACGTGGCGAAGCTCGTGGGGGTCGAGCACGTGGGCATCGGCTCGGACACCGACATCCGCGGCGGCTACGACGCTCAGAGCAAGGACGACTGGGAGCGCACCGGGGGCCGGTACCGCGAACAGTACCGCTTCCGCCACAAGATCGACATGGACGAGATGACTCAGCCGAAGCGGACGTATCTGCTGACGGACGGTCTGGTCCGGCGCGGCTACAGCGACGCCGACATCGCGCTCATCCTCGGCGGGAACTTCCAGAGAGTTTTGAGCGAGATCTGGACGGTGTGAACTAGCTCCCGAGCCTCGGCTCGCCCGAAAGACGCGCGAGGATCTCGGAAGCCTCTTCCTTCGCGCGCACGACATCCGCGAACGAACGCGAAGGCTTCAGCGGCTCCGCCATCGCTACCGCGATCGGCCCCCGCCGCGGGATCCACGTTCCGTCGCGCAGGAGGCGCCTCGTGCCCACGAGGGCGATGGGGACGAGGGGAACACCGGTCTCAGCCGCTAGCTGGAACGCTCCGAGCTTGAAGGGGCGGAGTCCGGTCGCGCGGGTGAAGGTGCCTTCGGGAAAGAGGACGAGGGAGCGGCCGGTGGCAAGCACCGCTCGGAGCGCCTCGGCCGACTGAGCGCTCTTTTCGACCTTCTCTCGATCGACGGCAACGTGCTCGAGCCTCCGGAAGATTCTTCCGAGAAGCGGCCATGAGAAGGCCTCGCGCTTGATGGCGAAGGCATAGTCCAGATCGAGGGCGGCCATCAGGGGCAGAGGGTCGAGATAACACGCGTGGTTCGACACGAAGATGAAGGGACCCTTGTGTCCTTTCAGGACCTCTCGTCCCCGAACTTCGAGCGGAACCCCGGCGAGAGAAAGATACACGCGGCTTCCATGGCGGACGATTCCGCCGAGCGCCCGGCGAGAGAGTCCACAGAGCACGAGAAGCCACGCGGGAAGAACGAAGGCCGCGGTGACGAGGGACAGGTACACGCCGTAGATCACGCGAGCGCCCTTCTTGAGCCCGCCCCGAATCCGGGACGACGCGGAGTGGAAGACGAGCCGGGCCGCGATCCATGGCGATCTCCGCGAGCGGCGGGAGAGCTCGCCGCGCAGGTAGCTCTCGCGGCACGCGCCGCGCCGGATCTTCCCGCTCGAGGTCTTGGGAACGACCCCTGCGAGCACAGCGAGGACCTCGTCGGGCGGGACGCCGACAAGCTCCGCCACGGCGCGCTCGACCTCACCTTCGATCCGGGCGCGGCCCTCGGCGCTCTCGTCTTTCGTCTCGACGACCACCACGACCCGCTCGGTGCCGAGCGCGGGATCCGAGACTCCGAACGCCACGACCGATCCTCCTCGGACACCCGCGACCTCGGTCGCGGCGGCCTCGATCTCCTGCGGTATCAGGTTCCGGCCCGCCTTGATGATGAGATCCTTCGCTCGTCCCGTGATGAAGACTTCGCCTTCCGCGACGAAAGCGCGATCTCCGGAATCGACGAAGCCCAGAGGACGCATCACCGCCTCGGTCGCCGCTCGGTTGCGGAAGTAACCCTTCATCGCCGCCGGCCCGCGAAAGAGGAGCCTTCCTTCGCGGCGGTCGGCAAGCTCCTCCCCCCGCTCGTCCACGATCCGAACGTCGTGGCCGGCAATCGCCTTGCCCACGGACACGAAGCGAAGCGGCTCGACAATCGATTTCTCCGGCGATTTAGCCGGCGATTTTTCCGGCGCGCGCGCGACCCCCAGGCTCTCGAAGGCGTCGCGGTCCACCGCTTCGATGCGAACCTCCGCGCCGAGAACGGGCGCGGTCAGGAGGAGCGAAGACTCGGCGAGTCCGTAGACCGGAAAGAAGCTCGTCCTCCGAAACCCGCACCGCGCGAACTTCTTCTCGAACCTGACGAGGCTTCGCGGCGAAATCGGCTCGGCGCCGTTCAACGCCGCGCGCCAGGAGCTGAGGTCGAGCCCCTCGATCTCAGCGTCCGCAATCTTGCGGACGCAGAGCTCGTAAGCGAAGTTCGGCGCCGGGGAGATCGTTGCCCGCCTCCTATGGATCGTCCAGAGCCATTTCTCCGGTCTCGTGAGAAAAGCGGTGGGCGAGAAGATGGCGACCGGGAACCCGAAGTACATCGGCGTGAGCCAGGCACCGATGAGCCCCATGTCGTGGTACAAGGGAAGCCAGCTCACGCCGACGTCCGCGGGTCCTATCTTCAAGGCTTCACCGATGGCGCGGATGTTCGCGAGAAGGTTCTCGTGGCTCAGGAGCACTCCCTTGGGATCCCCGGTGCTTCCCGAGGTGTATTGGATGAGCGCTGGGTCTTTCGACCCGATCTCGATTCTCGCGGGATCGAGGGCGCGAGAATCCTCGAGGAGCTCCGAGACCTCGACCACTTCCTCGAGCGCGGAGATCGAGGATCGAAGGACGGTGCCGAGGGCGCGGCCATCGCGCACGGTGACCAGGACTCTCGCCTGCGCGTTTCTGAGGATCGCGGACTGGCGGCGAACGTACTCCTCGATCCGCGAGCGGCTGAAGGGCGGGTATAGAGGCACCGGCACCGCTCCCGCGAAGAGGGCTCCCATGAAAGTGGAGAAGAAGCCCCGGCTGGTCGGGAGCATGATGGCGACGGTGTCACCTCTCCTTATGCCGCGCGCCTCGAGGGCGCCTGCGGCGAGAAGGGCCTCCCGGTATAGATCGGCGCAGGTAATCGTCTCCTCGGGACGACCGTCCTCTTTGAGATAGACGTGAGCGAGCGCGGGCTCCGCCCTTGCCCTGAGCGCAAGAACTTCCGTGAGAGTTCCAGCACCGCTCGCGGGATTGCGCCCGCTCGGTGGCGTGGCCTTTGGGAGCGCTTCTCGGTCATCGATCGGAAGACCCTCCCTCGCGGTGCGGAAAGCCCGCACGAGATCGCGCGGCGTCTCCGCCTCTCCCAGAGTTTTTTCCGGCGCGCGCTTGCGAAAGCGGGTCTCGAGACGGGAGAGAAGCTCGACGCGCTCTAGACTTCCGAGCCCGAGATCTCGCTCGAGGGAGGCGTCGGGACCCAAGGCCGCGAGCGCCCGCGGGCCTCTCGCTTCCCGCACGAATGTCTCGAGCTCGTCGAGCACTTCGAGCAGGGAGGCTTCGATGAGATCGCTCGCGCGGTTCATGCCGAGAAGCGCGAATCGTAGCATGATTGACAGTTGTCCGCGCCGGACGCTACCCTGAGATTCCCGCGGTTTTCTCAATTTTCATGTCATCCCAGAATCCTCCCGCCACTCTCCGGATTCCCTTCGTCCGCCGCTGTACGGTGTCGAGTGCGAGCGGCGAGACCCTCGCCATGCTCCTCGACCTTTCGCTTCGCGGCGTCTATGTCGCGACCCACGAGCTCCAAACGTCGGGCGACGAGGTGCGAGTTCGATTCCAGGTGCCGGGAAACGTGCGCGAGCTCTCGATTCCAGGCCTCGTCGCCTGGGTCCAGAAAGAGAAGACACACCCGGTCCATGGTCTTCCCCAGGGCTTCGGAGTCAGGTTCACGAAGCTCGAGGTAGAGGACGTTCGCCTCATCGCGAGGGCGATTCAGACCTACTGCCAGTCGAATCCGATCTACCGTCAATATCTCTAGTCCGCTTCGCTGGTTGACAACCCTCTCGCTTTTGCGGAACATATAAAAAACTAGGGCTTTACGGGGTTCGTATCGCGTGTCACGGGAGGGTCATCCCAGCTAACGAGGTCGACAAACGGCGCTTCGCGGGGTCGCTTCGGTCGTCACCCCTGGGTGGGGGTGTGGCCATCGCGGATGCCGCTTCGGTGTCCGAGGAGGCTTCCCGTGGAGCGTAGCCTTCTGCTCAATGCCAGCTACGAGCCGCTTCGGGTCATCACGTGGCAAAAGGCCGTTGTCCTCCTGGTGAAGGAGAAGGTCGAGGTCATCGCCTCGTACGACCGGAGGATCCGGAGCGTTTCCGTGACCCTCGAGCTTCCCGCGGTCTTGAGGCTCCTGCGCCGCGCCCGCGTGGCCCGTCGATTGCACCAGGTTCCGTTCTCCCGAGCGAACATTTATCTTCGCGATCGCTATCAATGCCAGTACTGCGGGAATCGATTCTCGGCCGCGGAGCTTACGTTCGACCACGTCAACCCGGCGTCCCAGGGCGGGCGCAAGGACTGGGAGAATATCGTCACCTGCTGCATCCCGTGCAACCGGAAAAAGGGGGGAAAGACCCCGGCGGAGGCGGGACTGAAGCTCGTCCGCCGGCCGGGACGTCCCTCGTATCTCGCGGCGCACGTCATCACGTACGGCATGGCGGAAGTCCCCACGAGCTGGCGGGACTTCTTATAACCGCTTTAACGGCGGACGCGGGCATAACGCCCAGACAGGCTGCGGCGGCGAAAACTCGGCGCGTTGCCTTCGACCTCTTTTGGCGAGCTCTGAACTCATGAGCGTCTCCGGAAGCCTGGCCACCATGCAGCTTGGGGATCTGATGCAGTGGTGCGGCTCCAACCTCAAGACCGGGACGCTAAAGCTCAAGCGCGGTCCGATCGAAAAGCAGTTGTTCTTCAAGGATGGGCGGCTCTTTTCCTCGGTCTCGACCAGCCCGCGCGAGACGCTGGGCCAGTTCCTCATTCGGTCCGGCCACATCACCGAAGAAGAGCTCTTCAAGGCCCTCATCGAACAAGACCGGTCGAATCAGCCTCTCGGGAGAATCCTCGTTGCTGCGGAGCTCCTCGACGAGGACGTGCTCGAAGACATCCTCAGGATCAAGACGGAAGAATCCATTTACGACAGCTTCCTCTGGAAGGACGGCGATTTCACCTTTGAGGACGGAAAACTGCCCGAAGAGATTCCCGTCTCGCTCCCGCTCGCGCTCGACCTGACGGGGGTGATCCTCGAGGGAGCGCGCCGGACCGACGAGTGGGAGCGCATCCACGAAGTCTTTCCCTCGCGGCTCACGACGTTCGACGTCGATCACGAGTCGGTGGAAGCGGCAACGGAAATCACCGATGATGACCGGCGCGTTCTGGAGCTCGTGGCGCGCGGGAAGAACCTCGCCGAGATCTCGCTCGAGCTCCACGCCGTCGAGTTCTACGCCGCCTCGCGTCTTCTCGGTCTCCACGAGCGCAAGCTCGTGCGGGTTCGCGAATCGCCGGAAGAGATCGACTACGACGCCCAGGTCCTGACCCTTCGCGACAAGCTCAAGGACGGAGTGGGACTCTACAACTCCGGCCAGTACGACAAGGGCCTCGTTGCTTTCGAAGAGGCGCTCACCCTCGATCCTCGGAACAAATACGCGCGGCTGTTCGCGATCAAGATCAAGCGCATCCTCGAGGACCTCAAAAACGTCGCCGACATACCCCTCGACGGGGTTCCTCGGATCAAGGTCACTATGATGGAGCTCGCGCGGCTGGACCTCGATCCGCAGGAGGGCTTCGTGCTCTCGCGGGTGAACGGCGAGTGGGACGTCGATTCCATCACCAAGATCTGCCCCATGGGAGAGCAGGAAGTGCTCATCATCTTCAAACGTCTCTTCGACCAGGGGCTGATCGAGTTCGACGAATAG
>CAZKNR010000099.1:0-58036 GCA_964553925.1 uncultured Acidobacteriota bacterium
GCGGACGCGCTTCTCCGGCATGGACTGGGGCGGTGTGAAGAAAGTGCCGAGGAGCCAGGAGAGGATTCCGAGGGGCGGCACGAGCAGATACTTCCGTTTCATGAAGAAGCGGGTATTCGGAAGGCCGAGCGCTATCAGGATGAACAGGTCGAGGGTCGAAGTGTGGTTGGCGACGTAAATCGTTTGGGACGCTGGAAATGACCGGTCCTGATGGACCACGAGCGTAAGTCCATAGAGCCGCAACAAGACCAGCCCCAGACTCCTTCCAATCACCTCCGCACAGAAGCGGCGGGCGTGGAAGAGGGTCACGACGGAGATCGCCAGCATGAGGAGGGCGGCCAGCGTCATCAACAGCAGCGCCCCGGCGGCCCTCAAGATCACTCGCAGCCTAGACATGAGGCGTCCTTTTCCGGCACACGACGGTCTGCATGGCCAGGTTCAGCTTCTTTTCGAACAGCAGCAGCGGTGTGGCGAGAATCTGGCCCAGAACGTAGACGTAGCCCCACTTCTTCAAATCGAGGCCCTTGCCTTTCAGGAGCTTGAATGCGGCTCCCGCGAACAGATAGAAGTACGCGGGAAAAGCGCCGTACGGCAGATAGGCGATGCAATCGAAGCCTCCTCGTTCCATGAGCTGCAGCAAGCGTTTCTTGTCGTACAGAGCCGTGTGCTGCGGCGCCTGGAGCCCGGGCCAGCGGTCGCGGTAGAGTCGGAACGTGACGCTGTCGAGCCGCGGCACTTCGACGATCAGATGGGCGTCCTCCTTCATCACCTGGCGCGCCCGTTCGAGTGTCCTCAGCGGGTCGTAGTCGTGCTCGAGGAAATGCCACATCGTCACGAAGTCGAACCGCTTCTCGCCCAGCTCCTGCTCGTAGAAGAGCCCGCAGTGAAACTCGATGTGCTCGAAGCCCGCAGCACCGGCAAAGTCCTTGAAGTCGACGCCGGTCACCCGGGCGCCATGGACGAGACGCATCTTGTTCAAGAACGTTCCCGCGCCGCAGCCGACGTCGAGAATCTCGCTCGTGGCAAAGCGCTTCAAGTAGGGCCGCACCATCCGTTCTTTGTGGGTGTCGAGCCGGTCCATGAGGAAGTCGACCACCGGCCCGAGGGCGCCCCAGTCCCGTTTCTTGCGGTGGGCGATGTACTCGTCGTCGTAATAGGCCTTGATCTCCTCCACGTTGATGCGGGGATGCTGGTAGGCGAGGCCGCACTCGACGCAGCGAACGAAATGAAAGCGTCCTGGTTTTCCCGTGAGGTCCTCTTCCGCGGTGAGGAAGGGCTCACGGTTCGAGGAGGAGCAGTAGTAACAGCTCACCGGCTCGAGCACCGAGGGATCCAGGGTTTCGGCTACGCCCACAGGCTGGCTCCGTGAAGGGTCAGAAGAGCCAAGAAGGCGAGAAAGAAGATCCCTCGCCCGTAGTTCGTACAGTCCGCTTCGCGGCGGAAACGCCGGTAGCTCACGATCGCCAGGGCGAGCGCGGCCAGAGCGAGCGGGCCGAGGACGCTCCCTGGAGCGCTGTCAGCGCTGTCACCTCTTGCCAGCATGAAAGTGATGGCGGCCGCTATCGTCCACAGGGCCACGTCGGCCCCCACGACGACGTTTATCCCGTGAACCCGATGGAGTCGCTGGTCGTGGAGGGGCTCGTAGACCACGAACGTCAAATAGACGAGCGCCATCGTGGCGGCGAGAAGAGGACCGCGGGACTGCGAGGAGAGCCCGGCGGCGATATAGACGAAGACCGGATACTTGATGGCGACGACGTGGTAGCGGAGGACGGGCGGCGCGTGACGGGAAAGCCAGCGGTACCACAGGAAAAACGCCATCACGGTGACGAGGTAGCAAACGAGCGATGGGCGATGACCCCAGAGAAGTACCACGACGCCCACGGCAACGAGAAGCCACAGCCAGTAGAAAGGAGCGACGGAGCGACGACAGCACAGCACCCTTTCAGGGAACTCGAGGCGATCGGTCTCGACGTCGCCGAGGTCGTCCCAGAGACGAAACTGGAAGACGAGGCCGAGAAGAAGCGGAAGGGTCGCGAGACGCGACGCCTCACCGGCGGAGAGCAGGCTCGGCACCGCGAGAAAGACAACCACGGGCAGGAAGATCCTGAAGGGGAATCGCTCCCGCCAGTAGCTCGGGATCGCCCACTCAGTCCATGAAGTGGACATGACCCAAATCTCCGTCGATCTCGATCGGGCGGCCGTCCGCGATGAGACGTGTGGCCTCCTTCACGCCGACCACCGAGGCGATTCCGAACTCTCGCGCCAGGATCGCCCCGTGCGACAGCACGCCGCCCCGTTCGAGAACCAGTCCCTTGATGAGAGGGAAGAGGGGCCCCCAGCCCGGATCTGTCTGTCGCGCGACGAGGACGTCGCCTCCCCTCAGCCGCCCACACTCGGAAATATCCTGGAGCACGGCGGCCGGGCCGTGGACCCTACCGGTCCCTGCGCCGATGCCGTAGAGGGTCTTCCGCGGGTCGCCGGGGGCTTCCTCTCGGGACGAAGCGGCGGAAGTGCCGGCGTCCCAGTCGTCCCCTTCGGGAATGACAAAACGATCGGGTGGCGCAAGGAGGCTCCATTGCGCGTGCTCCTTTTTTCGGACCGCGACTTGCTTTCGGGAAAGACCCGGAAACGCGGCGCCTTCCGAGCGGAGTGCTTCGAGCTCCTGCCAGGTGAGGAAGAAGACGTCGTCCCGCTCCTCCAACCCGTCGTTGCCGGCGAGCCTTTCCCCGATCGCGAGGACGATGCGGCGACACCGGCTGTAGAGGAGCGCCTGCTTCAGCCGTGCCCGCTCGCGCAAGATGACGGACCTCTGCGTCCAGGACAATAGTCGTGGGAAAACGAAGGACTTGCGAAGAGGAAGCCGCCGGCAGAGTCTTTCCCGGCGGAGACCGATTCTTACCCGCTCGGTCGCAGCGAGGCGCCCCTCCCTCTCGGCCGGAAATCTCTCGAGAGGTGAGCCCGCGTCCAGGCGCAGATAGGATTTCAGAAGCTCCATCAGTTGCTCCGGCCGCTCCTGGAAGCTCGGAACCGTCATCATGAGCTCGCCCGAAAAGCGGAATCCCCAATTCTCCAGATACTCGTCGACGGCGAGACGAAACTCCGCGAAACAAGGGGCGCGAAGCGTGCTCCAGATCTCGCTCGCTCCCCGGTCACGAAACAGGGTGTCGAGGTCAGGCTCGTTCCGGATGCGGCGCGAGAGCTCCCAGAGCTTCACCGCCGGTTGGGCGCTCACCATATCCGGCAGCCCGCTTAGGAGCTCGCCGAGCTCGCCGAATCCGGCGGCGCGACGCTCGTCCCGCAGCAGTGACTTCAAGGCGCCGCTCGTCACCATCGCCCCGGCGTCGGCGAGCGAGGCGCCGAGCCATCGGTGGGAACGGATGTCGACGAACGCACGGAGCGCCTCCAGGAGCTCTACCAGCGGACAATCTGTCAGCCGCTCGGGTCTCCACTTCTCGGCGAAACCGTCGGCGGTGCGCTCGAACTCACGCACCCGTCTCTCGAGCGTCAAGTAGAGCCGGCCCGTTTTGATCAGCACCCAAGCAAGCTCCACCACCGGCCAGAAGCGGTGCTTCTCTTCGAGAGGCTCCGTTTCGTCGTCAACGGAAGGGATTCCCACGAAATCGTCGAAGGATCGGGTGAGCCAGGCGCCGAACGGCACCGACCGCAAGACACGGTGGATGTTGGTGAGGTTGTAATAGATGCGCGCGGCGTGGACGCCGATGATATGGCGGAAGGCGGCATCCGCTGCACCGATTCGCCGGCGTGAGACGCCGAAGGCAAGCCCGAGGTTTCTGAAATAGTGCTCGTATCCAGTGGCCGCGATCGAATAGAGGAAAGGGGTGACCGGACCGGGAAAGTTCTCGTTGACGTTCGCGTTGGACCAGACGACCTGGCTGCGGCCGGCGGCGGTCGTCGTCGTAATCGCTCGCGACTGGACGAATTGTAGACGTCCTCCGGCGTCGAGCGTCCATTCGATGTCCTGGGGCGCGCCGAAAAGCTTCTCGACTTTTAGACCGAGCTTCGAAAGCCGCGGGAGCCAAGCCTCGTCGAGACGGGCAGAAGCCCCCTCCGGCGTTTCGGGAGCCCCGGTGAAGCGGAGAGGGCGCAGATCTCTTCGGCTCACGGCGAAACGCCCCGGGTCGAGGCGGCCGGACACGAGTGCGTCGCCGGGTCCGTAAACGAACTCCCCGACGAGCGTTCCAGGGGGCTCCGATGACGTCGGGGGCCGGGTAAACAAAACGCCCGAGATCGAAGCGCGGACTTGAAGCTGGATGACGACCCCCATTCCACGAAGTCGCCGCCCTCGGGCAAGCTGGTAGGCGAGCGACCGGTCCGACCATTGGGAGGCCCAACAGGCCTTCAGCCCTCGCTCGAGCTCCTCTTCGCTTTCGATGTCCGGGAAGGAATCGAGCAATCCCGCGAAGGAGGCGTCCTGGCTGTCCTCACCGATTCCCGAGCTTCGGACGATGACGCTGCGACGGTCGAGCATTTTGGCCCAGTAGAGGAAAATGCCTTCGCGCACTCCGGCCGGAAGGGGCGCGTCCAGCACGAGGCCGCGAACCGAGCTCGAGACTTCAGGAATCTCGGCGCGACCGCTGCCGGCAAGGCGGCTTTCGAGACGCGCAATCGCCGGGGCGAGAGAGCTCTCTTTCAGGAAGGCCTCGAGCCCGCGGCGGGTTACGACGAAGCCCGGGGGGACGGGAATGCCGCATCGCAGCATCCGTCCGAGACTCGCCGCCTTTCCACCAACGAGCTCTCGATCTTGCGCGTCCGCGAGAGGGACGAGGACGGGCTCGTTTGCCAAGCTCAGGCCCACCGCGGCTTCACCCGCAAACAGAAAAGCGCCACGCTGAAGAGCCAGTGCACGCCTGGCCCAATCAGAAGAACGAACGTCCACATTCGCCATGGCGTGGGAACCATGAGGCTCGTGGCCAGGAGCGCTCCGAGAACGGAGTCCAGGCGGTCAAAGACGAACGAGAGCGTTCGGGCGAACCCGCCGCGGGCCGCGTGACCCGGCAAAATGCCGAGCTGACGCTTCACGAACGAGTTGGGCAGTTCTCCGAGCATGAAGCCGAGCCCGGCGAGCGCTCCCAGAGCCAGATACTCCCCATCGGTCAGTGGCCAGATCCTTTGCACCCAAGAAGGGTCGACGGCGCCGAGGAGATGATGAAGTAGTGCGAAGGCGAGAGCGGTCGCGGGCACCATGACCACGAACCCCCGGGGAGTCTTGTTGTCGCCGAAGATACGGTTTCCCCGAAGCGTCCGGCCGAAGTCGATGGGGACGGCGAGCCGGTGCGAGCATCGCGAGCTCAGCCAGATCGTTTGCGCGATGCCCGCGACGACGAATGACCCGGTGAGGAAGAGAGCGCACGAGAGAGAGTCGAGAGGCACAACGAGTGGTCTCTAGACGGTCGCGCCCGACTGGTTTCGGTTCTGAAACAAGAACACCGGCGCGGGCAGCCGATGGGCTGCGAGCACGAAGCGCCACCAGGGCGCCAGGTTCTTGGGCTCGTAGTCAATTTTCGGAAGGAGATAGCCTGGCACTTGCGGATAGACGTGGTGAAGCTCGTGGGCGTCCACGTTGACGAGAATCCATCGGGAGAACCAGCGAGGCAAGGTGAGCGAGCGGGTGAACGCGTCCTGCTCCCGTGCGGGATAGGGCCGGACCGCCGCCCCTTCGCTCAACGTCATGGGAACGTGCGTGTGCTGGCTCAGGATCAGCGATTCGATGAAGACCATGCTGAGCAAGATGCCGACGCCGAAGCTCCGCACCAGCGGAAGAAATCCGAAGCCATAGACGATGCCCCCATAGACGGCGGTTACGCCGAGGATGTCGAGGACCAATCGCTTTTTGAGCGCGCGGTCCGGAAACAGTCTTCGCAGTCGAGGCCAGTTCCAGAAGTTGTTGATGCGATAGACGAGGACGAAGATGGGGATCCAGAAACGCCAGCACACGCTCATCAAGATCCGCTGTGGCATCGAGATCACGCGCGGAACGAGCGTCGCGGTCGTGGGATCGAGATCCTGCCAGCCGGTCCACCGATGATGCTGATTGTGGATCGCCGTCCAGCAGCGGAACGGAATGAAGCTGAAGAGACCCGCGACCTCCCCCGCGAGATCGTTCCATCGGGAAGTACGAAATAGGATGCCGTGGCCGCATTCGTGCAGAAGAACGAACCACTGCACGAGCGCGAGCGCGAGGAGCACCTGCGAGGCGGCCCAGCTGACGAGCTCGGGTCGCGTCGCGAGGACGACGGCCGCCGACGTCAGAAGGAGAGCATTGACAATATACGCGAACCCCATCGCGTTCTGAGGTCTGAGGTGCGCGACGTCAGCAGGTAACGGCACGGCGCGATCGCTTGACATCGATCCCCCTACCTTGCCCTCGGGCAGAGATTTACACCCGCGAAGACGCAGTTGTCAAGGGGAAGGAAGCTTCTGCGAGAAAGCCTGGTCTCTCTCGCAGAGGAGCAGATGCTCCTCGAAAACGGAGCCTATCAGCATCCAATGGCCATGAACGGCGGCAACGCTAGACGTCGAGAGGTCGTCGCCCAGGCTCAGAAACTGCTCCTGGAAAACGCCGGTGGACGGATCGAGAGAAAGGACCTGGGACGGCGAGAGGTTCGCGGGATCGCGGGCGTTGCTCAAGAAGGCGAGCATTTGGGGATGGGCGCCCGCCCACACGGTGCCGCCTCTTCCCAATTCGAGGTTGTCGACCCCGGTTCCTACGTCGAAGCGCTCGCGAAACGAAAGCGCTCCCGTCGCCTGGCTCCGTTCGTAGCTCAGAATGGCGCCTTCCGTAGTCGAGGCCACGAAGACCGTGCGGCCGTCAGGACTCATCGTGATGCCGTTGGGATAGGCGATGTCCTCGGCGACGACACGAAACTCCGTCCCGTCGAAGAAAACGACGTCGGAGTCGGCCAGACGAAGGAAGTCCGAAGCCCTTCGTTTCCATCCGATGGGGTGCCGATGATCGTTGGTCACGTAAAACTGCCTCGGCCCCACGGCGAGGACGTCGTTCGGACTCCGGAGGAACTCGCCCCGGATCGTCTCCCGATGGGCGAGCTTTCGCTCTCGAACGTCGAAGATCTCGACGGTGTGATCGGCGCCTGGATGATTGACGACGAAGAGCGACGCTCCTCCATCCGGGTCTCGAAAGAGGCTCAAGCCATGCGGCTGGAGCTCCGGCTGGAAATCGCCGGTGAGCTCGATCGGGCGCGTCTCCGGGTTCTCCAAGTCGAGGGCGTAGATCGCCCCGCGAGTCGGTCTGCCCGCTCCGCGTTTCCGCCTATCGGTCGACGAGACGTAGGCGACTCCGGTGTCCGGATTCACGGTGATGTCTTCCGGACCCGGCATGCCTCCAATCGGCCGGCACTCGCCCGCGAAGTGCGGCGAGATCGTCTTGAAATAGCCTGACGCGTGGAGCAGGTCGAGCACGACCCCTGAAACGAGACCGACGACAACGAGAGCCACCAGGGCCAGTTTCTTCATGGCTTCGGCATGTCCTTGGGTGGCTATCCTATCCTCACATTTTTTTGCCTACAATGTGAACTTCTGGTTAGAATCTCACGTCAGAGAGGGGAGCGCATGATGGTCGGCGGTTTGGAGCAGATGGTTCTTCTGGGAGTCCTTCACCTCACGGAAGGGGCCTACGCGGTCACCATCCGGCGGGAGCTCGAGCGTCGAAGCGGAAAGCGGGTCTCCCGTGGAGCGCTCTACACCGTGCTCGAGCGGCTCGAGTCGAAAGGCTACCTCGCCTCGCGCATGGGAAGCCCGACCCCGGAGCGAGGCGGGAGGCCCAAGCGGTTCTATCGGGTAACACCGAGCGGGGTGAAAGCCCTCAAGAGCTCGAAAGACGCGATGGTCGAGCTCTGGCGGGGACTCGAGTCCGTCCTGGGGAAGATTTCTTGAGAGAGCTTCTCGAAGCCTGTCTCGCGAGAATCCTCCCCGGTGGAACGCGGGGAGAGGCGATCCTCGGAGACCTCACGGAGGAGCTCGGGGAGAGGCCGTTCTGGTTCTGCGTCCACGGGCTCCGCGTTGCGTTTCGGCTCTCGTTTTCCGGAAGACAGCGCAAAGTCAAAAAAGAGGGAGATCGCATGAGCGCGTTTCTGCGTGACTTGAAGTTTGGATTCCGGTCGTTAATCAATTCGCCGGCATCGACGGCCATCGTGGTGCTGACGCTCGGCCTCGGAATCGGGGCCAACACCGCCGTTTTTTCCATGGTCGACGCCCTCGTACTACGCCCCTTTCCCATCCCGGACATCGACCGCCTGGTCGTGCTGTGGGGAACCGTTCCCGCGCAAGGCGACGACCGCGGCCAGGCCTCCCCGGCGGACTTCCTCGATTGGCTCGATTGGCTCGACTGGAAGCAGCAGTCTACGGTCTTCGAGAGGCTCGTCGCCTTCGAGTGGTGGGACGTAAACCTCGCGGGAACCGGCGATCCGGAACGGCTGCAGGGCACGTTCGTTTCTCCCGACTATCTCGATACCCTCGGAGTCCAGCCTCACCTCGGCCGAACGCTTTCCGCGGACGCGGAGGAGTTCGGGGTCCGCACCGTCGTTTTGAGCTACCAGCTCTTCCAGCGGCGATTCGGAGGCGATCGGGGAATCGTCGGAAAGGCGATCCGGCTCGACGGCGAGCAGTACGAGGTCGTGGGGGTCGCGCGCGAGGGCTTCGATTATCCCGACGGCTCCGAGCTTTGGGCGCCGCTCTGGTTCGACGCGAAGACGGCGGCCCGCCGCGATATCCATTATCTCGGCGTCATCGGAAAGCTCCGTCCCGGGGTGAGCCCCCTGGACGCCCAGGCGGAGCTCGATCTCATCACGACTCGCCTCCAGAAAGAGCACCCGGTGACCAACGAAGGGCGCGGCCTGCGGGCGGTCGAGCTCGGCCGCGCGGTCGTCGACCTCGGAGTTCCCGCGTTTCTTACCCTCTGGCAGGCGACAACGGTGTTTGTTCTGCTGATCGCCTGCGTGAACGTGGCGAATCTCCTCCTCGCCCGGGGCGCCGCTCGGGAGCGGGAGCTCTCGCTTCAGCAGGCGCTCGGCGCCAAACGATCGCGAATCGTCCGACAGCTCCTGACCGAGAACCTGCTCCTTTCGCTCGGAGGAGCCACGCTTGCGATTCCCCTCGCCTGGATGGGGATCGATCTTCTCCGGAACGGGTTACCTCCCGAGGTCCAGAGGTTCGTGGTTGGCTGGCGAGAGATCGATCTGGACCTCCGGGTCCTCGGTTTCACCGCGGTGGTCACCGTTCTCACCACCCTCGTCTTCGGACTCGCTCCCGCCCTGAGGGCTTCCCGGCTCGACCTGACGGCGGCGCTCCGCGAGGGCGGACGCGGCGGATCCGATAGCCCCTCGCGGCTAAGAGGCCGGAGGCTCCTGGTGGTGGGAGAAGTCGCCCTCGCTCTCATGCTCCTCGTCGCCTCCGGGCTTTCGATCCGGGGGACCCTTCGCCTCGCGAACGGCGACCAGGGCTACGATCCGGACGGCCTCATGACGTTCGAGATCGCGCTTCCCGAGCGAAAGTACGAGGAGCCGGAGAAGAGGCGGCAGTTCTTACGGGCGGTGCTCGAAGGAGTGCGCGCGACTACGGGCGTGGTCGCGGCCGACCTCGCCCTCACCCTCCCTTCGAGCGGGAACAGTTACTCACGCGAGGTCGACATCGAGGGGAACACCATCCCGAACGTCTCCGAGCGCCCCACCGCCCATTTCGTCGCGATCACTCCCGGGTATTTCGAGACGATGCGGATCGCCCTCGTCTCCGGCCGGGCGTTCGGGAGCGAGGATCGAGAGGACACCGCGCCGGTCGCTATCGTGAGTCAGAAGTTCGCCGAGCGCCACTGGCCGGGAACCGAGGCTATCGGACGACGTTTCCGCACGTCGGACGACGACCCTTGGCTCACGGTCGTCGGAGTTTCCGGCGACGTCCTCCACGATTGGTTCCTGCAGGGGCCGCAGCCGACGTACTACTTGCCGTTCGAGCAGCGCCCGCGCCTTGGAATGTTTCTCGCGATCCGCACCCTGGGGGAGCCTGAGGCGGTGACCGCCGCCGTCCGGAGCCAGGTCCACCGCGCGGATCCCGACCAGCCGATCTTCCACGCCCGCACGATGCGTCAGTTGATCTCGGAGCGAATCCTCGGGTTGAAGTACGCCGCGCTGGTCATGGGGGTCCTGGGATTCATCGCGCTCGTGCTGTCCGCCGTCGGAATCTACGGGGTCATGATGTACTCCGTCAGCCGTCGCACCCACGAGATCGGCGTTCGCGTGGCTCTCGGCGCCGAGCGCGGCGACGTTTTACGGCTGGCGCTCGGTCAGGCGCTTACGATCACCGTCGCCGGCGTCGCCATCGGGCTCGTCCTCGCCTATGCCGCCGGAAGGCTCATGGCCTCGCAGCTCTTCGGAGTGGTGCGTCTCGAGGCGGCGACCTTCGTCTCGCTGACCGTGGTCCTGGGCGCGGTATCGCTCCTCGCCGCCTACATTCCCGCTCGAAGAGCGCTCTCGGTGGATCCAGCGGTGGCGTTGAGGGCGGAGTAGCTCGATACAAGCTGAGCTTCTCGGAGCACTCCCCCGCGCCCGGCTATCACCGCGGGGTCGCCGTCGCTTTTGTCTCGTCGCGTTCAGCGAGCGTAAGAGCGATGAGCTCGGCCGCATGGTCGGTTTTGGCATCGCCGGCGGCGAAGACGATGTATTGCTTGCCTTGGTGCATGTAGGTCATGGGAAGGCTCGTGGCCTGTGCCGGTATCTCGAGCTCGGCGAGGACGACGCCGGTCTTCTTGTCATACGCCCGGAAGAAGGGCTCCCCTTGCCAGCCTTCACCCGCAAACAGAAGTGTTTTGGTGACGAGAAGCACCGCACGGGATGGGCTGCCGGTCGGCTCGAGCTCCACTCCTTTCAGCGCGGGGTGCTCGCGGATCGCTAGAGGCGTTTCTCCATTGGGCTTCATCCAGAGGTGCCGCCCGGTGTTCATGTCGACGGCGGTGATTCGGCCAAACGGCGGCTTGAACAGCGGCAATCCCTGGGGACCATCGACTACGAGACCGGCGGAGACGTACGCGATGTCCGAAAATCCCGGCTCGCCGTGAAGCGCCAGTAGGGTTGGACCGGTCGACGTGCCCACGTAGAGGAACCCGGTCTCGACGTCGACCGCACCACCTTCCCACAGCGCACCGCCTCCGGTACCGGGCAGTTGGATCGTTCCGTGCGTCCCGTCGGCGGCATCGGCGAGCGAGGGCGGAGAGTATAGCGGACCGAGGCGGTACCGGCGGGCGATCTCCCGTGCCTCATCTCGAATCGCGGGCGTCAGGTCGATGAGATCGACTTCAGCGGCGCCCTGACGATCGAGTGCGGGCGGCTTCGTTGGAAAGGGCTGTGTCGGCGAGGCCCTCTCGCCGGGGACGTCCGATGCGCGCACCGGACGCTCCTCGATAGGCCAGAGCGGTGCGCCCGTGACTCGATCGAACGCGAACGCGAAGGACTGCTTGGTGAGCTGGACGACGGCCTTCACCGATCTCCCGCCGACGGTGACGTCCATGAGAATCGGGGCGCTCGAGTTGTCGTACTCGTAGATGTCGTGGTGTACGATCTGGTAGTGCCACACGCGCTCACCGGTGCGCGCGTTCAGGCAGACGAGGCTCGAGGAGAACAGGTTGTCCCCGAGCCGATGGCCTCCGTAGTAGTCGCTGGTCGCGACCTCGACCGGCAGATAGACGTAGCCGAGAGCCGCGTCGAGAGCCATCGGCGCCCACACACCGGCGTGTCCCGAATATTTCGCGGAATCGTTTTCCCACGTCTCGTACCCATACTCTCCGGGCTTAGGCACGGTGTGGAAGATCCAGCGACGCTCGCCGGTCCGCGTGTCCCAGGCAGTAACGTGCCCCGGCACTCCGGTCTTCGACCGGAGACGGGCGGCGCCCGACAACGCGGGACCCACGAGGATCAGATTCTCGAAAACGATCCCCGGCGAGCTCGACCCGAGGTTGTTTTTGTCGAGCTCGACCGTCTGATCGAATCCGCGCTTCAAGTCGACGAGGCCATCGTTACCGAAATCAGGAATTGGCCTGCCGGTCTTGGCGTCGAGTGCGACGAGTTGAAAGCCCGGGGTAACCACGAAGATGCGCTCATCGTGTCGGCCATCGGTCCAGTAGGCAACACCGCGTCCGGAGTTTCTCCGGGGCGCCGCAGAACCCCGCTCGCCTTCGTCGAGCCGGTACGTCCACAGGGTTTCGGCCGTGCCCGCATCGATTGCGACCACGTCTCGCCGAAACCCCGCGGTGAAGTAGAGAACGCCGTCCACCATCAGGGGGGTTGTCTCGTTCTTGAACTCCGGAGTCGGACCGAAGTTGGCGCTCCCCCAGCGCCACGCGACCTGAAGGTTAGAAACGTTCTCCGCCGTGATCTGATCGAGACTGGAGTAGCGGGTCGCGCCGGTATCTCCATGATAGTGGCGCCACTGGCCATCGGACACGCCCTGCTGCGCCATCCCCGTTGCCGCGCTCAACAGGAGCGCGGCGGCCGGCAGAAGTCCGCCCAATCCTCTTTTCGATACTCGTCGCATGAATCTCCTCTCGCGAAAACGGCGTTCTTGTTTCCGATCCCGTAGCCCCCTCGGGGTCGTTGAATCCATCCAAAAGCTAACACGTCCAGGTTCGCTGATGTAGCGTACGAGGACCCATCGGCGTGGGCGCACTCTCAGGGGTACGACTCGTAAAGAAGTGGTAGAATTCGAAGAAGGTCATCATGAGCACCAGGCGTCACGCGAGCCTCTCGGATCTATACGCTGTGCCCGGAAAGGCGGAAATCGTCGATGGAGAGCTGGTCCGGATGAGTCCTACAGGAGACATGCCCTCACAGGCAGCAGGCGCCATTTACGCTAGCTTGCGTCTTTACCAGAAGCGGGCGGCAGGGCGCGCGTACCCGGACAACGTGGGATTTCGGGTGCGTCTGCCGAACCGAGATTCCGTAAGCCCGGATGTCTCCTTCTACCGTGGTCCTCGCGCCGGCATGAAGTTCCTTGAAGGAGCGCCGGTCTTCGCCGTCGAGGTCCGAAGTGAGGGTGATTACGGCCACGCGGCGCAGGCTGCCATGGCCGCCAAGCGCGACGACTACTTTCTGGCCGGAACGCTTGTAGTCTGGGACGTGGACCTCCTGGGCGTTGATGTCGTCCGCGTGTATCGAAAGACCGCGCCTGAAACGCCGGCGATCTACCGTCGGGGTCAGTCGGCCGAAGCTGAGCCGGCCGTTCCGGGGTGGACCTTCCCGGTCGACGAGCTCTTCGAGTAGCTTCCTACCCTCCGGCGCAGACCCGATTAGCGGAGCGGCTTCAGCTGGAGAGCCGGATCGCCGAACAGGTGATAGATGGAGAGCAGCTTGGGGAAAACTCCGCTTTCGCCGTACTGCCTTTGAGCGGCGAGGACGGCGTCGCCGAGACGGACGTTGCTGCCGTCGAGGAGCTCTCGAAGGAGAGCCTTCTGGTAAACTGCGCCGAGGCGCTCAAGCTCAGACCGCTGGGAGCTACCGCGGCCACCGCGCCGCGACCCTCCGCCTTCAGCAGAGCCTCCGCGAGCGAGTCGAAGTAGGGGAAGTGAAAGTAGCCGTTGAGGCAGTTCATCGTGAGCACGAGCGGCTGGCGCGGTTGAGGAGACAGGCTCGAGACATTCGAAGAGTTGAGGATGTTCTCGTCCGCCCACAGATGGATTCCGCCGTGACCGTGATAGCTCACGAGATCCGCGCCCTGGTCGAAGCTCTCCAGGATCCCGGCCCTCGCCCCTGACGCTCCCGTCTGCCTCAGGTAGATCCTTCTGGGATTGCTCGGGGAGAAGAGAGCTCCAATCTCGTCCGCCTCCCTCTCGAAATCTCCGCCCTTGTCGGGGTTGTCCGCGACCAGGACGATGCCGGGCTCGGTCGGCTGCTCGGCCGCCTCGTACTCAATAATCTTCGAGACCATCCGGCGAAGCTCGTCGACGCCGAGCCAATGGTGATACGCGTGCTCGACGAACGCTTTGATCGCGTGCGTCCCGGGCTCTCCATATCCGAACTCGGCGTAGATGTCCTCGACGGGAACCGCTCGCACCCGGAGACTCTGGCTTCTTCGAAGTGCTAAAAGGGGCTCAGCGGCGGCCAGGAGGTCCGAAGGTCCGACCACGACGTAGTCGACAGGGCTCAGCGGTTTCTTCCACGCGGTCGGTCTCACTGCCCGCAGCTCGGGAAGTAATACCGCGGCGGCCTGGACCGCGAGGTATCTCCGGCCGGCCTCCGCGCGGAACGCGACTCCGGAGGTGCTCGTGGTGAACCCCGAGAGCCACACGGGCTCGGCCCCGGTGACCTCGAGGAGATAGCTCGACCCTCCGAGACCCGTCACCAGAGACGTCCCCGACTCGGTCCACAGACCATCGAGCCGGCCTGAGCGCGCCGCGGAAAGGCGCGGGTAGGAAACCGAGAACTTGTTCAGGAACACCATGGAGTACGCGGCCTCCGTGTCCCCGACGTTTTCGACCTCGAGCTGATTCAATCCTTCCATCAGCGCCCCAGGGATCAGATCGAGGTCGATCTGGTAGGCGGTCTTGCCATTCCCACGAGGCTTCTCCCACGACGACCCGATTCAAGTAGAGCCTCACATGGTGGTCCGGGTCGGCGTCGAAGTCGCTCGCTCCCTGGAGCCAGACCGACATCCGCGCTCCCTCGCGCTCAGCCGCGAGCGCGTCCGTCGCGAACGAGAACGTCTTGGTGGTTGCGGCCATCACCAGGTCCCAGAGCCAGACGTCGGGTGAGCCGACCAGACCCGCCTGGTAGTAACGGTTCTACGCGAACCGATTGGACGTCCAGCGTTACGGCGTCGAGAGCCGACGCCTCATTGAGACCAAGATGGCTGTTACACCTTCCACGCCGCCGGCATCACCGAATGCTTACAGACGGCGGCAAGCTCCCAACGAATGGGGAACCACGAGAGCGCCCGCAGCACTGGCCTCTACGGCGCAACGGATCGGGCCTTACTCGATGAGGTCGATCGGATTTTGATATGTGACGGCCCGGTACTCGGCAGCCCGTCTTAGGCGACGCGTCTCCGGCTCGTCGGCTTTGGCTTCGGACCATCTTCGGCAATGCCGGACAGGACCACCGGCTCTCGGTCGGGAAATTCGGCCACAAGAGACAAATTTCCACCCATGGCCTCGACGGTCTTTCGGAGTGTGGACAGCAAGAGATCGCTCCGCTTTTCGAGGCGTGAAACACTGTCCTGGGTGATCCCGAGCTTCTTGGCCATCCTGACCTGCGTGAGCTTGCGGGCGTGCCGCAGCTCGCGCAAGGTCATCTCCTCGGCGACGAGCTCGGTGGCGCGGGCCTCGACCTTCTTGCGTTGTGCGGGGCCCAGCTTCCTGATGATGTCGTCAACGTTCGTAGCCATGGTTACTTCCTTTCCTCCTGCAGCCGGGCCAGGTGGGCATCGAAACGCTCATCCGCCTTGCGGATCAGCTCGCGGTAGAACCGCTTTTCGCTGACGCCTGAGTTATCCCCCGCAACCAGCAGGACCGCCTTCCGCTTCGTGTCGAAGGCAAAAGCGACTCTCCACTCGCGGTCAGCCGCGCTGAACCGCAGTTCCTTCATATTCGCGTGGTGAATCGTTCAGTGTGTCAACGCGAGGCCTCCCCAGTTGCGGTCCGAATTGCTGAAGGAGCCGCGCCAACGCCAGAATCTCTGTCCGCGCGTCTTCGCGCAGAGCGTCGAACTCCGGCTCAAACTCGACGCCAATCTCAACAATCCAAGTCACCCTCTACATTATGACATGCAATACATATGCTGTCAAAGACATAGTTGGCACAGCCTTCCCTGCCGGCGTTGGGCGCTTCGATGGCGATTTGGCCATGTGTTATGATCCGCGCCTCTGAAAGGGAGTTGACCCGCCATGCCACAATCCATCCTCGAAAAGCTGAAGAGCGGCGTCGTGCTCGGCGACGGAGGGTATCTCCTCGCGCTCGAAAGCCGCGGCTACGTACAGGCCGGCCCCTTCACTCCGGAAGTCACGATCGAACATCCCAACGCTCTTAGGGCTCTGCACCAGGAGTTCGTGCACGCGGGCGCCGAGGTGCTCCAGGTCCTGACGTTCTACGCCAGCGAGAACAAGCTCGCGCAGATCGGCTACGCGAACCGATTGGGGGAGATCAACCGGGCGGCGGTGCGCCTCGCCCGCGAGGTCGCGGGAAGCGAAATCCCCGTGGCCGGGAACCTCTCGCTCACCTGGAAATATGAAGAAGGCAGCCCCTCCGCCGCCGACGAATGCCGCCGCCTCTTCGACGACCAGATCCGGTTCCAGATGGAAGAGGGCGTCGACTTCTTCATCGGCGAGACGTTCCTTCACCTGGGTGAGGCTTCGATCGCGCTCGAGAGGATGAAGAAGACGGGCTTGCCGGTGATGGTGACCCTCGCGTTCGAAGGACCCCGTACCCGGGACGGGAAGACCCCGGCCGAGGCCGCTCGCGCTCTCGAAGGGGCGGGCGCCGACGTCGTCGGCACCAACTGCTTCATGGATCCCGCGCACATGCTCCCCGTGGTCGAGGAGATGCGGAAAGCCGTCAAGTGCCACGTCGCCGCCCAGCCCGTCGGCTACCGCTGCACCGACGAGGTGCCGTTCTTCCCCGGTCAGAAAGGTTTTCCCGACAGGCTCGATCCCTATCAGCTCACCCGCTACGAAGTGGGCGACTTCGCGACGCGCGCGCGGGATCTAGGCGTGAGCTACATCGGCGGCTGCTGCGGCTGCGAGGGCGCGCACTTGCGCCAGATGGCCCGGGCCCTCGGCAAAATGCCGATGGAAGAGCGCGAGTGGCAGATCGACTACGCCCACCCGCAGTCGGCGACGGAAGCGTATAAGAAGATACGAGAGGTCTAACGTAGGTCAAGCGGTAGACGACGCCTCCGTGGTCGTCGGTGAACAAGATGTCTCGCCCTCCGGCGACGAGGACGTCGCAGGGACGCCCCTGAATGGTGTCCTCGCTCAGAAACCCTCCCACCACGGTCTCGGGCACGCCGCCGGGACGCACCCGAACGATCCGGTACCCCACTTTCCGGGCTTTCGAAACGTCGTCAATGACGGTCGGGCCGTGGAGGGCGACGAGGAAATAGTCTCGAAGCCGTTCGTCGGCGAAATCCGATGGGACGCGGGTCAATCCGAGGGGAGCGCTGTGGGCCGGAAGGGACGCTGCGGCGAGTTTCATCTCGGAGCAGTCCGCCGGCTGCCGCCGCCATCGGGACGGCGCTTCAGCTCCGACGACGCGATCGAAGCTCTGCCGGCGAGGGTCTTCAGGGAAGATCTGTCCTTCCTGCTCGTAGCAGTACGGCCACCCGTAGAAACCGTTTCGATCCACGACGGTAAGATGGTCCTGCGGCCGATCGGGACCGAGATGGTCGGCCCCCATATTGGTCGCGTAGAGGCGGCCCTCGAACCAACGGAGCCCGACGGCATTACGCAGGCCGCGGGCAAAGGGCTTGAGCTCGCCGATGGGCAAGGGCATCGAGAGAACCGAGGCGCGCTCGGGCTCATCGTCTCGTTCCTCGCAGAGATTGCAACTGCTCCCAACCGAGACAAAGAGGGCCGCGGCTCCGTCGCTCTCACCGACGGCGAGCGAGCGGGTCAGATGCCATCCGCCGTACTTGTAGCTGAGGCCGTAGCCCGGGAACTTCGCCAAGACCTCGGGCTCGGAGCTCGGCCCGAGCTCGCCCGCGACATAGCGATAGCGCCGCAGCTCGTCGGTTGTGGCGAGATACAACCAATGACTCCCATCGTCGCCACTGTAGAAGGCGACGCTATTGGGATTCCGCAATCGGTCGAGCCAGATCGTCACTTTACCGAAGCGGCCCGACGCCGGGTCGGCTTCGTCCAGGACGTAGACGCGTCCTCGGCGGTTGTCGCTGAGAGAGTGAAGGCCGGTCACGAACAGCCGCCCATCGGGCGAAGGGGCGAAGAACCGCACCCGGGGAAGGCCCTCGGCCGCCACAGAGAGAGAGTACCCCTCCGGAACGTCGAGCCTCACGGGTCGCCCCTTGCTTCCTTCTGCCGCCTTCGAAACGAGCTCAATCGGCTCGTCCGATCTCGCGATCGCGGTCGATAGACCGACAACCGACGAGGCGGCCGAGAGAAGGATGGCGACGAATGGGAATGAACGCAAGGGCTAGTGCAAACCGAGCTTCTCGGAGCGCTCGACCATGCGCACGGAGTCGTCGGCCTCGAGACCCCCGAGCTTCGCCGCGGGAATCGACCCCACGACTTTATTTCCGATGACCCGCTCCACCTCGAGGCCGAGGTCGCCCAGGTGCTCGAGGTCCTTGTCTTGGGGAGAGCGCACTTCGAGCTCCACGATGACCCGGAGGGTCCCTTGTTGCTTCAACGCGTTTCGCAGCTTAGGCATCGGGCTCGATCGTCAGGAGGCGCTCCACGTCCAGTTTGCCATAGCCCCAACGCGGGTTCCAGCAAACGCCGGAATGGCGGTCCTGCCGCGTCGATTTGATGAGCCGGCGCTTGGCCTCGCTCCAGTCGATGCTCCCGTCTTTCTGAAGGAGGAGAGCGAGCGAGCCGGTGACGTAGGGGGCCGACATGCTCGTTCCACGAAGCGACGCGTACTCGATTCCCGTCCGCGAGGTCCGCCTCCGGGGCCACGCCGCGGAGAGAGGACCCCGTAGAGCCTCCGCCGTTTCCGGCCGCGATCCCCGCCACGTGCGTCCCGTGGCCGACGGTGTCGATCGATGCCGACGCCTCCCCGGCGTCGATCTTCGCCGAATCGAATTCCCGATCGGCATATTGATCGAGCTGGGAGCGCAATCTCCTCCCATCAACCACGGTGTCAATGAGCGCGAGCCCCAAATACCTCCACGGGGAGCTGAAGGCGCTCGATGGGCGTCAAACGACAAGCTTCTTTGCGAGATTCCGAAAGTAGAGTTCAACATCCGGCCACCGGACATCGATCCGCAGCAGCTCCTGGATGTCCGGCTCTTTAACCGCGTCATCGAAATAGGTCAGCGCCCGGATGTAGTGGTACAGATTGTCCCGCGGCAGTTGGAATTTGGAAACGACGTCGTCAAAGATTCTCTGAATGTTGAGGCCACCGGCATGCAGAATTGTGTACAGATCGTAAAAGTCCTTTCTCGAACCGCGGTCTCCAATCGCCACTACTTTCATCGCGGCGATATCCCGGGCGGAGGCGATCCGAATACGGTGGTATCGTTTCGGCGTCTCGAGTAGCGGGTACTCGTACTTGAAAAGGCTCCACTGGACGGCGTCCACCCGGCAGACGATCGAATCGTTTCGAACGGTGATCGGGCTGAACTCGCCTGCTTTCGCGAGTCTCGGTCTGAGGTCTTGGGCGAGGAAGCTCTGCGGGACGAAGAAGTCGAGATCCACCGAAACGCGGTGAGCAAAGTACAGCGAAAGCGCCGTGCCTCCGGCGAGGTATGCTTCCGGCAGCGCTTCCAGGATTCCGGCGCTTCGCGAAAGAAGCTCGACTACTTGAGAGGGGACAGCGTTTGTTCGGAAAGACAACGAATTCTCTCCGGCGGAATGTCGAAGTAAGCGCTCCAAAAACCGGCCGTCGTCTTGGAGAGATTGCGGCTGTTGAGGACGACGTTCTTGATCGCGGCATGCTCACAGTTTTCCAACAACCAGCGAATTCCTTCCATGCCGCCATATTGAAGGAGGCGTTCAATCACGAAATCCCGGTGCAAGTGAAGGTCAATCGATGATAACGGTGTGTCCCAGAAAGCATCGACCTCGTACTGCTCCAGTATTTCTCGAAGGGTCTTCGCCACCTGCCAATTATAGGACATGGCCGGCCACTCGATCTTCTGGTGGCGGTCGGTGTTGATCTCGTTCATCACTCCACGCGGACGCTACTTCTGAGCTAGAGCAACCCGAGCTTCTCGGAGCGCTCGACCATGCGCACGGAGTCGTCGGCCTCGAGACCCCCGAGCTTCGCCGCGGGAATCGAGCCCACGACTTTATTTCCGATGACCCGCTCCACGTCGAGGCCGAGGTCGCCCAGGCGCTCGAGGTCCTTGTCTTGGGGAGAGCGCACTTCGAGCTCCACGATGACCCGGAGGGTCCCTTGTTCCTTCAACGCGTTTCGCAGCTTAGGCATCGGGCTCGATCGTCAGGAGGCGCTCCACGTCCAGTTTGCCATAGCCCCAACGCGCGTTCCAGCAAACGCCGGAATGGCGGTCCTGCCGCGCCGATTTGATGAGCCGGCGCTTGGCCTCGCTCCAGTCGATGCTCCCGTCTTTCTGAAGGAGGAGCGCGAGCGAGCCGGTGACGTAGGGGGCCGACATGCTCGTTCCACGAAGCGACGCGTACTCGATTCCCGCTACCCGGGTGAAGGGCGGAAGGTCGGATGCGAGCGCGTCTTTCGAGAGCGGGGCGAGAAGCCACTCTCCGGGGGCGGCTACCTCGGGTTTGGTGTCTCCGTCCCTCGTGGGCCCGCGGCTGCTGAAGGACGATAGAGCCTCGAGCTCGAGGTCTTCGAGGTGGATCGTCGGGTTTTGCGGGTCACGGGATTTCCACTGGTTCCGGGTGGCGTACGAGGCGACGGTGACGGCAGAGTAGGCCGACGCCGGCATCCCGATGAGGTACTCGAACGTGGCTCCGGTGGTGAAACTTCCTTCGGACCCGTCGCGGATCCAGGCGTGCACCGCCCCCACGGCGGCGCTTCCCGTGGAGCTCTCCTCTGCCACCAGGGTCCAGTTCGAGAGCCACTGCGACTGCGGCAGAGTGATGACCTCGAACGTCACCAGGGTGTCGCCACTGTAAGGGTGGATCTGGCGCGCCGCCTCGACGAAGAACGACCCGAAGTCGTGCTCGGTCGAACCGTCCGACGGCGGGTCGAGGAAGTTCCCGCTGGGGGAGCGGAGCCGTATCTTCAATCGATCCTCGCGCTGATGCCATACCTGGAGGAAGAGGATTCCAAGCTCGACCGGGCCCGATTCCCCTTGGAACGTGCGCGGGCTCAGCGAGAACTTCGCTTCCCAGCGGCCGGCTGTCGTTCCCTCTCCGTGAACGATGCCGTGCGCGTGGATGGGATCGCTGCCTTCATTCCCCGCGGAGACCACGACGATTCTCCCGGGACCGGAGAGCTCGTCGATCGTCCGCTCGATGATGGTGCTTCCGTCATGACCTCCCACGTGGCCGCCGAAGCTGCAGTTGACGACCGCGGGTTGGTTTCGCGCCTTCGCGACGTCGAAGATGTGCGCGATCGCCGTGAGGATGTCCGCCGTCTCCAAGGTCGACTTCACCACCGCGAGGTCCGCCTCCGGTGCCACCCCTCGGAGGGATGAGCTCGGAGAGCCACCGCCGTTGCCGGCGGCGATCCCTGAAACGTGGGTGCCGTGGCCGATGGTGTCGGTCGAGGCGGCCGCGTCGCCGGCATCGATCTTCGCGGAATCGAACTCCTGGTCGGTGAACTGATCGAGATAGTTGACGATTCGGGTCTTCCCTCCCGAATGGAACGCGGGATGGCTCACGTCGATGCCGGTGTCGACGATGCCGACGAGGACTCCGGCTCCGGTCTCTGGAACCGTCCGCACTCCCGCTCGCACCAGGCCCGAAGAGACGTGAGCGAGATCGGAGTGGAGCTTGAGCTTGGTGCTCGCCTCGACGTAACGCACCGCGGAAAGCCGGGCGAGGCTTTCGAGCTCCGTTCGCGGCATCCGCGCGACCACCGTCGACGGGGAGACCCTCGTGCAGCAGCCGCCCCACTGATCCACGCGCTCGCGCACGGACTCGCCGGCGCCGCAATCGATCACCACCGAGACGAGATCGTCCTTTCGGAGACGCTCGGCGCCAACGCGGGACATTCGAGAGGCGAGGGAATGGATCCCGAGCGGGAGGCCGGAGACCGCCTGCGGTCGCACGGCCGGGACCTCCAACGCGAGTGCTTGAAACCTCGCCTCGACCCTCGCGCGCGATGCCCCGAGCCGGAGCATCGGGTCGAGCTTCGCGAGAGGCGACGTCTCGGAAACGATCTTTCGGGGCCTCGGGCGCCTCGCGGGAGCCTTCTTCTTCGTCGTCCGCCGCTTCGCCTCTTTCTTCGCGACCCGCTTCTTTTTCGCCATCGCTTCAGTCCAGGACGTCTTTCATATACGCGTAGAGGGCGGGAGACCCACCGGTGTGCAGGAACAGCACGTTCTCGTCCTTCGCGAAGAAGCCTTTCCGCACGAGATCGAGGAGACCCGCCATCGCCTTTCCGGTGTACACGGGGTCGAGGAGGATCCCTTCGGTGCGGGCCAGCTTCCGGACCGCTTCCGCCATCTCCGGCGTGGGCCTCGAGTACCCCGGCCCCACATAGTCTCCGAAGCACAGCACGGCGTCCCTCGGCACTCGCTCCCGGATCCCGAGATGCTCCGCCGTCCGCACCGAAAGCGAGTGGACGAGCTCTTCCTGCGGTTCCTTCGGACGGCTGACGTTGATTCCCACCACGGGAATCGCGGAATTCAAACCGAAGAGCCCGGCCAGAAGCCCCGCGTGGGTTCCCGAGCTTCCGCTCCCGCAGACGATCCGATCGATCCGGATCCCGAGATCGACGGTCTGCGACAGGATCTCGAGGGCGCAGGCGGCGTAGCCGGTGGCGCCGATCGGATTCGACCCCCCGACGGGAATGACGTAGGGCTTGCGCCCTTTCGACCGCAGATCCTCGCCCGCCGTCTCGAGCTCCGCCATCATGCTGGAGCCCCCGGGGACGACCTTGACTCCCTCGACCCCCATCAGCCGGAAGAGGAAGTTGTTCCCGCTCGCGTCGTCGCGGTAGCTCCCGGGAACTCGTTCCTCGAGGACGAGAAAGCAGTGCAGTCCCTCCTTTGCCGCGGCGGCGAGAGTGAGTCGGCAGTGATTGGACTGGACGGCGCCTCCGGTCACGAGCGTATCGGCGCCCTTCGCGATGGCATCAGCGACGAGGAACTCGAGCTTCCGCGTCTTGTTCCCTCCCCCGGCAAGGCCCAGAAGATCGTCGCGCTTGATATAGAGCGTCGGGCCACACAGCTCGGCGGTGAGCCGCTCGAGTTTTTCGATCGGCGTCCGGCCCTCGGTGTACCGGCGCCGCGGGAAACGAGAAAGATTCATTGAGCTCTCCCTTTTGGCGTCATTCTACCGCTTCCTCGCGATTCCCATGGGCCGGCCCGCTTCCTCGGGCCGCGGAAGATCCCGGTGCTCGGCACCGAGGCGCTCGAGCGCCACTTTCATGTGAGGCGGCATCTGCGCCGATCGGCGCTTCTTCATATCGACGAAAATCGCCAGATGCTCGCAGGTCGCCGCGAGAAATCCCTTCTCCCCGTGGAACATGCGAAGAAAGTAGTGGACGCGCTTCTCATCGTAGTCCAGAAGCTGCAGCGTCACCCGAAACGGCTCCCCCTCGCGAAGCTCCTTCAAGTAGACGATGTGGTCCTCGAGGGCGAACGTCGAGCCGTTCTCCCTCTGGACGTATTCCTCTCCGAGTCCGATGCGCCGCAGGAAGTGGTCTGTGCCGCGATCGAAAGCGAGATGGTAGTAGGCGACGTTCATGTGGCCGTTGTAGTCGATCCAGGCAGGCTCGACGCGGCCGGAGTAGAGTTCCATCCCCGGATTCTAGCCAAGCCCCGAACGTGATAAAAACCTCCCCATGAGAAGACGCGAATTTCTTCGGACCAGTCTCGCGGCGCCTCTCGCCGGCGCCGTATCCGCGACGGCGATCGAAGCCACGGAGCGCACCCCCGAGTCGGTTGCGGCGGAGCTCGAGGACAACGTCTACACCCGGGTTCTCGGCGTGAGGCCGCACATCGGGGCCCACGAGCACATCTCGCGGCTCAGTGGCTCGCGAATGCCCGAGGAGGTCATGGACGCTCTGGTCGAGGCGAATCGGTTCTTCGTCGACGTCGAGGAGCTGAGCGAGGCCGCGGGGCGCAAAGTCGCCGAGCTTCTTGGCGCCGAAGCGGCGCTGGTCACAGCGGGCGGGTTCTCGTCGATGATCCTCGCGGCGGCCGCCTGCCTCACCGGGAAGGACCCTGCGAAGATCGACGCCCTTCCCCACCCCGACTGGCCGAAGCGCGAGTGCCTCATCCAGAAGGCGCACCGGTTCAGCTACGACCGCGCGTATCGGGCGGCAGGAATGACCATCGTGGAAGCCGCGGACCGGGCTGAGATCCTCGAGAAGATCAGCGCGAACACGGCGATGATCCCCGTTCTCGCGGCGGTCGAGGAGCAGCGGCAGTTCGGGCCGCCCGTTCCGAAGAAGCGCGCGCTTCCGCCCGAAGCGCACGTGCTCATGCCCGAAGAGCTCATCGCCATTGGAAAGAAGGCGAACGTGCCGGTGCTCGTCGACATGGCCTCGGACCTCCCGCCCGCTTCGAACCTCACGCGCTTCATCCGCGCGGGCGCCGACCTCGTCGTCGTGAGCGGCGGCAAGGGTCTCCGCGGTCCGCAGTCGACGGGGATTCTCGCGGGACGAAAGGACTTGATCGAAGCGGCGGTCCTGAACGCCGCGCCTCACACCGGGATCGGCCGCGGCATGAAGGTGGGTAAAGAAGAGATGGTGGCCCTGGTCGTCGCGCTCGAGCGCTACTTGAAGCTCGATCACGAAAAGGAGATCGCGGGGTGGAACGAGAAGGCCCGGCGGCTCGCCTCCCAGCTCCAGGGGATCCGTGGTCTCACGGCGGAGTACGCTCTCAACACCAAAGGCTACGCCGACGTCGACCTGAGCTGGGACGAGAGCGTTCTCTCCCTCACCCCACTTACTCATGAGGAGCTGCGCCGTCGTCTTCTAGCCGGAAGCCCCCGGGTCACCTACGATGGCACCACGGTCCGGGTTCGTCAGCTCGACGACGCGGAGCTCACCCTCGTGGCGCGGCGGCTGAGGGAGGTCTTCGAGGCACTTTAGCTTCTCAGGAGGAACGTGATGCGCAGCCAGCACATCGCTATGAGCTGGGAGCAGTACGAGCAGCTCCCCCCTCATCCTGGCTGGAAGCACGAATATTGGGACGGTGTCGCCCACATATCTCCGCGCAGCCGTTTCGCTACCGTCCGAGTCGACGTCCACCCTCGGCCCTTCCGGAGTTCTCTGGAGCTCCGGGCCGTTGCCGCAGCCGACGAAACATCGCTCATATCCGCTTACATCGATGCCTTCCGCGACACCGTCGAGTACTGCGACTCGGACGAGGATGCGATTGCTCAGTCGGCTGGTAAGAACGTCCGGGCGTATTGCGCCGGGCGTCGGGGGGAGCCTCTTTTCGGTTCCTCCTGTCTGGCGTCGGATCGGGCGGCGCAGGATACGACGGAAGCCGTGGCCGGCGCGGCGCTTCTGGTAAGGACCGACGATGGGCACCCGATGCTCGACATGCTGTTCGTAAAACCTATCGGGCAACGTCGAGGTCTTGCCACGGACCTGTTGTCCTGGTGCCTCGAGGAACTCCACCGGCGGGGAGAGACCATCCTGCGAAGCCGTTATCACCTTGCGAACGATGCGAGCCAGGCGTGGCACCGCAAATTCGGATTCACCGAGGAGCCCGACCTTTCGCTGGCTCAGCTCTATCTGCGCTGCGCGGCGCAGGAGCTTCGCCGGCGTGAAAGCGCGGGAGGCCTCAGTGACGAGGAAAAACACCGGCTCCTCGCGGAGCAAGAACGTTTGGAGGACCGGGTGAAGGAGTTGCAGAGGATCGCCGACGAACAGGGATGGGAGGCGGTCTCTCCTGCGTTTCGATTTCGCTGAGAGACCGGCCCCGTGCCCTCTGCGCGAGGGCGAGAGCCATCAGCCCAGAGCGTGGGGGTGGGGCCCCACCGCACTGATCTGAAGAGCCTTTGGTATAGTCACCTCGTGACTAGCACGATTCTCGTCACCGGGGGCGCTGGTTTCATCGGAAGCAACTTCATCCACTACCTCGCCGCCCATCACCCCGACTGGAAAGTCATCAACCTCGACAAGCTCACGTACGCCGGAAACCTCGAAAACCTTCGTGAAATCGAGGAGGGGCCCAATTACCGGTTCGTTCACGGCGACATCGCGGATCGCGAATGCGTCGGGCCCTTGATGGCGGAGTGTGACTACGTCGTGAACTTCGCCGCCGAGACCCATGTGGACCGCTCGATTCACGACGCCGGCGATTTCATTCGCACCGACGTCTTTGGGACCTTCGTGCTCCTCGAGGCGTTTCGCTCCTCGAGCCGTCCGCGGCGCTTCATCCAGATCTCGACCGACGAGGTCTACGGCGCGATCGAGACGGGCTCGGCGCGCGAGACCGATCCCATCGCTCCCCGCAACCCCTACTCCGCCAGCAAGGCGGGGGCCGACCGCCTGGCCTACTCCTACTTCGTCACTTATCGAGTTCCGGTCGTCGTGACCCGGGCGTCGAACAACTACGGACCTCGCCAGTATCCCGAGAAAGTGATTCCGCTCTTCGTCACCAACGCCCTCGAGGACAAGCCGCTCCCGATCTACGGGGACGGGCTCCAGGTGCGCGACTGGCTTCACGTCGAAGACCACTGCCGGGCGATAGATCTCGTCCTCCACGAGGGGGTCCTCGGAGAGACCTACAACATCGGGGGGGGCCACGAGCTTCCGAATCTGGAGCTCACTCGGAAGGTGCTTCAGACCCTGGGAAAGCCCCAGAGTCTCGTCGCGCACGTGGCCGATCGCCCCGGCCACGATCGGCGGTACAGCCTCGACACGACGAAGCTCCGGGCGCTCGGGTGGTCGCCTGCCATTGCCTTCGACGAGGGACTGAGAGCAACCCTCGACTGGTATCGAGAGAATCCGGACTGGTGGCATCGCATCAAGAACGAAAGCGCCGAGTACCGTCGCTTCCACGAACAGCATTACGGGCAGCGGAGTTGAGTGGTCGAGGGAATTTCACCAGCTGAGGACGTTCTTGACCCGGGCTCCATCATCCACGGTGACGGTGGCGGTGACGGTCACCGGGCCGTCCTTGTGGGCTTCGGTCCACTGGCCCGAGACCGAGTAGAGCAGCACGGTCTCCTGCGCCTCCACCCGAGCGACGCTGACGGCGACGTCGCCTCCGGTGTTTCTCCCCTGGAGGGACCAGTCGAGCCGCATCGATCGCGTTACGATGGAACGATTGCTTCGATTCACGAGTCGTACGGAAAGACGGTAAGCGTCGCCGAGAGCCACCTTCTCGGGATCGACTTCGATGACCAGAAGCGCGGGGTTCGAAGGCAGGGTGCTCGCGCGGAAGACTTTCTCATTGCCCTTTACGAAACCCTTGATCGCGTCCGGACGTTCTCCGGGATCGACGTAGCTCGTCTCTCCCAGCCGGAAGCGCGAGACCGGCGGGAGGGCGGCCGCGTCCGGCTCCCCGCCGCGATCGCCGAACGCCTCGAGAAGTTCCGCTCTCTGGCTCGCGAGCTCCTGCCAAAGTTCCTCGTTGGCCTCTCGGAGCGCGGACAGCTCTTTCGCGGGGTCGCGCACCGATTGCAGCTTGCGATTCGCCTCCTGGATCGATTCGAGATCGTCGATCGCGGCCTTGCGGATGGCGGTGAGCTCCTGCTGCTGCCGCGCTAGTCCTCGTTCGATCTCCTCGGTCCGTGAGTTCGTCTGCTCCTTCAGTTCCGCGAGCGTCGCCTCGGTCTCCGAAAGGCTCTTCCCGAGCCGGAAGCCGTAGAGGCTCACGAGCCCGATGGCAACGAGAGTGGCGGTGCCGAAAACCGCGAGCGCGACGCCAAGATAGACCTGATAGCGGTGGATCGACTCGCGAAGCTCCGCGAGCTCGCGGGCAGGGTCGACACTCCTCGACGAAGACATGGCTGTTCTCTAATTGTCGAAGATGAATGGAGAACGCGCAAGTAGAAGTCAGCGGGTGAGCTCGTCGAGGTACTGCGGGAGCATCTTTCTCCAGGTCGGCCAGTCGTGGGGCCACTCGGGTCCCCAGGAATCGACGCGGTTCGGGACCCCCTTTTCGCCCAGAAGGCCTGCCATGCGCCAGGACTCCCCGATGTTCTCCGCCTTGCCCTCGCCCGAGGCGAGAAGCACGAAGCGGCTCTGGAGTCTCGAGAGAGACTCTCCTCCGAGACCGCTGAGAAAATGAAGCGGAGAGGAGAAATAGAGATCTTCCGTCTCCGGGCCGTCGAAAAATCGAGCGAGGTCGTAAGTCCCGCTCAAACAGACGGCGTGAGTGAAGGCGTCGGGGAAGCGGCAGAGGACGGCGAGAGCGTTGAAGGCTCCGATGGAGGCGCCGGCGGTGATGACGCCGATCGTCTCCGACTGGCAATCGTTCCGGATGGCGGGAACGAGCTCGCGATGGACGAACTGCTGGAACTGGTTCAGGACCCACATCTGGTGCTCGGGCGAGTGTCCTCCCTGGAGCATCGCGCGGCCGGCGATGCTGTCGCAGGAGTAGACCTTGATTCGGCCCGCCTCGAGGAGCGGAGCGAGGACGTCGATCATGTGGAAGCGCTCGATCTCCTCGGCGTCTCCTCCCGCCGTGGGAAAGAGGAGGACCGGCGTTCCCACTTCACCCCAGCGCACGACGAGGAGCTCCTGGCCGAGACGCTCCGAGTACCAACTGGTTTTGAGTTTACTCATAAACCATCCACAGTGGTCCAGGAAAGAGCCACGAAAGCCCCTCGCGCATGCGGTCCCGCCAGTTCTCCCAGTTGTGCCCATCCCGCGCCTCGACGTAACGAACCTCCATCCCCGCTTTCTGGAGAAACGGCACGAGCGATCGGTTCTCGTAGATGAGAGCCTCGTAGGTGCCGCAGCTCACGAAAACCTTCTCGCTCACTTCTCGGGGATGGCCTCGAAACGCGTTCATGAAGTCGACCACCGGATCGAACACCGGCCCCTTCTGGTGGGTCCCGATGTCGGTGAAGGCGAAGGAGCCAGATTGAAGGAGAAGCCTTCCGAAAAATCCCGGGTAGCGCCACGCGGTCGAAAGCGACGCCACGGCGCCGAAGCTCGCGCCCATGAGACAACGGCTCCGCGGTTCCCCGAGAAGCGGAAATTCCTTTTCCAGAAACGGCACCAGCTCCTCCGCGAGGTAGCGGGCATGGGGCTCGTGGTTCGCGTACTCGGTAAGCCTTCTTTCCGGATGAGTGAAGGCCACGATGAGGCCCGGGATCTCGAGGCGGTAGATCAGATTGTCGAGGACCGCCTTCATGCTCGAGTACATCAGGTACTCGGGCCCGTCGTGAACCACCAGGAGATCGTAGCGCCGGGTAGGACGAAAGCGCGCGGGAAGGTACAGGACCACGCGCCGCGGCCCGGAGAGCGCCTTGCTCTCGAAGAACAACTCCTTCAGCATCCCGGGGCGCGAGTTGGGATCGGGTTTCGTCCACTCGGGAACTTCGTAGCCTTCCGTCGACGAGACCGAGTTCTCACCGAAGGGGTCGGAAGCGCGCCTCGGATTGAGCGGGTCTAAAAGCCATTCCATCTTCCCCTTGTGGATTCTCTGGAGCTTGTACTCGATGCGGGATGCGGGAGGGAGCTCCATCACCAGGAACCAGAGGTCAGTGCGGAGGACGCGCTGGAACTCCTGGGACGAAGGAAGGCCGAAGATCCAGTGGCCGAGAAAGACCGCATCAGCCTCGCCTCGATAGACGAACGTGGTGTAGCGACCCTCGCGGAGCGGGAACGAATTCTTCTGCAGGAAGTCGTCGACGTTCTGGCGGGACGGCTTTCGCTCCACGAGCGCGTGGATCGCGAGCCTGCCGCCGACGATGTCCTCCCGCTCTACCACGCATCCACCCGCTCGAGATCTCCCGAGGCTCCCAGGCGAGTAACGCTGGTCTCGGCGCGCCAGCCCTTGCCGTCGAAAGAGATGCAGTCTCCCTGCTCCAGCACGACGCAGGAGTCGGGTTCAAACCTCCGGGCCATCGCCGAGACCCGAAAACGATTCCCGAGGTCGAGTCTCTTCTTGCCGTCGGGAAGGGCCACCAGTCCGGGACAGAGCCCGAGGCCGCGCTCCATGACCCCGGCGTTTCCCGCTCCTTGCGGCGGGTGATCGTGAAAGAGCACCACGCGATCGGTGAGCGCCATGGCGCCTGCCGACCAGGCGATGACCGGCTTTCCCGCGACCATGTCCTTGACGCCGAAGAGCCGGAGGCGGTTCAGGAGCACCGCCACATGCCCGCCCGCGACTACCAGCGCGGCCGCGTCCGAAAGTGCCCGGGCGATGGACTCCCGCTCCCGCGCCACCGACTCTCGCTCGGCCGGGCGGAAGTTTTCCTCGAACTCGCCCCGTATCTCTACGATGCGCTTCAGGTGCCAGGCGTCGAGATCCCGGATCTGTCCGAAGGCGTGCTCCCGCTCGGGGTCGAGAAGGCGGGGGTCGCCCGACTCTTCCAGCAGCCACAGGATGCTCTCGCGAAGGAACGAAAGTCTCCGGTCGTAGATTCGCGTCAAGGACCGAAGCTGTCGCTGCATCTCCCGGTGGGCGCGGGCGAGCTCGGGGTCGCTTGCGAACGCGCGATCCGCCCGGCGATAGAGCTCGAGGTCGAAGGCCCGCCCCTCGAGGTGCTTGTTGAGATCGACGTCCTCGCCCTCGCGCTCCTGCCAGCCCGCGGTGACCGCCGCGATCGGACCTTCGGGAACGCCGAACGAGGGGAAGACGTCTTTCAGGAAAGGCGCCTGATACTGCGGTCCGAGAAGCCAGACGGTTCTCTTCTTCGATGCCTCTCGCTTCACTCGGCCTTGACCTTCACCGTCTCGCCCACGCGATCGAGCATTCGGCGGAGCTCGTCGTAGTCGGGATGCCGCATCCGGATCCAGGCGTTCGCCATGTACCCATCGGCGACGCCCTGGGTCGTCGTGCCCGGGGTCGGGAGGTGGTAGTCGATAATCCACTTGCCGTAGTCGCGCTCGATGTCCGCGAGGCCCTCGTAGCCGAGGATGTGTCCGTCGCGATCTGGCCGGAGATTGATGATCCCGGCGGCGTAGGCGCGCGAGGGTCTCTGGCTCGGCGTTTCGTGAACGATGGCCATCGCCCACTCGCGATAGAGGTCCATTTCGTTTCCGGCGCCGTACAGGTCCCAGGCGCGGACCCCGGGAGGCCGGCAGCCGATCTCCGAGAACTTCAGACCCTTCGGGCCGAAGAACCACTCCATGTGGGTGGCGGAAGTCTCGATGCCGAGAAGGGCTACGACCTTCTTTCCCATCGCCCGAACCCCGGCGTAGTCGGAGGCGGTATCGATGCGGTTGGTGGCGATGAACTGGGGGGAGATCCAGCGCGCGCGCATCGCTTCGAGAACGTTCGGGTAGTAGTGGGAAATGAAATCGTGGACGACCTCGCCTCGAATCGTGAGCGTGTCGTAGAAGCCCTCGTGCCCCTCGACGAACTCTTCGACCGCGAGCACCGCCCCGCGATCGATCCCCATCGCACCGAGCGCCTGGTCGAGCGCTTCCCTACCGTCCACGCGGACGGTTCCCGACGCCCCCGCGGCGGACGGCGGTTTCACGATCAGAGGGAACCCGATGGAAGCGGCGAAGTCCCGGATCTCCTCCCGCGAGCTCGACCCGATGGACTGGGCGCAGGGGATCCCTCCCTTCCGCAGAACTTCCTTCATCGCCGGTTTGTCGCGGCAGAGAAACGCGGTCTGGACCGAGGTTCCCGCGATTCCGCACGCTTCGCGCACCCGCGCGGACGGCATGATGTGGGCTTCGACCGTCGCCTCGAGCCGATCGACGGGAAGCTTCGACTGAAGCCACCGCACCTTTTCGATCATCACCCGCTCGTCGCAGACGTTCGGCACCTGCTCGAAATGGGTGAGCCAGCGCCTCAGCCCTTCGTCGAGCGAGTCCTTCGGCCGCTCGCCGATCCCGCTCACCGTGGCTCCGGCGTCGTTCAGACCGCGCGCGAACTCCCGCTGGTTGAGGGGGAACGACGGCTCGACCAGAACGACGTGCATGAATGCCTAATTTATCAGGAGTTCGCGATAAATCGCGAGATAGCGCTCCGCTTGCTGGTTCCAGGAGAAATCCTCGCTCATTCCGTTCAAGACGAGACGGCGCCAGAGCTCTCGATCGCGGAAGAGTGCGATTCCCGCTTCGAGGGCCCAGAGCGCGGCCTCGGCGTTGAAGTGATCGAACACGATCCCGGTCCCCTCCCCCGTCGCCGGGTCGAACGGGCGAACGCTGTCGGCGAGACCTCCGGTTCTCCGAACCACCGGGACCGTACCGTACCGAAGGCTGTACATCTGGTTCAGGCCGCAGGGCTCGTAGCGCGAGGGCATGAGGAACAGGTCGGACCCCGCCTCGATCCAGTGGGCGAGCTCCTCGTCGAAGCCGCCGGCGAAGCGGACCTTGTCGGGGAACCGCGTTTGCAGCCTCGCGAAGAAGCTTTCATACTGCGCTTCCCCGGTCCCCAATACGACGAGCTGCAGCGACTGCCGCGTGAGAACCGCGGGGAGCGAGTCGAAGAGGAGCTCGATTCCCTTCTGATACGAGAGACGGGTCACCATGCCGAAGAGCGGAACGGCCTCGGAGTACGGGAGCCCGAGCCGTTCGAGAAGAGCTTGCTTGTTCTTCTTCTTGCGATGGAGGCTCCGGGCCGAGTACCGGGCGGGGATGATTCGATCTTTCGACGGGTCCCACTCGTCGTAGTCGGCGCCGTTCAGGATACCCGTAAGGTCCCGCGCGCGGCTTCTGAGGACCGGGTCGAGGCCGTAGCCCTGGACTTCGGTCTGGATCTCGAGAGCGTAGGTGGGACTCACGGTGGTCAGCCGGTCGGCGTGGACGATTCCCGTCTTGAGGAAGCTCACGCGGCCCGCGCGGAGATCGGCGGGATCGAAGAGACCGCGATCGACGCCCATCGCTTCGACCACCCCCGCGGAAGCGATGCCCTGGTAGGCGATGTTGTGAATGGTGAGCAACGTCTTGGTCGGCTGAAAGAGCCGGTCCCAGGAGTAGACGGTCTTCTTCAGGAGCGGCACGAGCGCCGTCTGCCAGTCGTTCGCGTGCAGGATGTCGGGAGAAAATCCGAGACGCTGGCAGATCTCGAACACCGCCCGGCTGAAGTAGAGGAACCGGAGGGGCTCGTCGGCGTCGTTGGTGTAGAGCGACGGTCTTCCGTAGAAGTGAGGACAATCGACGAAATAGATCGGCGCCTCGGTCCCGGGGAGCTCTGCGGTCAGGAGGGCAAAGGGCACCGCCTGCCCCAGAAGCCGGATCTCGAAGGGCCCGCCGAGAGGTCGAAGTCCGTGGCGGGCGCGATCCACCTGGGCGTAGAGCGGCATGAAGACGCGCGCCTCGTGGCCGAGCTTCGAGAGCGCCTTGGGAAGCGAGAACGCCACGTCGGCGAGCCCCCCCGATTTGGCGAAAGGCGCGACCTCGGACGAAAGGTATGCGATGCGAACCGGCCCCACGTCACCGGGAGTATAATCTCACCGGCTCGGTCATGGTGAACGTCGTCTTCGTCGCGCCCTTCTTTCTCGACACCACGCTGCGGTTCGTCGACGCGGCCGCGAGTCTTCCCGGCGTGAGACTCGGGCTCGTGAGTCAGGATCCAGAGGAAAAGCTCCCGAAGGAGCTCCGCTCGAAGCTCGCCGGCCACTACCGGGTCGAGGATGGCGTCGCCGCCGACTCCCTTCGGCCGGGGCTCCACGCGATGCGGAAGGCGTTGGGCTCCGTCGATCGCATTCTCGGAACCCTCGAACAGCTCCAGGTTCCGCTCGGTGTCGTGCGCGACGAGCTCTCGGTTCCGGGGCTCGGCGCCGAGGCCGCCCTCAACTTTCGCGACAAGGCGCGGATGAAGACCGTCCTCGAGAAGGCGGGGCTCCCCTGCGCCCGCCACCGCCTCGCGACCCATCCCGAGGATGCGTTCGCCTTCGCGCAGGAAGTCGGTTATCCGCTCGTCTTGAAGCCTCCCGCGGGAGCGGGGGCCCGAGCGACGTACCGATGCGACGACGAGAAGACGCTGGGTGAATGCGTTTCCATGATGAGGCCCTCGGAGCGAGAGCCGGTCCTGGTCGAGGAGTTCATGACCGGCGAAGAGCACTCCTTCGACAGCGTGGTCCTCGGCGGCAAGATCGTCTGGTACTCGGTGAACGATTATCATCCCTCTCCCATCGAGGTATTGCGGCATCCGTGGATCCAGTGGTGCGTCGTTTCTCCGCGAGAGGTCGACCAGCCCCGAAACACCGCCATTCGAGAGGCCGCGGGTCCTGCGCTCGCGGCTCTGGGGCTCGAGAACGGTTTGAGCCACATGGAGTGGTTCCTTCGACCCGACGGCCGGATCGCGATCTCGGAAGTGGGGGCCCGCCCGCCCGGGGCGCAGTTCGCGACCCTCATCTCCTACGCCCACGACTTCGACCTCTACCGGGAGTGGGCGAAGCTCATGGTGCACGATCGATTCGAGCCGCCGCCTCGCCGCTTCGCCGTTGGCGCCGCGTACCTGCGAGGTCAGGGTACGGGAGACCGAGTCAAAGCCCTTCACGGGATCGCCGAGGCGCAGCGCGAGATAGGCGATCTCGTGGTCGAGGCAAAGCTCCCCGAGGCCGGCCAGTCCCCCTCGGGAACGTACGAAGGCGAGGGCTACGTCATCCTCCGGCATCCCGAGACCGAGGTCGTGGAACGCGCGCTCAAACGGCTGGTGGAGCGCATTTACGTGGAGCTGGCCTAGCCTTATTAATTATGACCTTCTTATGACCTTCTTATGACCTTCTTATGAATGTCCTGATGTTCAGCCCGGGATTTCCCGGGGAGATGCCGTATTTCACCCGCGGGCTTCGAAGCGTGGGGGCCTCGGTCATCGGGCTCGGAGACCAGCCGCAGGGAGCGCTTCCCGACGTCGCCCGTGAGAGCCTCTCCGCGTACGTGCAGGTCCCCTCGTTCACCGACGAGGCCGCGATCTTCCGGGAAGTCGAAAATATCCATCGCCGGGTGAGGCTCGACCGCATCGAGTGTCTCTGGGAGCCCTTCATGGTGCTCGCGGCGAAGCTCCGCGAGAGTCTCGGAGTCCCGGGGATGAGCGTCCGAAAGACCGTTCCCTTTCGCGACAAGGAGATCATGAAGCAGGTCCTCGATCGGGCCGGCATCCGCACTCCGCGCCACGCGAGCGTCACCACCGTGGCCGGCTGCCGCGAGGCCGCGGCGAGCATCGGATTTCCTTCGATTTCCATCGTGGTGAAGCCCATCGCCGGAGCGGGCTCGGCGGACACCTATCGCGTGGGAACGGTCGAGGAGCTCGAGAGCGTCCTTCCCGCGCTTCGCCACGTGCCCGAGGTGAGCGTCGAAGAGTTCATCGAGGGCGAGGACTATACGTACGACACTATCTGCGTCGACGGGAAGATCCAGCATTTCAGCATCTCGTTCTACCGCCCGCGGGCGCTCGAGTCCCGGAGCCACGAGTGGGTCAGCCCGCAGACGGTGGTGGTGCGGGACGTGGACGCCCCTCACCTGAGGGCCGGACGCGAGATGGGAGAAGCGGTCCTGAAAGCCCTCGAGTTCGAGACGGGTTATACCCACATGGAGTGGTTCCTGAAGCCGGATGGCGACGTGGTCTTCGGCGAGATCGCTGCCCGTCCCCCCGGCGCGCACCTCGTCGACCTCATCAACTTCGCGAGCGACATCGACACCTTTACGGGATGGGCCGAGGCGGTCTGCCACGGGAAGTTCACGCAGAGAGTCGATCGCAGATACAACGCCGCCTGGATCTACAAGCGCGCAGAGGGGCAGGGACACATCCAGCGGATCGAGGGTTTAGCGCACCTCATGGCGGAGCTCTCGGAGCACGTGATGGTGCTCGACCTTCTCCCCGTGGGCGCTCCCCGGCGCAACTGGAAGCAAACCCTGGTCTCCGATGGGATGATCATCGTGCGCCACCCCGACCTTCAGACGACGCTCGAGATCGCCGACCGTTTCGGAACCGAGCTCCGGATGTACGCTGGGTGAAGTTCGACCGAAAGCGCGTTCGGCTCGCCGTCGTAGTCGCGCTCGTCGGTGTCGTCCTGCCGCTTGTCACCTGGGGTTTTGCCAAGGTCATCGACGAACGATTGGTCTTCGAGGATCTCCCCGACCCGATTCTCCTCGCGTTCAACGGCGTTGCCTTCGCCGCTCTCGCTTTCGCGAGCCTCTACCTCCGACCCGTCGCCGCCATCGGAGGGCTCCTCGGCCTTGTCGCGATATCCATCCAGCTTCACATGGGCTACTGGCAGTCCCACTCGTCGACCACCGCGCTCCTGTTCCTCTTCTATCTCCCCTGGGCGTTCGTCGCGACCGCCGTCGGCACCGCGTTCGGCTACGCTTCTCAGCTTGTTCTCGACCGGGCGCCTCTCGCCGGTCGTCTCCTCGCGGCAATCCTCCTTCTGGCCTACGCCTCCTTGAACCTGCACTGGGCGAACTACGGCCGCTTCAATCGGCCGGCTGAGGTAGGTGTCGTCGAAAGCGGCGACCCAGGCCTTGCTCTCGAAAAGACCGCGTTCTTCACGACGGAGGAGAGGCTCGGAGCTCTCACCTCGGTCGAACGGAGAACGTGCGGGAGCGATCCCGAGGCGCCGCTCACGCTCACCGGCCGCGGCGGCGCCGCGTTCGTCAGCGAGACGGGAGAGCTTCGCGGGTTCGTGGAATTCGAAGAGGTCGCCGGGTTCGACGTCTTCCCGGTGGACGTTGCGGGCGACGGAATCTGCGAGTTCGCCGACCGCGCGGGAGGCTGGCAGCCCGTCGGGATCCTCGACTCCTCGGGGCGCTACGTCTTTCGCTACGGAAAGAACATGATGTCGCGCCGCCCCGAAACGCTCATCGAGATCGAGCACTCGCCCCAGGACTTCATTCCCTTCGACCTCGGGGGCGACGGGAAGCTCGAGTTTCTCGTACCACTTCTGATCGTCGGCCGCGACGAGACCCACGTCCTCAACGCCACGGGCGCGAGGATTCGCACCCTCTCGGAGAACCTGGAGGGAAGCCGCGCTCTCGAAGGGAAGCTCTACACTCCTTCGCTGGGAAAGCTCGTGGTAAGAAACGCTGATCTTTCCGCAGTGGGAAATCTGCCCCTCGGCTTCGGATCGCCCTGGTGGGGTTTTGTGAGATGGCCCGACCCCTCCGGAGCCTGGCATCTCGCGACCGTCGATGGAGATGAGCTCCGCGTTGTCGGCCTCGAGGACGGCTCCGAGAAAGCCTCGATTCCCGGCGTCAGGGGAGGAGCGTTCGCATTCCTCGGCGAGCGCCTCGTCATCGCCCACGCCGAGAACCGCCGGCAATTCCTGCGGGTCCTCGACGCCTCCGGCCGAAAGCTCTACGAGGAAGTGCTCGAGCCCGGAGGCGGGCTCTTCGCCTCGAGCAATGACAACTTCCTGATCTCGGAGTGCACCCAGGAGCGCTGCCCGACGGTCTGGCGATACCGTCTTCCATGACTTACATTTGGATGCACAATGAAATACTCCAAAGCCATCGAGTCGGTTACCACTCTGAAGACGAGGAGCGCGGAGCTCATCCGCAGGGCAAGGGACACGGGCCAGCCGATTTCAATCACTCAAAATGGCAAGGTGACAGCGGTCCTTCAGGACGTCGAGAGCTTCGAGCGCCAGCGGAAGGCACTACTTCTTCTCCAGTATCTGGCCCAGGGGGAAGAGGACGTTCGTAGCGGCAAAGGCGTCCCCCACAGGAAGGCGGTCCGACGTTTCGAGAAGAAGCTGAAAGAGCTTCGGCGTGGATGAACGCTTCGAAGTCTTCTGGTCGCCGAGCGCGATTCCAGATCTGGACGATATCCTTGACTACGTCGCGACCACCCGTGCTGTTGACGCCGCCGAGCAGCTCTATTCGAGCCTGCCGTTCGAATAGGCACAGATCCGGACTCGAGAGTCAGCGCCGGCGCTTTGACTTTCGCGTCTTGGTCGCACCTTCCGGCAAAACCGTCGGTATCGTCGTGCGGCCATGGCGCCGGTAAATGTCGCGGAATTCCGTGTCGATGGTGACGAGCATCGGCTCCGCGTATAACTCCGTCATCCGCACGAGGCAGGCATCGGCCAAGTCCATCGGGACGTCGTGGTAGCGCGCCATCAACGTCTTTACCGCCGCCGCCTCGTCCTCCAATCGAAACGCCGTTCGAACGACGCCACGAATCAGCATCTCCACTACGGTCTCGCCTCCAGCCGGCAGTCGTCTGACCAGATAGGCCGCTTCGGAAAGAACGGCTTCGCACGTTAACAGGGGCGGATGGAGGGTCGCCAATGTGTCGACCGCCCAGCCATGGTACCGGTCGCGGCGGTTGAGGAACGCTACGAGAGGTCCGGTATCGATGAGCGTGGTCCTCATCGACCGTAGTCGCGTTTGTGTCTCGAATTCGAAGACAGGTCTGGGGGACCATCGAGAGAGCCTGCGAGATCCCGAGCGAGATCGAGACACGAGCCGTCCGCTGCCTCAGCCGCGAGCGCGGGATGCGATTCCAAGGCCTCCCGCACAACTTCCGACTGTGGGCGGCCTCGCCTCTTGACCAAGCTCGTCAGGCGCGCGGCCAGGCTATCAGGCAACTTTACCGTGATCGTTCTCATGGTATTCCCTTTGAGTCATATTAGTAATACCATAGAACGGCCCTCCGAGCAACGGGCGGCCTGAGACAGCGGCTTCGGCCCTAGACCTCCAGGAGCTGAGACGCACCGGTTCCCGCCGTGATGCCGTTGTGCTCCGGGTAGTGCAGGGTTCTCGACTTCCTCCTCCGCGCGAGCTTCTTCTCCGCCGTCGCCTGGTCTAGGCCGGCGGCAGCCAGCGTTTCCCGGTTCAGCTGGATATCGACCTCGGCGCCCTCGGACTCCAGAAAACGCTGCAGCTGGTAGTTCGCCTTCGGTGGTCATCGCCCGAAACCGTACCAGAAAAATCCGACGAGACTGATAAGGATTGCATCTACTTCGTGGCCGTTTGCGGGAGGAGTCGTCTTCGATCTAGGGTTCGAGCGTGGACGTCCATGTCGCGCTTCTCCGGGGAATCAACCTCGGAGGCAAGAACAGGCTTCCGATGAAGGACCTCGCCGCCATATTCGAGGGCGCGGGATGCGGGTCCGTCGCGACCTACATTCAGAGCGGAAACGTGGTGTTCGAAGCGTCACCGGCGCTCGCCCGTCGCATTCCCACCCTCGTCGAGAAGGCGATTCTGGAGCGGTTCGGATACCGGGTCCCGGTGGTGACGCGCACCGGAGGCGAGCTCCGTAAGGTCGTGCGCGGAAATCCGTTCCTGCGGGGCGGCGCGGACGCGGGGACGCTCCACGTCGCGTTTCTGGCGGGCACCCCTGCGGCCGCCCAGGTCAAGGCGCTCGACCCCGACCGCTCCCCTCCCGACGCGTTCGCGGTGCGCGGCCGCGAGATCTATCTCCATTGTCCGAACGGCTTCGGGCGCACCAAGCTCACCAATGCCTACTTCGACTCGAAACTCGGCACCACGAGCACGGTGCGCAACTGGAGGACGGTCGAAGCCCTTCTCGAGCTCGCCGGTCAGTACGTCCAGGGAACGATCGGTTAGTTTAGCTAGCTTCCTCACCCAAACGGCGAATTTCCGCCCGATTCCATGCTTCGACACGAATTTTAACTTCCTATGAATTCCAGCAATCACGGACGCCCGTGGGTCACGTCGTGATCCGAACCGCCGGCGATCCTCTGGCACTCGTCCCGCCGTTCGCGAAGCGATGAAAGCGCTCGATCGGGGACAGCCGATCGACGGAGTCACGACGCTCGACGCGCTGGTCGACACGGCGATGGCGCCCTGGCTCTTCACCGCGCTCGAGCTCACCAGGTTCGCTCTGGTCGCTGTGATCCTGGCGGTCAGCGGACTGTTCTCCATCCTGGCCCACAGCGTCAGCGGGAGGATGCGGGAGATCGGTGTGCGGATGGCGCTCGGAGCGACGGGCCGTCAAGTGTCGACGCTCTTTCTCCGCCGAGGACTGCTTCTCGCCATCGCCGGAGTGGCCGCTGGTCTCGTTCTCGCTCTCGCGCTGACTCGTCTGCTCTCCGAACTGCTGTACGAGATCGAGTCGACCGACCAGTCCACCTACGCCGGCGTCGCCGCACTGGTGCTCGGCGTGTCGCTTCTGGCGAGCTACGTTCCGGCGCGACGGGCGGCCAAAGTTGATCCCATCGAAGCCCTCCGCTACGAATGACGTTTGCCTGCGCTCCGTCGGTGAGCGCTCCTGGACCGACAGCTGGCGTCGAGCTCCATTGCGTAGGGGAGGTGGTTGAACGGAAAGCGATTGAGTTTCCGTTGGCCGCCGCTCGCCGCGGAATCACCGCTCGATCACGACAGGAACGGCCAGGGTCCCGCGTCGGTTCGCGGCTCGCGTCGGACCGCGACGTAGCGGATGCACCCGAGCCGCTCGGGTCGCTGCAGCACGCGGTATGCGAGGAAGCGACCGAGCGTCGTTCGCGGTCGCATCGCGAGCAATCCCTCCAGGCGCAGCCGCGGTCCCTCGGGCCCCTCTTCCACCTCGCTCTGGAACTCCACTTCCAGTCCGATCGAGGGCAGGCGCCGGCCCCGCCAGTAGAGATCGCGGCCGCGGATCGACACGCCGCGCCCGGCTCCGAGGGGAGTCACCACCAGCTCATAGTCGATGTTTTCATCTGGAAAACGCTCGAACAGGGTGGGCTTACCCCGGTGCTCGCGGACCACGAAGTCAGAATCGAACGCACGCAGCGCCGAGCCGGTATCGACCTCCCGCACGAAGTGCATGGAGCCGTCCTGGCGGCGATAGGTCCGGATCCGCGCGTCGTGCGTTTGCGAGCCGGCCTCGTACAGACCCTGTCCCGCCACGTGGGTGAGAAGCCGCGACCAGAAACGTGCGGGAGCCGTGTAAAGCTCGAGGGTGCAGGACATGTCGTACTGGGCAGGGTTGTTATAGAAAGCGACGACGAGCGGGTGAACGTCCGACACGCCTTCTCCCAGGACCTGCGCGAGAATCGGCCACTCCGCCCCGGGCGCGGCCTCACCCCGCGTCGCCTCACGGAGTCCCCTTCGCCAGACGCCGATCGTGCTCAGCGAGCGGAACGCGCCCGCCAGCGTGAGCAGCGCCACCCGTCGCCGAGAGGGCAGGCCCGCCCGCGCGGGACGGCCCGAGAACAGCGCGCGGGTCCCCAGGATGAAAGCGCGAAGGAAGGTGGAGCCTCCGTCCCGGAGCATCCGTGAGACCGAACGGCCGATGGCGTCGGCAATCGCAGTCTCGAACGCGATCTGCCCCGCCCTCGCCTCGTCGTCCCGCCGTTGGGCCCCGAGCGTGAACTCGAAGTGACGCCGCATCAACGGCCAAACCGGATGGCCGGGGTGCCGCGCCGCCTCGTCTTGGAAGGTACGCTCGAGGTGCTGCCGCCGCACTTCCAGGAGATCGGCCGCGTGCGCGGCGAGCCACAGCTCGTCGCGGACGTCGAGCGCGCGCTGCAGCCGGCACGCGCGGGCGTAGGCCTCCCAGCGCGGCCCCCGCGGACGACCGTCGGGAGCCACCGGGTGGAGGAGCGAGCCGATCCGCTCGAAGGCGGCGGAGAATCCGGGGAAACGAGTGAGGGCCACGTACGCGGTGGTGAGCTGGTGGAGCCGCGCCATCCGGCAGTCGTGCTCGGCGTAGAAGCGGGCCGCCTCCTCGACTCGGAAGAGGGCTGCCGACTGCCGCGCCGCGAAAGCGTGGAGCTCCGAGGCGGGCACGTCGCCGAGTTGCTCGCGTGCCTCGGCCAGCTCGCACGCGGTCGCGTCCGACATCGGGCGGATGTTCCCACATGAGGTATGCTCCGCGCGATGGGCGTCGTCCTCTGGCTGCTCGCGGTGCAGGGCGCCCTGGGAGCCTTCGACACCGTGTGGTACCACGAGGTGCGGGCGCGGCTGCCGACGCGCCCCGAGGCCCGCCGCGAGCTCCTGCTGCACTCCGGGCGCGACTTCCTCTACGCGATCCTGTTTTCGACGCTGCCCTGGGTCGCGATGCGCGGGGCCTGGATTGTCGCACTCGCCGGGCTCCTCCTGGCGGAGATCGGCATCACCCTCGCGGACTTCGTGATCGAGGACGAGACGCGGAGGCCGCAGGGCGGTGTGTTCCCGGGCGAGCGCGCCACCCACGCCATCATGGGCATCGTCTATGGGGCGATGCTCGGATACCTCCTCCCCGAGCTATGGCGATGGGAACAGGAGCCGACCTCGCTGTCCCTGGCGTCGATCGCCGCTCCCCTGCCGCTCCGGATCCTGCTCGCTGCGATGGCCGCGGGCGTCGCCGCCTCCGGAGTGCGCGATCTGCTCTCCGCGGTCGGAGTGAAGGCCGCCAGGTGGCCGCACCGGGTCGAGGCCGGTGTCGGCACCTTCTACGAAGACTTCCGGTCCGAGCTCGCTCGCTGGGGAGAGCGCTACGCGACCCGCCCGAAGGACGAGCTTCTGGAGGTCGCGTTCCTCTCCCTGGAGCGCGAGCAGCTCGTGTCGGTGACCTACCACGACGACCTCCTCGCGCGGCGCCTGGCCATGCTCCCGGTGGATCCGCCCACGCGCGAGCTGATCCGGCACGCGCTCGCCTTCACGTGGAAGGACGAGGAGATGCACGCGGTCTATGTGCGCGGCTTGCTCTGGCGGGAGGGCCGGGCGTGGCTGCGGGCGCGGGCCAACTGGCACTTCGTGACGGGACTCGTGGCCGGCTGGGCGACCTTCGTCCAGCAGCACGTCCGCTGGCGAGACGCACCCGTCTCGCGCGCGATCGCAACCGGCATCCTGTGGGGCGGGCTGCTCACGGGCACGGCGCCACCATCGGTCCGCCAGCACTTGCGCTACCACTCGTTTCGCGAGTTCTGCGCGTTCAACGTGGATGCGGAGCGCACCGCGACACTCGCCTGGGACCGACTGGCAGTGCTGGGGCGGCGTCTCGGGCTCGACCCACGCACGGTCGCGCTCTTCGAGCGCATCCGCGACGACGAAGTCCAGCACCAGCGGCTCTTCGAGCTCCTGGTGGAGGCACTCGGCCCCGACGACGCCCTCGCGCCCGGCTGGGATGCCGAAACGCTCGCCGCGCGGATCGGCGCGATCCACCCCGAGTTCCTCCCCCGCCCGCGGCGGTCCGAGAACAACCCGCTCGGAGCCGGTGGGCGGGTGGCGGTTTCGGCGGGGGCAGGGTCACGGGAGGCCGGGCTCCTCGAGGCGGTGAAACGGGCCGGGTTGGCCGAGCTCCTGGCCACGCACGCTTCCGGCCGGCCATTGCGGGTCGCGGTGAAGACCAGCTTCATGCTCGGTGTCAACCGTGACGATCGCTCCCCGATCGTGTCGCCGGAGTCGGTGTCGGCGCTGGTGGGGGTGCTCCGCACGCTCGGCGCCGGCGAAGTGAAGGTGCTCGAGGCGCCCACGCTCTACGACCGCTTCCTGTCGCGCCGGAGCGTCAGTGAAGTGGCGGCGTACTTCGGCTTCGACCGGGACGTGGCGGACGCCTCGGCTGATCGAGTGAGCGCCGACTACCCGCGCGGTATGGTCCCGACGACGGTCTCGGCCAGCTGGCGCGACGCCGACCTGCGCATCGTTCTCGGCAAGCTGCGCACCCACCCGGTGAACCTGGTGATGCTCGGGCTCTCTGCCCTCGAGGGCCTGGGGGAGCGTGCGGACGCCTTCCACTTCGCCGAGCGGATGGCCGCTCCGGAGGTGGCGGTGGTGACGCTCGCGGCCCGCTATCCTCCCCACTTCTCGGTCCTCGACGGATGGGACGACGCGCCCGACGGCATCGCGGGCATGCTCGGATCGCGCTCTCCTCGCTCCCCCCATCGCTTCTACGCCGGGCGCGACACCCTGGCGGTCGACCTCGTGGCCGCCCGCCACCTCGGCCTCCCCGACCCATATCTCTCGAGGCAGCTCCGCACCGCCATCCACTGGTTCGGCGACCCGCGGGAGCGAATCGACATCGACGGCTGCGACGCGCCCATCACCGACTGGCGCCTTCCGTGGCGCTCGAGCGTCGTGGCGGCGGCCGTGGTGCTGTCCTCTTTCGTCTACGCCCACGCGAGCAGACGCGGGGCCTTGTTCGTCCCGCCGGTGGACGAGCGCGCCTTCCCACCGCTCGCCCCGCCCAGCACGCTCCTGCGTGCGGGCCGCCGCGCGGTGTGGTGGGCGCTCGGTCTCTCGCCGCGGTGAAGGGCCCGGGAATGAGTCGCGTCGGCGTGATCGGCGGCGGCATGGGCGGGTTGGCCGCGGCAGTCCGGCTCGCGCGGCTCGGGCACGCGGTCACTCTCTTCGAGGCTCGCAAGGTGCTGGGGGGACTGGCGGCGAACGAGGAGCACGGCGGGCTCCGCTTCGACATCGGACCGTATCTCCTGCTCGACCGGCCGGGCCTTGATCGCGCGTACGCTTGGCTCGGCCTCACGCTCGAAGACGAAGTCGACCTGGTGCGGGTCGAGGACGTCTGCGAGATCGGGGGAGGGAGCGCTCCTCCCATCACGTTTCACGCCGACCTCCGCCGCACGGCCGGAAACTTCGAGCGCAACTGGCCGGGGAGCGGTGTCCGGTACGAGGCGCTGGTGGCCTCCCTGACCCGCACGTACGGGCAGCTGAGCCCGCTGCTCTTATCGCCCGAACCGCGCGCGGCCTTCCTGCGCCACCCGCGGAGCTGGCCCGCTCTGCCCTTCGTGTTCCGGCCCCTGGCTCGCGTCCTCGGCTCCACCGGCCTGCCCCGGCCGGCGATCGAGGCCATCGGGATCTGGTCGCACCTCACCGGCCAGCCGGTGGACGTCGCCCCAAGCCCCATGGCGTTCGCCCCGATGTTCCTCCACGTCCAGGGCGCGTACTACGCGCACGGCGGCGTGGGGACGCTCGTCGACGCGCTCGCCCGCGCGGCGGGGAGCGCGGGGGTCGACGTCCGGCTCGACACACGCGTCGCGGCGATCCGGTGCGCCGACGGTCGCGTTCGCGCCCTCGAGCTGACCACCGGATCCACCGAGGCGTTCGACGCTGTCGTGTCCAACCACAGCGGCATCGGGACGCACGAGCTCGTGGTGGGTGCGGCGGTCGAGCGCTCACGCCGGGCGGTGGCGGGCGTGGAGCTACAGTCGCCCGGCGCGTGCGCGTGGCTCGCGGTGACCGGACCCGCGCCTGCCACCTACCTGCGTTTCCATCGCCCCGACAACGGCCCCGCCTCGGTCCTCATCCAGCCCCGCCTCGTCGCTCCGGACTGCGGGCGCGACGGACGCTGGCCGGCGCGACTCGTCTCGCCCATGGATTTTCGTGAGGCGGAGGAGCTCGGGCCTGAGGGTCAACGGGCCTGGTTCGAGGCCAGGCTGAAGGAGCCTTGGTGGCGCGAGGCGGGAGAGGCGAGCATTCTTGCGATCCGCACACCCTGCGACTGGGGATCGCAGTTCCTGCTCGCGCGGGATGCCATGAACCCGGCGATGACCGCCGGTTTCATGCGCCGCGGGCGCCTTTCGCACCGCAACCCCGACGTGCGCGGGCTCTACCTCGCCGGGAGCGCGACACACCCCGGCCAGTTCGTCGCCTTCTGCGCTCAGTCCGGCGTGCATGCGGCGAACCGCTTGCACGCGGAGATGGGGTAGCTAGTTTAGTTAGCTCCGTCCTCACTTTTTGCCGGACGAAAGCCCCAGAGACACGATCTCTTCGTCCGATCCCGTCTCCGCCGGCGGTGTCGGAAGCTCCCGCTGCTAGGCGATGAAGGCCTGGACCCGGGAGCTCACCTGCCCGGTGATGAGAGCCTGAATCCGATTCCGATCCGGGAACAAGCTCCACGCATCGCGTTCATCCATGGGCGGCGCCGGAGCGCCGGTCATTTTCTCGACCCAGGCAATGCGCTTCGTCGCGGCGGGGTGGCTGTCATAGGGCGAAGCTAGGGTCGAGAGCGCTTCCTGATAGGCCTCCTCGATACACTGCGCGGGCAGTTTCTTCTGATCGGGATCCTCGTCCGGCCCCCATTGAAGCGGAACCTTCAGGGAGTAGAGATTGCGCAAAGGCCGCGATTCTCGAAGCGCCTGCGCGATCTCCCGCTCGCTCAGGAAGCCGAACTCGACGCCGCGGCGAATGGCGTGGCTCAATCCGGAGGAGAACGCTTCTTTTCCATAGGCGAGAACCGCGAAGCGATCGGCGAGAACTTCCTGAAGCCGGGACGCCCCCTGTGAGATCCGCAGATAGAGCCGAAAGAAGGCGTTGAGGAACAACCAGGCGGGGTTGTACCAGACCGCCGCGCCTCCGGAGGCCAGGATCTCGGCGCTGGTCAAGATCGAGCGCCGCACCTGTAGAGCGAGCCCGCCTCCCGCCGTATCGCGATTCGAAAGGTGGCCGTACTCGTGCGCGAGAATCCCTCTGAGCTGGCCGAGCTTCAATCCATCCAGCACTCCCAGCCCGAGAACGAGACACCGCTCTCCGCGTTGCCGCAAATGGTCGAGTGTCGAGCCGCGCTCGAAGACCGCCACCGTCGCGTCGGGCACGAGGAACACCGAGTCCACCATCGGGGTGCCGATCTTGGAAGCCACTTCGCGAAGAAGCGAGAAGAGCTCCGGCGCGTCCGGCTCCGCGAGTCGCTCTCCCGGGTCGGAGCTGTCGGCGCGCGCGAGAAGCCCCCTCAGCATCGCCCAAAGGGTGACTGCCAGGAGGACGACCGCGATGAGTACGAGCTTCACCGGAATGTAGCCGATCGTGATCACGGCGTAGATGAGGCCCAAGGAGGCGGCGAGCACCAGGAGAAACACGAACGGCATGGATACATAGAAGTAGAGCGAAGCGAGCGACAGAACGACACCGTAGACGCGACGCATCATCCTCATCGCATCACTCGGGAGCCCGGTCGCTTCCGCCGACTCCGCTTCAATCGCCTTCAGCGTTCGCCTCGAAAGAAAGGCCCCAATCCCGGTGAGAGCCAGGAGCCCTATCCCCCAGGCGAGGCTGGCGTAGCCGGCGAGGTACAGATAACGCCAGTTGCGCGCGCGGTTTCGGAGCCCGGTCCCGTCGAGAAACGCGTCCACTTCCTCGGCGGGAAGTCCGAGAGCTCGCGCCCTCTCGATCTCCGCCTCGGCCCTGGTCCAGTCGCCCTCGAGACCCGCATCGATCGCGGAATAGTAGTGGGTCGCCATCTCGTCCGGAGCGACGCGCCGCATTTCCGCACTCGCTCTGCGGAAGAGAGAGCTATTCTCGTTCCGCAGCGCCGCCGTCGCGACGATGCTGAGAGCACTCGTCTCGCCGGGAAGCATGCCGATGAGCCGTTCCGCAAGCCAGTTCGCCTCCTGGAGCTTGGCCCGGTCTTCGAACCGAAGGAGCGCCTGAACGACGGCCGTGAGGTTGTACCCGTGCTCCTCCACCAGGAACGCGCGACGAGCGAGCGCGAGCGATTCCTCGTTATCGGTGACGACGTAGGATCGCCGTCTCAGGGCAGGAGCGAATTCCGGCGCGAGCGTCAGCACCTCGAGGTACCCGGAGCTGGCCGTCTCCGTGTCGCCCCCGTCCATGGCTTCCGTCGCCGCCTGGAACGCGGCGACCGCCTCGGGAGCGATGGCGGTGAGATCCTGAAGGATTCTGGATTCCTCTTGCGGGTCGCGCTGGGCGCTCGCGAGCGCGGCGAAGAGGGCGACAATGCAGGTCAGAAACAGCGTGCGAATAATCATCGATACATCGCCTTGCGCTCTCCGCCTCGCGTCGGTATTCAAGATAGTGTAGCAGAGCCAGCGCCGCCGCGAAAAGACGAACCGGCACGCCGAAATGCTTCCCGATCGCGCGAGGTCGATGTATCCTTGGGGCCCCTTTAGGGAGAACGCAGGGAGATCGAAGATGCGAACGACGAAATGGGCAGTGAGTATCGGAATCGCCGCCGCCGTGGCGACTTCTGCCGCCGCGTTGGCTCAGAACGCGAACCCGCGGTTTGGCCGATGGAAGCTCAAGTCGGACGACCCGCCGCCCGCGGTCAACATCATGACCTACGAGCCACACGGCGACGGCGGGATGAAAGTCACCATCGAGGCCACGAACGCCAAGGGCGAAAAGCGGAAGTGGGGTTACGTGACGATGTTCGACGGGAAGTACAAGCCCATGACCGGCGACACGACGACCGAGGAGACGGCGGTCGAGGTCGTGGACTCCCGCACCAACAAGATCATGAACAAGACCGGCGAGCGGGTGAACGTGATCGTGAACGTCCTCTCCGAGGACGGAAACACGATCGAAAACGAGTATCGGAACGTCGACGAGAACGGCAAGGTGACCGTCACCCACGCGGTCTACGAGCGAATAAAGTAGCGGCCTGCTAGAACTCCTCGAGACGCGAGTAGAGCTCCTGCCGGATGCTCGCGTGTTCCTCCGACGCGATGAGGTTCGTCATCTCGTAGGGATCGGTCTCGAGGTCGTAGAGCTCGTCCATGCCCTCGAGCTCCAGGTAGTGAATCAACTTGTGCCTCTCGGTGCGGACGGCCTCGTAACCCATGTTCACGATGCGGGGAAAAACGATGTCGCTGTAGTACTCGATGAAGAACAGGTCGCGCCAGTCTTCGGCCTCGCCCCGAAAGAGCGGGACGAGTGAGCGGCCGTCGAGAGGCTCGGGGGCGACTCCGCCGAGCTCGAGAAACGTGGGAGCTAGGTCGAGGGTGAGAACCATGGGGTCGATGAAAGCTCCCGCCTCGACCAGGGGTGGGTATCGAACCACGAGGGGAATGCGGAGAGACTCTTCGTACGCCAGACGCCGTTCTTCGGAAAGTCCGTGCTCGCCGTAGAAGAACCCATGGTCGCTCGTCACCACGACCACGGTGTTCTCGAGCTCACCCTGGTCTTCCAGAACGTTCAGCATGCGCCCGAGGCTCTCGTCGACCGCCATGAGCATCCGCAGGCGATCGCGAATCGCGCCATCGGGGAGAACGGTATCGGGGCCGAGAGGAGGCAGTCCCTCGATCGGGCGCTCGAGCGCGGGTTTTCCCGCGGGCGGAACCCCGTAGCTCGGACGCCGCGGGATCTCGGCGTTACCATAGAGCGCCCGGTGCCGCTCGGCGGGGATGAACCCTCCCTCCCCAATCGGAGTTGAGCTTCCGTCATCGTGCTGGATGACGTTCGGATGAAGCGCCTTGTGCGCGAGGAAGAGGACGAAAGGCTCGTCCCGCTGGCGCGACAGGAACTCCACGGCGCGATCCGTAAGGAGGTCGGTGACGTAGCCCTCGACTTTCCGAGTCGTCCCGTTCTCGTGAAGGTTCGGATCGACCGCCTCTCCCTGGCCCTTCATGCTCACCCAGTAGTCGAATCCCGGCCTCCGGGTCTCGTCGTTCCCCATGTGCCACTTTCCTAGAAAGGCGGTGTCGTAACCGGCGGCATCCAGCAGGCGCGGAAACGTCACGAGCTCGTGGCTCCGCTCGCTGCGGTTGGTGTTGTCGGTGATCCCGTTTCGCCGGGCGTAGAGACCGGTGAGGATGTTGGCCCGGCTGGGCGAGCAGAGCGGCGTCGTAGCGAAGGCGTTCTGGAACCGCGCTCCCTCGAGGGCGATGCGGTCGATGTTCGGGGTCTCGACGAACGGATGACCGTAGGCGCCCACGTCATCGAAGCGCAGATCGTCCACGACGACGACGAGGAAGTTGGGCCTCTCGTCGGATTTGCGGCAATGGACGAACGAGAGAAGAACGAGCGCGGCCAACCGGCTGAATCTCTTCATGGCGAGCCTTATATCAGAAAAAAGTCCAATCCCTATCTCCGCCTGTCCCCGTATCCCCCTTGTGTCGGATTTTCTTCTTTGATCTCGTCCCAGGAGTGGGACAGCTCCTGAATCTTCATGGCCTGGCCCATGACGATTTGCGCGTGGAAGTAGCCGAGGCGTTCCACGTCGGTGAGCGGGCGATGGCCGATCTCCTGAGATTCTTCGGCCTCTGGAACGCGCGGGCCGGCTCGCCGTTCGCTCGCGCGACATGGAGCGTCGAGCTCATCGAGAACCTGCGCTTCGAGCTCGGAGGCGGCGCGTTTCTCGGCGACGACCGGGGACTCCTCGGCCTCATCGCCGACTCGGACTTCGTCGTAGCCCGGCTGCGCCTCTACTTCTGAGCGCGCGGGATTCCTTCTCGTCCGAATCACCGTTCCGCCCGCCCGTACTTTCGTCGGCTGTTCGAACCGTGCTATACCGCGTTCTGATGCGAGAGAAGATCCGACGCTCCGCTTTTGTGGCTCTTGCGGCGACGCTCCTCGCGCTCGTCACCGCGACCGCTTCCGGCGGCCAGGAGCAGACGGCGACGGTCGCTTTCGTCGGCGTCGACGTGGTTCCGATGGACGAAGAGCGCGTGCTGTCGGACCAGACGGTCGTGGTTCGCGACGGCCGGATCGTCGCTCTCGGGCGCAGCGAGGACGTCGTCGTGCCGCCAGGCGCGACCACTGTCGAGGGCCGGGGCCGCTACCTGACGCCGGGCCTCGCCGACATGCATGCCCACCTGTCGGGCTATGTGACGGATGCCGGGAGCGACAAGGACGCGACCGCGATCTCCGAGATGCTGCTGTACGTGGCGACGGGGGTTACCCTCGTGCGCAACATGTCCGGGAGCGACGCCCATCTCGAATATCGGCGCCGCATCGCGGCGGGCGAGCTCGTGGGACCGCGCATGTTCACCACCACCAACATCGTGGACGGCCCGAAACCGGTTTGGCCATCCGCGATCAAGACGTCTAACCCCGCGGACGCGGAGGAGCTCGTCCGAGACTTCGTTCGCGACGGCTACGACCAGATCAAGATCTACAACGAGCTGCCGCGTGAGGTCTATGCGGCGCTCTTCGATGCCGCCGCGCGCAACGGCATTCGCGTCGTCGGCCACGTTCCCTTCTCCGTGGGCATCGACGCGGCGCTCGCGGCAGGCCAGTACTCGATCGAGCATCAGCGGGGCTACGACTATGACGGGGTTAGGCCGCAGGCGCTGGTCCAGAACGGCGGGCGCAACGCCGAAAGGTTCAGCTCCTGGCAGCGGATGAGCGATGACCGGATGCGCGACCTGGTGCGGAAGACGGTCGCGTCGGGCACGTGGAACTGTCCGACTCTGGTTGTCGACGACATGATGTCGGACTCCGAAGGCCGCGCTGCGGTCGCTCGCCACGAGTTGATTCGCTACGTGCACCCGGAGGTGCGCGCAACGATATTGAAGAACGATCTCGACGCGATGTTCCCGAAGGACGCGAATGAAGCCCTTCGAAAGAGCTTCCCCCAGAAGTACAAACTGCTGAAGATGCTGAGCAATGCGGGCGCCGGCCTGTTGATCGGCACCGACACCATGGTGCCGTACCTGGTGCCCGGCTTGACGCCCATCGACGAGATGGAGCACTTCGTGAAAGCGGGCTTGACGTCGTACCAAGCGCTCCGTGCAGGAACCAGCGATGCAGCGCGTTTTCTCGGGATCGATGCCGATGGCGGCACCATTGGCGTCGGCAAGCGAGCGGACTTGCTGCTCGTGGATGCGAACCCGCTCGAGGATCCTTCGAACCTCTGGAGGCTGAGTGGGGTGATGCTCAATGGCCGCTGGCTTCCCCAAGCCGAGCTGCACCGCATGCTGGAACAGATGGCAACCACCTATCCGAAGCCCGAGGCGCCCAGGTCAGGGAATCCAGGGGAGCGGTAGGCGGAGAATCACCGGGGGCTGCAGTCGATCCAGGGCGAGAGTCCCATCGTCGCCAACGAAACGGTACTGGCTGTTCGCCACGTAGTAGAGCTCAGCGCCGACCCGGACTCCCAGCGTGGGCTCGTCGAAGCTCGGGTTTCCTCTCTCGAGCACGGTGACTTCCTCGATCCGCTCGAGGGAGGGGTCGAGGCGATGCCGGGCGACGCGGTGCGGCCGCACACCGTTCTGGATCCCGACGAGGCTCCCGTCCGCCCAGACGAGGCCGTCGATCCCCGTCATCACGGCCGTGTTCGGCGCGTCCGGCAAGTCCATAAGGCGAACCGTCCCGTCCCGAACGTCGACCCTGACGATGCCTTGCGTGTAGTCGGCCACGAACAACCACTTTCCGTCCGGTGACCACGCGATACCTTGCGGCGATCCGAGGGGACCGACGTCGACGAGGACCCGGAGCGTTTCGGCGGGCGCGGGAAGGAGGTAGATCCGCCCGGTATAGGGGTCGGCGATCGCGAGCTGGCTCGCCGGCCCCACGGCGAGGTCGCTGAGATGCGCGGCCGGAGAGAGTTGCGGCGGTTCTATCTTGCGGCGCAGCTTCGAGGTCCTGAGGTCGAGCTCCGCCACGAACGAGCGACCCTCGTCGGCGTCGCGGAAGCCTTCCATCTGCCGCGAAGCGTGGCTCGATGCCCAAAGAGCGCCCATCGCCGGATCGACGTCGAGCGCCACGACCGAGTAGAACCCGTCTCGCCCCGGCTCGATGAAGTCACTCACCTTCCCGTCTTTCGAGACGCGCACGATCTTGCGGTGCCGGATGCTACTCACGAAGAAGTCGCCGCTCTTCGGGTCGCGAGCGACCCCCTCGGTGATGAGGGTCTTGTCGGGGAGCGTGAACGCGACCGTGCTCGAGCCGTGCGGCTCCTCGAGGGCGGCCATCTTACGAACGACGGCCTGGAACTCGGCCGAATCCCGTAGCGATTCGAGGTCGGGATCCTCGTTCAGAGCGAAGGCCACGCCTCTCGCGGCGAGCCGGTCAAGGGTGGCGATCGCTTCGGTACCGGTCTTATTGAGCGCCTGGGCGCACGCCAGGTTGTAGAGCGCGCCGACGCTCCGGGGCGCTTTCTCCACGACCTTCCGAGTGAGCTCCAGAAAGGCGGGGAAATCCTTGCGCTCGTGAGCCGCCGCCGCTTCCTGGTTGAGCCTCCGCAGCTCCGCCCGGTCATCGACCGACTGAGCTCCGGCCAAAGCAGCCGCAAAAAATCCCAAAGCTAAAACCAAACGAACCCGTATCTGCTTCGCGTCCATATTTCGGACCGTCATGCTAGAGCAGCGGGCGACGCCGCTCAAACTCCGCTTCAAGAGCTAATGGAGATCAGGATCCCCTTTCGGTCCTGACTCAAGATCGGCGCCGCGAGGAGCTTCAGCCCCGATCGCGAGTCCGGCGCGACGTAGATCAACTCGCGGTCGTTAAGCAGAATATCGAACAACGCTCCGAGACCAGCCCCGATTCCCGCGTAGAGAACCGCGCCCACCACCACGTAGCCGCCGCCGCCGCACTCGTCGGAGAGGCAGGCTAGCGTGACGAGAGAGGCCCCGATGCCCGCTCCAATGAGCACACCATTCTTGAGCGAGTCTTCCACTCGGAGATCGATTCGCTCAATCTTATCCCCCTCAGACCCTGACAGGCTCAGAGTCCTGTCGTCGATATGGAGGACGTCGCCATCGAAGTCAGTGACCCTTCCCTTGACGGTGGCGCCGTTCGCACGCCGAACGTATACCGTGTCCCCGAAGCGCATTCGATAGGCCAGCCGCTCGGCAGTCGTAGCCACGTTCGCCACATCCTCGCCGCCCTGGATGCTCTCGACTTCCTCATAGAGAATTCTCTTTTTGATCCGAGCGCCAGAAATCCCGAGACGGCGCTTCGTCTCCTCGTCGGGCGTAACCCAGACTCCGAAGGAGTCATCCCCGACGTCGGCGAGAGAGGCCTCGAAAGTCACACCACTCCGGAGCGCAATCGTGAGCTCGCGGCCGACCGGTGTTTCGAGAACGGTCGCGCGAAGATGCGCCGCGGCTTCCCGATCCGCTTGAGGCGGCTGCTCCTGGGCCCGCAGAAGTTCCGGTCCGAGAACGAGAGTCAAAAACGCAAGCAGCACAGCAGATTCGCGCATTCTTCCCGTCTCGGTCATGCTCGCTCCATCTCCAAGTGCAATAATAGTATTTTTCAATCTGCCGTTCAAGAGATATGGATCGTCCGAATCGAACGCGGCCCCGCGGTTGCGGCGCGAATTCCTGGTTCGTTAGAGTCGTTTCTTACATGATGAAATCTCTTGCCGCCTTGATCGCGCTTTGTCTTTCGCGACCGCTGAAGCGGTCGCGCAGGAGAAATGGCACGCGGTCGAGAGCGAGCACTTCACTCTCTTCACCGACGCGGGGCCCGAGAGAGGTCGAGAGTTCGCCGCCCAACTCGAGCGTTTCCGCCGGATGATTCGTCTCGGCATCAAAAACGCCGCACTGGACCCGCCCAAACCGATCTGGGTCTACGTCTTCAAACGCGAAGACGGCATGGCGGAGATACTACCGGAGCTCTGGGACGGCGAGAGGAAGTGGAGGCCGGCGGGAGTCTTCCGCCAGGGGAAGGACCGGCATTTCATCGCGCTTCGTCTGGAGAGCGGCGGCGAGCGTGCCTTGGACACTATTTACCACGAGTACCTTCACGTCATCACCGCGCTCAACCTGGGCCCGCTTCCTGCCTGGCTCAACGAGGGCCTGGCGGAGTTCTGGGAGACGGCGGAGCTCCGGGATACCGTGGCGCGGGTCGGCGTTCCCAGCGGACGGCATCTCGATCTGCTGAAGGGATATTCGCCGCTTCCAATCGTCGAGCTCTTGTCCTTCGACTACGACTCTTCCTTCTTCGACGAGGAGCGACGGAGCTCGATCTTCTACGCCCAGTCCTGGGCGTTGGTTCACTACCTGATGGTGGACGAGACCGGGCGGGGCTCGCGAAACTCAACGACTAGATCCGCGTGGTCTCCGACGGCGCCGACGCTACCGAAGCGGCGGCCCGATGCTTCGGCGATCTGAAGGAGCTGGAGGAGGCTCTGCGGCACTACGTGCGGCGATACCAGTTTCGCGGGTTCGTCGCGAGAGACCTTCCGAAGCCCGGCCAAACGAGCGTTTCCGTGCGCATGCTCGAGACCGCCGAGGTGAGCCGCGCTGAAGGCGCACTTCCTTCTCCTCGGGTCCGGGCTCGAGACGGCGCGTGAGCATCTCGAGCGTTCCCTCGAGGCCGACGCCGATCTCGCCCTCGCTCACGAGGGCATGGGCCTCTACTACTACCGTCACAACGATCGGAAACGGGCGCTGAGCGCGTTCGAGCGAGCCACAGCCCTCGATCGCACCGCCCACCTGTCCTTTTACTACCAGGGGCTCCTCCGAAGAGACACACCCAACGGATTCGAATCGTCGTTCGAGGCGCTCACACGAAGCGTCGAGGCGCGTTCCTCGTTCGCTCCATCTCAACTCCTGCTCGCTCGTCTCACCGCCGAATACGGCCGGAACCTTCGCGAAGGCGCCGATGCCGCGCGCCGCGCAGTCGCTTTGACCCCCCTGAGGTCCATCGCGTCCTCGGGTTCGTCCTCCGCGCCGCGGGAAGCTACGGCGAAGCGGCCGATGCGTTTCGCGCGGCTTCGACTCTAGAGCGCGACGAGCGCCAAGTCGGGTTGGACTGGTGGCTGATGGCCACAGCCTACGCCAGAGCCGACCGCCTGGAGGAGGCGGTCCATGCTTACCAGGAGGCGGTGGCTCGTGTCCCCGATGATTACCGCATATGGCGGGAGCTCGGCGGAATGCTGGTGAAGGCCGAGCGGCGGAGTGCCGGGGCCGACGCCCTGGTCGCGGCCGCCGACCTCAGACCGACGGACGCCGACCCACAACGTGCCGCCGGTCTCGAGCTTCGAGCCGCCGGACGGCTCGACGAAGCGGTCGGGCGGCTTCGGCGAGCGGAGCAGCTCGACCCGCAGAACGCCTCGCTCGCCTTGGAAATCGGCATCGCTCTTGCCGAGCTAGGCCGGTTCGCCGAAGCGCTCGGAAGCTTCCGCAAAGCGTTGGAGCTTTCTCCCGACGTTAGGGTCCCTCCCGATCTCATGGCCCGCGCTCTTCGGGAAAGCGGCCTCGTCGAGGAGTCCATCCCCTACTTTCGGGACGCGCTCCAAACCGCGTCCGACGAGGGGCGAGCGCACTACGAGCTCGCCTCAGCTTTGTCGAGCCTCGGGCGCGAGGCCGAAGCCGAGCCCCACTTTCAAGAAACCGCCCGACGGGGCTACTCCCCGTGATCTCGACGGAAAGGAGCAGTCTGATTATCATCGCGGGCACAATCTTGCTGCGGTCCTTTTCGCGAGTCTCGTCCACGCGGCGCCCCCCGCGACCGGGCCAGCTTGAAACAGGCGATGGGGCGAGACTTCGGGTGGGAATTCGGTGGCGAGGGTTCTACCCGGTCAGGGCTTGAAGCCGATACGGCGCCGAGGCTTGACGTCGGCATCCATGAGCGCGCGGATGGCATCGAAAACGACCTTGAACTGGACGTCGTACTTCGCTTCGAGGGCATTGAGCTTCCGGGTGAGCTCGGCGTGGCTGGTGGCGAGCTCTCGCAAGCGTACGAACGCTCTCATGATGGCGATGTTCACCTGAACCGCACGCTCGCTGCGAAGAACGCTCGAGAGCATCAAGATTCCATGCTCGGTGAAGGCGCGGGGCACGTATTTGCGATGCTGACCGCGACCGCTCTTTAAGGTCGCGTTTTGCGATCTTAAAGCCAGAGCCTCCTCGCGAGTGAGCTGGAGCATAAAATCAACGGGGAAACGATCGAGATTCCGAGTAACCTGCTCGTTGAGTCGACTCGTAGGTACGCCGTAGAGCTCGGCTAGGTTCTCGTCGAGAATCACCTTTTTGTCTCGGACGAGATAGATACGTCGCTCGATGAGCTGATTCGGGATAGAGATTTCCGTGGACGATTCGCTTTTCTTTGTCATGACTTTCGTCAAGAGAGTCTAACGACTCACTTCTTCCTCCGATACCGCTTTTCTCGTGGGTGCTTTTTCTTGACGACCTTTTTGAGGTCGCCGATAGCGACTTTGACGTACTCAGCAGTGGTGGTGATTTGGCTGTGGCCGAGGATCTTCGCACGTGGGCGATGTCGGCGCCTTCCTGGAGAAGGTGCGCCGCGCAGGCATGGCGGAGCGCGTGCGCGTGGAGGCGAGGGATGCCGGCCGCGGCACCGTAATCCCGGACGATTCTCCCGAGCATGATCTCTCCGATGCGACCTCCGATACGGTTCAGGAACAAAGCCCGCTGCTTCGGGTCGTGGAGCAGCACGGGGCGACCGCTCCGGACGTATCGATCGAGAGCGCGGAGCGTTTCCGGGGAATCGGAAGGACCCGGTCCTTCCCCTTGGGCCCTCGTTCAGAAAGGCGATACCGGGTCGCCTTCCCTGCCCTTCGTCTTCCCATCTCGACGACCTCCAGGTACTCGAGCTCGACGAGCTCCGAGAGCCACCTCCCGGCCGTGGAGTCCGGGACGGGAGAGCTTTTCTCTAAGATCACGACGAGAAACAGGGCCTCCTTCCTCCCGGAAGAGGTCCCGGATTCGCTCATAGGCCTCTCGAGACGGTTTTCTCAAGTCAGAGAAGGTGTCGGCCAGGACCTCGCCCGCAAGCTCGTAAGCGACGGCGTTCTCTCTGGAATTGGTGGAGGAAAGCGGAGACCTCGATGAGGTTCAGAAAGCGCGCTCCTCGTCACGGAGATCCTGGAGCGTCTCGGGTCCGGTATGCGATCGGCGGCTCAACGGCGCTCGCCACTTCAAGGAAGCTCGGTGTGCCGCTGAGGAGGCGGCGAATCGTGGTTCGAGGTGCGCGGCACTCGAACCGGGAAATGGCGGCGGCCGCGATCCTGTTCCGTAGCCGGATGGGGCCCCGCTGGACTACACTTGCCCTTCCTTTCATCGACAGAGGCACTTAGGAAATCTCATGCGCACTTACCTTGGACTCGCAATCTCTTTCCTGGCCCTCGGCGGCTCGGTCATGGCACAGCCGGTGACGACCTCGGACCTCGAGAACGCCGCTTCCGACAACTCGTCCTGGCTCACGTACGGACGCGATTACTACGGCCAGCGCTTCGTCCGTCTCGAGCAGATCACTCCCGCGAACGTCCACCGGCTCCACCCGGCCTGGGTGTTCGCGACCGGCGGTGACAATCGCGGTCTTCAGGCGACCCCTCTGATTCACGAGGGAGTCCTCTATCTCTCGGCCGATCAATCCCGGGTGTTCGCCATCGACGCCCGGACGGGCAAGAGCAAGTGGGCCTTCGATCCGAAGCTCGGAAAAGACGTCGAGAGGGTGTACTGCTGCGGGTCGAACAACCGGGGCGTCGCGCTCTGGGGCGACCTGGTCTACGTCGGCACGATGGACGCCCGGATGATCGCCCTTAATAAGGATACGGGCGCGGTCGTGTGGGAAACCGAGGTCATCGAATGGGAGCAGGGCTACAGCATCACCGGAGCTCCGCTGGTGGTGAAGGACATGGTTCTGACCGGAGTCGCCGGAGGTGAGTACGGAATCCGAGGCTTCGTCAAGGCG
>CAZKNR010000100.1:0-17276 GCA_964553925.1 uncultured Acidobacteriota bacterium
AGTAGACGCGCCGTTCCTCGCCGTCGACGAGGATGTGAAGGACGCCGGTGCTTTGCTCTTGATGCAGTCGGCTGAGAAGCCAGGGGAGCGTTCCCAGACCGAGATCACCTTCCATGGGTTGCGGGTCCATCGGGTGCGCTACTGCAAGGATGACGCCAGAACTCACGAGAGCGTAAGCCGCGTAACTCCATGACCTTGCGGCTTCCGCCGCGAGACGCCCGTCGCATCTACGGTGGGAAATCCCTACGGGCTCAGTAGGCTCTTGAGCGTGTCGAGCGACACTTTCTTCCCGCTGACGACGAGGACCACGGTCTGTCCCCGATAGGCCGCACGCATCTTTCGGAAGGACGCGATTGCGAGGGCGGCGGCTCCCTCGATGAGCATGCAGTGCTTCTCGATCGCGAGCCTCATCGCCTGCGCGATCTCTTCTTCGCTCACCAGCACCATCTCGTCGACATCCCGCTGGCAGACGGGAAAGGTGATGGCGTCGGGGTCGATTCCTCCCGCGGTGCCGTCCGCGAGGGTGCGTTCGGACGGGAGATCCAGGATCCGTCCCGCCGCAAGAGACTCGTACATCACCCGCGACGCGTGCGGCTGGCATCCGACGATGCGAACCGAGGGGCTCCTCGCCTTGAAGTAGCCGGCGATGCCGGAGATGAGCCCTCCGCCTCCGACGGGAACGAAGACCGCGTCGAATCGCTCGAGCTGACGCTCGATCTCGACCGCGATCGTCCCCTGCCCTCCGATAACTTGCGGGTCACTGTAGGGAGAGATGTAGAGAAGGCCCTCCTCCCGGGAGACGCGCTTCGCCTCGAGCTCGCCCTCCACGGAATCGGCTCCCACGAAGCGAAGCTCAATTCCGTAGGGTCCGTACGGCTCGAGGGCATCGACTTTCGCCCGCGAGACCGTGGACGGTAAATAGATGATGCCGGTTCCCCCGAGCTCCTTGAGGGCGTAGGCGACAGCGCCGGCGTGATTTCCCGAGGACGCGGTCACGACCGGCCTTGAGCGTTCTCCTTTGGAGAGCGAAAGGCACTTGTTCATCGCCCCGCGGAGCTTGAACGAGCCCGTGATCTGGTGGCTCTCGAGCTTTAGGTAGACCTCGGCGTCGGCCTCGGCGCTCAGATAGGGCGAGAGCTCCAGGGGAGTTTCCCGCACGTGGGGGCGGATTCGACCCTCCGCCGCCAGCACTTCCGACAGGATCTCGTCGTCCTGCATTCGCCCGTCATTCTATCCCCGCCTCGGAGTAAAATTGAATCCTTCGAACCGTACCTTCAGGAGGCAAAGTGACCAACGCCGTCATCCACATTCCCGAGCCCACGAATGAACCGCTTCTCAGCTACGCCCCGGGAACGCCGGAGAGAAAAGCGCTCAAGGCTCAGCTGAAGGAAATGCTCTCGAACGAGATCGAGGTCCCGATCCTCGTCGGAGGCAAGGAGATTCGCACGGGAGATCTCGGTGACATCCGCGTGCCGCACGACCACGGGCACCTTCTCGGGCGCTTCCACAAGGCGAACGCGGAGGTCGTGGGGCAGGCCGAGAAGGCCGCGGCCGCCGCGTGGAAGGAATGGTCGGTTCTGGACTGGCGCGCCCGGGCGTCCATCTTTCTCAAGATGGCGGACCTCCTCGCGGGCAAGCACCGGATGATCCTGAACGCGTCGACGATGCTGGGCCAGTCGAAAACTCCGCACCAGGCCGAGATCGATTCCGCCGCCGAGCTCGTCGATTTCTACCGGTTCAATACCCACTACATGCAGCAGATCTACTCCCAGCAGCCGATTTCGGGACCGGGGATGTGGAACTACGTCGAGTACCGGGCGCTCGAAGGGTTCGTCTTCGCGGTGACGCCCTTCAACTTCACCTCCATCGGAGGAAACCTCCCGACGAGTCCGGCGCTGATGGGGAACACCGTTCTCTGGAAACCGGCCTCGACCGCGGTCTACTCCGGCTACTACCTGATGAAGCTTTTCCAGGAAGCGGGATTTCCCGATGGAGTCATCAACTTCATCCCCGGCTCGGGCGGGAAAGTCGGAGGCCCGGTCATGGATCAATCGTCTCTCGCCGGAATCCACTTCACCGGATCGACCGAGGTCTTCCACGACATGTGGGTGACGCTCGGGAAGAACATCAAGAAATACAAAACCTACCCCCGCATCGTGGGTGAGACCGGAGGCAAGAACTTCGTCTTCGTGCATCCCTCGGCAGAGCTCGAAGCCGTCGTCACCGGACTCCTCCGCGGCGCGTTCGAGTACCAGGGTCAGAAGTGCTCAGCGGCTTCGAGGGCCTACGTTCCCGAAAGCCTGTGGCACGAGCTCAGGGACCGCTTCGTCGCCGAAGTGGAGACGATCCGGATGGGGGACGTCACCGATTTCTCGAACTTCATGGGAGCGGTCATCGACCAGGGCGCATTCGAGAGCATCACCGGCTATATCGAGTACGCGAAGAAATCTCCCGAGGCGAAGATCCTGACCGGCGGCAAGTACGACTCGTCGAAGGGCTACTTCATCGAGCCCACGACCATAGTCACCACGAACCCGAAGTTCAAGCTCATGGAGGAGGAGATTTTTGGGCCGGTGCTCACGATCTACGTCTATCCCGACGGCAAGTTCGAGGAGACGCTCGCGCTCTGCGACCAGACCTCGCCCTACGCGCTCACGGGCGCGGTATTCGCCCAGGATCGCGCCGCGATCGAGAAGGTCTACGCCGTGCTGCGGCAAGCCGCCGGGAACTTCTACATCAACGACAAGCCCACGGGCGCCGTCGTCGGCCAGCAGCCCTTCGGCGGAAGCCGCGCGTCCGGGACAAACGACAAGGCCGGCTCAGCGGGAAACCTCATGCGCTGGATGAGCATGAGGACGGTGAAGGAGACCTTCGTGCCGGCGACGAACTACAGATACCCGTTCCTGGACAAGGATTAGTATCCCCGTTCGGGATCGACGACATTCTTAAGAGTCTCGCCCGCGCGCCGCCTCGCGAGGTTCTCGCAAAAGAGCGTCGCGACCTTCTCTCTCCATCCCTGGATGTCGCCGGTGTGCGGGGTGATGACGAGGTTCGGGAGATCCCAGAGCTCGCTCTCCTTGGGAAGAGGCTCCTCGGCGAAGACGTCCATCACCGCTCCTCGGAGCGGACCGGCCCCGAGCGCCTTCACTAGCGCGTTCTCGTCGACGATGGTTCCTCGAGAGAGATTGATCAGGACCGACCCGGGCTTCATCGACTGAAGGACTCTTTCATCCACGAGGCCCCGCGTCTTCGGCGTGAGAGGAAGGGTCACCGTGAGAAAATCGCTTCGGCTCGCTACTTCGGCGAGACGCTCGACTCCGTGAACCTCGTCCACTCCCTCGGGCGGTTCTAGAGGACGAGCCTTCAAACCGAGGACCCGCATGCCGAGCTTCTTCGCTTTCACCGCCGCGAGCCTCCCGACACCCCCTAGACCGAGGATCGAAAGCGTCTGGCCGGCCGTGGGAACGAGCTCCCTCGATTTCCAGTCGTGCTCTCGCTGCTGCTGGAAAAACCTGGGGAAGTGCAGATTCCACATGAGGACGGAACAGATCACGTAGTCCGTCAGGACCTCGTCGTGAACTCCCGAAGCGGACGTCACCATCACCTGCGGATTCAGGGGCAGGAGGTGGTCGACGCCGGCGGATGCGGTCTGTACCCACTCGACCGATGGGCAACCGAAGAGCGTTTCTTTCGGAAACGGGACTCCGATCTTGGCGGCGAGAACGATCGCGGGCCGGAAGTCGCGAAGAGTCGCCTCGAGATCGCCATAGTCGCGGCAGCTCTCGAGGGCGATGCCGGCAAATCGCGCGCGGATGGGATCCAGGTACACATCGGGCTTCCCTGCCAGAACCAGGACGCGAGTCTCGCTCACGTGACGAGCTGTCGCTTCTGGAACTCGGGGCGCTGCCAGACTCCGGTTTCGAGGACTCGCTTCAATACAACGGCCGCGTCCCAGACGTCGGCGTAGCGCAGGTAGAGCGGAGTGAAGCCGAACCGCAGGATATCGGGAGCGCGGAAATCTCCGATGACGTTCTCGGCGATGAGCGCCTGCATGATGGGATAACCGTGTCGGTGGCGAAGCGAGACGTGACTGCCTCGCTTTTCGGAGTCCGTGGGACCCGCCGGAGTGAGTCCCAGGCCCTGGCATCGTTCCTCCACGAAACGAAGGAAGAGATCTCCCATCTTTCGCGATTTCGCGCGAACCTGTTCCATGTCGGCGCGGGCCACGATCTCAACCCCGATCTCGAGTGCCGCCATCGCGAGGACCGCCGGCGTCCCGCAGAGATGCCTCTCGATTCCCGGCGCCGGGCGATAGTCGGTATCGAACGCGAACGGCGCCTCGTGCCCCATCCATCCCGAGAGCGGAGGATGGATCGCTCCCTGGTGCTTTTCGGCGACGTAGAGAAACGCGGGCGCTCCCGGGCCGCCGTTCAAGTACTTGTATCCGCAGCCGACGGCGAAATCGACGGCGTCGCGATCGAGATGAAGCGGAACCGCTCCGGCGCTATGGCTCAGGTCCCAGACCACAAGGGCGCCCCGCTCGTGGCAGAGCCGGGTAATCTCCCGCATGTCGTGCATCTCCCCGGTGCGGAAATCCACGTGGGTGAGGGTCACGACGGCGGCGTCGTGGTCGATCGCCGCGGCGAGATCCTTACGCGGCACGAGCTTCAGTCGGCACCTGCCGAGCAGCTCGGAGAATCCCTGGGCGACGTACAGGTCCGTCGGGAAGTTCTCCTCCTCCGAGACGATACCCGATCGACCGCCTCCGAGTCCCACCGCGGCGCCCAGGAGCTTGAAGAGGTTGACCGAGGTCGAGTCCGCGGCGATGACCTGACCCGGGGCGGCGCCCAGGATCTTCGCGATGCGGTCGCCTACACGGCGGGGATACCGGATCCAGTCATGCGCGTTCCAGCTCCGGATGAGGTCCCGGCCCCACTCGTCGGCCACGATCTGCTGGAGACGCGCGGCCGTTTTCTTGGGAAGCGCCCCAAGAGAGTTTCCGTCGAGATAGAGAACGCCATCCGGAAGATCGAACTCGTCGCGAAACGAGCGGAGAGGGTCCGCCTCGTCCCAAGAGGTCACGGTTTCGCGCGTGAGCTCTGACATTAAATCGAGGTCCGCACCGACCAGAGCTCGGGGAAAAATTTCAAGCTCAGCACTTTCTGAAGGTAGCCGACGCCGGAGCTCCCGCCGGTCCCGCGCTTGTATCCGATGATGCGCTCGACGGTCTTCATGTGCGCGAACCGCCACTGCTGGAATTTCTGCTCGAGGTCCACGAGCTTCTCCGCGAGCTCGTAGAGGTCCCAGTGGGTGGTCACGTCGCGGTAGACGGCGAGCCAGGCCGCCTCCACTTTTGGATGGGGCACGTAGGGCTCGGCCCAATCGCGCTCGACGTATTCGCTGGGGATGTCGAACCCCCGGCGGGAAAGCATCCGCAGAGCCTCGTCCCAGAGGCTCGGCTTCACGAGCTCCTTCCGAAGATCCTCGTACACTGTCTCGTCGCTCCGGTGGACTTCAATCAACTCGCGGTTCTTGTTCCCGAGGAGAAACTCAAGGGCCCGGTACTGAGCGGACTGGAAGCCCGAGCTTCTTCCCAGCGCCCCGCGAAACGAGGCGTAGTCGAAGGGAGTCATCGTCGAGAGCACGTCCCAGGAATAGACGAGCTGCGCCTGGATGCGGGCGACTCGAGCGAGCATCTTGAACGCGGGGTCGAGATCGTTCTGCTGAATCTGGCGAACGACGGCCCGGAGCTCGTGGAGCGAGAGCTTCATCCACAGCTCCGACACCTGATGGATGACGATGAAGAGCGTCTCGTCGTGGTGGCCGGAGATCGGGCTCTGGGCGCCCAGGATCTTCTCCAGCTTCAGATAGCTCGCGTAGCTCATCCCCCCTTCGAGGTCCCAATGGATCCTCTCGCCGGTAAGATCGATGGCGCCGGTCTTCAGCTCGTCTCCCACTCTCTGGATGGTAATCGACGGCCGGGGAGCGAGCAAGTTGCGCCGGCTGCAGCGCCTTGCCATACTGGGCCCGACATGAGCCCCGCTTGCCGGCGTTGTTGTTGTTGTTGTCGCTCGTCGAGCGGGGGTGCAGGTTTCGAAAAGAGCGAGACCTAGCCAAGCAAGAAAAGCTTCGAAGCCGCCGCTCGGTGCCCTCCTGAAGGGACATTGGGCGGCGGCTTTTTCATTTTCGAGGTGACACCCTCTCCCGATGCGGGACTCTGCCCGATAGACTCCGGCATCAAGGTCGAGAGCTACCGGCCCGCGGACTCCGTCATCCAAGACGTTCTCCGGATCGCGGAGGCCGCCCATCTCGACGTCGGAGGAGTGGAGTATCTGGTGGACGCCCGAGACGGCGAGATCTACTACTACGACATCAACGCGCTCTCGAACTTCGTCACCGATGCCGAGAAAGTCGTGGGGTTCGACCCGTTCGTGAAGCTCGTGGACTACCTCGCGCTGCGCGCCGGCGCCCTCGCGGCGCGCCACTGAGGTCCTAGTCTTTCCCGAGGAGAAGCAGAATCCCCATGACGACAAACGCGACTCCGGCCGCGCGGTGTATCCACGCCGCCGGAATCACACGAGTCACAGCCTCGCCGACAAGTACGGCGAGCCCGCTCGTCACAATCAAGGCGAAGGACGCGCCGGCGAACACCATCAGCCGCGACTTTCCGGAGGCCGCGAGACTGAGTGTTGCGAGTTGGGTCTTGTCTCCGAGCTCCGCGAGAAAAACCAGACTGAACGTGGAAAGGAGTAGCTTAAGATCCATATGTCTCTCCAGCAAAGCATAGTCCTTTTCTCGTCTTCGACAATCAAGCCGCAGAAAAGAAGCATTGTCGAGAGAGCCTAATTCGATGCGTTGCTTGGAGTTGTCCCGCGACGTAAGCTAGAGATGATGCCAAGACGACGTCCGCGGCTTTCACCCCTGACCCTCCGCTACGAGGAACCCTATCGGGAGTTCTGGAGGTCGCTCAGCCCGCGAGAACGGCTGCGCCGAGCCTGGAAGCTTCGAAAACGCGTGCCCGACATTCAGAAGCTCCACGATGAGAAGCTTGTTCCGCGCCCTTGACGGCGAAGACGTCCGTTACCTGGTGATCAGCGGCCAGGCCTGCATTCTTTATGGAGCGTCCCAGTTCACTGAGGACGTCGACCTTTGGATTCAGCCGGCGTCTTCCAACCTTCTGTCCTTCCTGCGCGCGATGGCGCGCGTGAAGGCCCGCGTCTACAAGCTCACACCGCCCATCAGGATGAACTACGTGCGCAAGGGTCACGGATTTCACTTTCGCATCGGGCGGGATCTCTTCTTGGACGTGATGGGTCGTCCGCCTCGAGTGGGGGAATTTCTGGATGCATTTTCCCGTGCGCGGGAATTCAAAACGGATTGGGGGACGCTCCGGGTATCGGCGCCCGAAGACCTCGTGCTTCTGAAGCGGACCAACCGACCGGGCGACTATGAGGCCATATCGAATCTTGTCCGCTTGCGTGCCCTGGAGGACAAGGAGGACGCGGCCGTCCTCCGATGGGCACTCTTGAACACGTTCGACATAGCAGACCTCGTGGAGTTCGCCCTCCGGGCGGCGGACAAGCTGAGCCGATGGCCATCACGGCCGGCCCTGCGGGCTCTGCTCCCGGTGACCGCCGCGTCAGGTCTGCTACCCGATCGCCGAATCCGGCGCGCGGCTCAGCTCCTCGCCGTCGAAATGGGCGAGGCGCAGGAACGGGGACGCCGCTATTGGGGGCCGATCGTGTCCGAGCTGAAGAAGCTCCAACGGAGTCGAAGTCTGATCCTCGAGGGCACAGCGGTCGCGTCGCTCCTCGAGAAGGAGTAACCGAGCTAACGGATCGGCGGAGGTGAGAACGCTACAATCATTTTGATGGGCTCGGGCAAGTCTGGTATGGACCGGCGGAACTTCCTGCGCCTCGGACTCGGCGGTCTCGCAGGAGCCAGTGTCCAGACGGCGGCTCCGGTTGCGGTACCGCGGGTTAATGGCGGGATCAATATCCAGCCCGTTCGTCGCCTCGACCCCGATGCCGGGCTCGTCCCACCGCTCATCGTGCCCGAGATCGTGGACGCGCAGATACGGGCGCTTTACGAGCTCGGGTTCGAGCACGTCCGGCTCACGCTTTCGTTCGACCGCTTCGGGCCGGATTTCATCGCCGCCATTCCCTACGTCCGCGCGGCGAGGGCCCTGGGCCTGGACGTCCTCGGCGTGATCGGCCAATTCACCGGGTACGATCTCGCCCAGGCCATCGCCGATCCTGCGACTCGGGACGAGGTGCTCGAAACCTACCTCGACATCTTCGACACCGGCGTGCTCGTTGCCTCTCCGGCGATTCCCCTTCCGGGTCGCTTCGCGGTTCAAATTCTGAACGAGCCGGCGCACTTTCTCGGAATCACGCCCGTCGCCTACGTTCGGGAATTTCTGCGGCCCGCGTACTATCACTTGAAGGAAGACAACCCGGGAATCCCCATAGTCTCTGCTGCTGCCATTGGAAGCGCCGCCGGTCTTCTGCAGTCGCGGGAGATGATCGAGGCCGGGCTCGAGCTCTATTGCGACCGAGTGGCCTTCCATCTTTACAGCACCGAGTTTCTCGAGCAGGTGGCGAAGCTCGCTGAGAAGCCGGTGTGGGTGACCGAGTCCGCGGTGCGCGGCGGGGCGAGACACCGCGAATGGATGACCTCCACGTTCGATCGAATCCGGCGCGAGGTCCCGAGGATGGAGAGAATCTTCTGGTTCGATCTTTACGATCGGGAACCCGAAGGCTTCCGGCTGATCGACCTCGCGCCCAGACTCGACGGCTCGATTGAAGTCGTTTCCGAGTCTGCCGACGCCCTCGACTGGCTCCGTTCACGGGTCGAGGCGGCGCTCGCGGGTGTCCCCCCAATCCCCTATCGAGAGCTGGTTCCCGACATCACCCTCTACTTCCCGACCGAGGAAGATATTCGGATCCTCGGCGCCACCTCTTTCGGTCCCAGCCCTTGGCGTTATTGAAGGCGTCTCTCTTCGCGGTTCTCGCTGGGGCGGGAAGCGAGGGCCCCGAGTACCCACTGGGCCCTCTCCGTCTGCCCCCGATCGCGGATGCAGCGACACCTTTCCGCGTCGCGGATCTCCGCTACACGTTCACCGACGACGGAAGTACGCTCTCGAGCTTCGAGACTCGCGTCCGCGTGGGAGGAAGCCTCTTCGTCGGCGGCGAGGTCACAGGCGCAAGGCGCGGTCTCTTCGTCGACACCCAGAGGATCGAGCTCGGGGTCTCGGAGGAGAACGGGAGCTACGAGATCGAAGGCTCGTTCCGGGCTCCGTGGTTCGTCCTCGGCACTCGCGCTTTTCACGAAGACGGCGAGTGGGCCGTCTCGGGGGCGGGCTCGGTTCGATTCACGAATGACGCCGAGCTCCTCCTCTCTCACTCGCACAACCTGGACCAGAGCCTCTTCACCCCGTCGCCGGTCGAGGAGTTCGCGGGGAGCGGAATTCTTCCCCCTCTCGGGCCGCCGAATCGGGAGCTCCGCGGAAGCTCGCTCGGTCTCCTGTATCAGTGGGAGAACCATCTCGAAGCGCTGGCCGACGCCCGCTTCTCCCGCGTTCGCACCGAGGCCGGTTTCGACCTCGATGTCGAGCGCTACCGTCTCGCGACGACGTGGAACCCCGATCGCCTCGAGATCGAAGGCGGGCTATCCTACGAGAGCACCTCGGGGCGGCTCGCGGCGCGGGCGCTCACCGCGTCCGTCGGAATCGACGCCGAGGTTTCTTCCCACGTCCTCGCTCGAGCGTCGACGCTCCAGCGCTGGGAGCCTGGAGTCTTGAGGTTCGAGGAAGAGTACCGCGTCGGCGCCACCTTCTTCGGAAGACGCCACCGTTTCGCGCGCCGAAGCGAGGCGACCCCCCGCATCCTCGAGCTCCAGAGAAAGGCGAACGCCCTCGGGTACAACGAGAGGCGCGTGTACGACCTCGACGGGCTGCGCCGTTTTCGCGAGCGGCTCGGCCTTTCGCCCGCCCGCCTCGAGCTGAAAGAAGCTCTCGACGAGCTCTACCGCGCGCAGGTTCGAGACCGGAACGTCCTTAAGCTCGGCTTCGAGATCGAGCTCGGCGAGGACTCCATCTCCGGGATCGAGTGCCGAGGCTATCGGGCGTTCGTCGGCGTTCCCTGGCCCGTGCGCTTGCCGCTTCTGCGAAGCGAGGACTCGGTCGAGTTCCTGTTGGCCGAGATCCTCGTTCGAGACAACGACTACTCCGGCGGCGTCCGCGGAGTCTCCAGAGAAGTGAGCCTGACCGCGTTTCTGAATCGAGAGATGAACCTCGCGTTCCGCTGGCAGGATCCGGGCATCGCGCCCGAGGACGTCATTGTCAAGCGGAGCCCCCCCTCGCGATTTACCGTGAGCTTCGAGTACGCGATGGGACGTTAATCTCCTCGACCGCTCGGTAGGCCTGATCGATGGCGCAGTCGACGTAGGCCTCGCCACCGGCGTCGGAGTTCGCGACCGTCACCCGCCCGAAGGGCTTCCGGCCGAGAATGCAGGGCTTATCGCTCTCGCTCCAGTCGGGCTCGCCGAGATAGGCGTACTCGTAAGCATAGCCGTGAGGCCAGCGGTTCACGGTGATGGCTTCGATGTCCCTCGCCGGGTCGAAGCCCCCCGCACCGAGAATTCGGCCGAGCTGATCGCGGATGTTCTTCTCGAACGTCTCGAACGTCGTCGAAAGAAGCTCGTAGCGTCCCGCCTGAAACTGCTCTTTCGGAGAAAGCCCCGGGCTCGCCGAGCTTCGCGTGAGGTGAAGGACCATCGGCTCCTCGGGGGAACGAGGACATTGATAAGAGCCCTGGCTCACCGGGAAGTCGAGGGACACGCTCGCAAAGTAGCTTCCCGGACAGGAAACGGAGCTGATCGAAAGCTTCTGGAACGACGTCCAGTTCTTGATGCAGACGTTGGTGTAGGTGAGAGGAACTTTGACCGCATAGGACAGAGCTTTCTTCTGACCCTCGGGCATCTCGGGGCAGAGATACGGAACGACGGAGTTCCAGCACGCGAGGACGACGTAGCGTCCGCGGACTCGACGCGCGGCGCCGTCGCGAACGTAGGTCACCTCGACCTCACTCGCGCTCTCCGGAGAGCCCTTGTGGCGCACCCGCACCACGGTGCTCTTGAGGCGGACCCGCACCTTCGATCGGTCCTCGTCGAGTTTCCCGTAATCGAACCGCGCGTCGACCACGTCGTCCATGGTGCTGCCGGAAGCGACGGCGGGGATGAGAGAGCGCACGAGGAGCCTTGGAATCGAAGCGTTCCCGTCGGGAAAATGAAAGATGTACGGGTCGTCTTTCGTTCCCGGCTTCGCCTCCCCTCCCATCCTGCCCGCGATCCCCCGCTCGAGCCCCAGGCCTTCGAAGCCGGGAAACTCGAGACGGAACGCGCGCAGAGCGGGAACACCATCGATGCCGATCCCGAAGAGCCCATTCGACCGGCGATAGAGGTACGTCAGAACCATGGGATCGACCTTCACGTAGTCTCGCAGGTAGGCGAGGTAGCTGAGCTCGTTCAAGCGCGCGAGCTTCTCTTTCGCCGAGAGCCCCGTCATGTAGTCCGTGGTCTCGTCCTCGTGAAGACGCACCAAATCCTTTCGGGCGGCTTCGGGGAGAGGAATGCTCGAGGCGAACTCGGCCCACGACGAGTCACCCCGTCGAACCAGACGATCCACGCCGAACGTCTCGCGGTCGAAGAACTCCGCGCGGCCGAGACCGAGATCGCGATAGAGGTTCCCGTCGAACGCCGTCGTGAACCGATCGAGGTCGATCCCGAGCTCTTGCAGGAGGCCCATCGACTCCCGGCTGAATCCCGAAGGGGTATCGATGGACTGGCTCCCCCCATAGCCGATGAGGAGACGCTTTCCGCTCTCGAACTCGTTTCGCTTCGCGTGCCCCCCGAAGTCGTCGTGGTTGTCGAGAACCAGAATCCGCGCGTCGGGCCCTGCCTGTTTGCGGAAGAAGTACGCGGCCGAAAGCCCGCTGATGCCTCCGCCGACCACGACGAGATCGTAGAGCTCTCCGGTCTCGGCCTCCGGACCGAGCCCGTCCCAGCTCTTCTCTTCCCGCATCTCGTGGGCGACTTCCCAAGAGCCGTCGTGGCTTCCTCGAAGACCGGTGAGTGCCGGGGGATAAGCGCGGTCTCCCTCGAGGCCGAAAACCCGCATCGGGGAGGCGGAGAAGAGCGATCCCGTAATGGTGACGCCGACCCCATTCAAGAAATCCCGGCGGGTGATGTTTCGCTCCATGACCGGTCGATCCTATCGCAGATCTCGTACAATCACGCCTCATGAGCCCACGGATCGTAACCCGACTCGGACTGATGATGTTCGTCCAGTTCTTCATCTGGGGCGCGTGGTACGTCACCGTGGGGAACTACATGACCGAGATTGGCCTCACCGGCGTCATCTACTGGGCCTACACGGTGAGCCCTATCGCCGCCGTGGTCTCTCCGTTCTTTCTGGGAATGGTGGCCGACCGGTTCTTCGCGACCGAAAAGGTCCTCGCCGTCCTCCACTTACTCGGAGGGCTCGCGATCCTGGCGGCGCCTTTGACCACGCACTCAGCGGTCCTCTTCATCCTGCTTCTTTTGCTTCATGTTCTCTTCTATATGCCCACGCTTGGGCTCACGAACTCGCTCGCGTTCCATCACATCGAGGACCAGGAGAAGACGTTCCCCCGCATTCGCGTCTTCGGGACTCTCGGCTGGATCGCTGCGAACGTGCTGGTGAGCGCGGTCCTCGGAGCCGACGCGACTCCGATTCCCCTCTACATCGCGGGCGCGGCGTCGATCCTCATGGCCGTGTACTCTTTGACGCTTCCTCACACACCTCCGAAGTCGGTCGGGGCAAGACCGACCTTCCGCGCCATCGCAGGTCTCGACGCGCTTTCGAAGCTCTCGAGTCGCCCGTTCCACATCTTCATCGCGAGCTCGCTTCTGATCTGCATCCCGCTCTCGGCCTATTACGCCTATGCTCCGATCTACGTGAGCGCCGCCGGCTTCGAGAGCCCCGCGTTCCAGATGTCCTTCGGCCAGATGTCCGAGGTCCTGTTCATGGTCGCGATGCCACTCTTTTTCGCCCGCCTCGGGGTCAAGTGGATGCTGGTCACGGGAATGGCCGCGTGGGTTCTCCGCTACTTCCTCTTCGCCTCCGCCGCGACCGGAGGAAGTCACCCGCTCATTCTTCTCGGGATCCTGCTTCACGGGATCTGCTACGACTTTTTCTTCGTCACCGGACAGGTCTACATCGACAAGAAATCGACGGACGACATCCGCGGACAGGCTCAGGGCTTCCTGGTGCTCGTCACCTACGGCGTCGGAATGCTCCTCGGCGCTCAGGTCTCGGGGTGGGTCTTCAACGCGCTCGTTCCCGATCCTAGCGTCCTCGCCTCGTGGCAGACGTTCTGGTTCCTTCCGGGGGCATTCGCGCTCGGGGTGATGCTGTTCTTCGCCGCGAGCTTCCCCCGCGATAAACTCTCCCGGTGACCAAAGACCTCCGTCATTTCCTGCGCCTCGTCGAGGAGCGAGCGCCGAAGCTCCTTCGAAGAGTAAAGAAGGAAGTGAGCCCCCGGTGGGAGGTCTCGGCGCTTCAAAAACGCCTCGAGGCCGACCGGGAGCTTCCCATCCTCTGGTTCGAGAAAGTGGCGGGGCACACCATGCCGGTCGTGGTCAATCTTTTCGCCAGCAAGGACCATCTGGCGCTCGCGCTCGACACATCGCCCGAGGAAGTCGTTTCCCGCTTCGCCTCGGCGCAGGATCACCCCATCACCCCCCGAGAGGTCGAAAGCGGACCGGTGAAAGACGTGGTCCTGACGGGCGAGCGTGCCGACCTCGGAGCGATTCCGCTCCTGACCCACTGCGAGAAGGACGCGGGTCCTTACCTCACGTCGGGAATGACCATCGTGCGCGACCCGATCTCGGGGAAGCTGAACGGCGGCATCTACCGCCACCTGAAGCTCTCGCCGAAGACTCTCACGATCAACCTCGCTCCGCTGAGCCATGCCGCCGAGATTTCGCGCGGCGCAGAGTCTCGGGGAGTCCCGGTCGAAGGAGCGATCGTGGTAGGCCACCATCCGGCGATGGGCATGGCATCCCAGCAACGCGGCGAGCTCGGGGAGTTCGAGCTCGGGACGATGGGCGCACTCCTCGACGAGCCCGTCGATGTCGTCCGCTGCGAAACGGTGGACGTGCCGGTTCCCGCGGACGCGGAGATCGTCATCGAGGGAAGGATTCGCACCGACCTCTGGGAAGAGGACGGCCCCTTCGGGGACTACTGGTTGTACTACGCCCCACCGAAACGAGCCCGCGTCTTCGAGGTCACCGCGATCACCCACCGGAAAGACGCCATCTTCCACGATATTTTCAACGTGGGCCCCGAGCACGTGGTTCTGTTCTCGCTCGGCATGGAGGGAACGCTCTTCTCTCAGCTGAGGCGCATCATTCCCCAGGTGCGGGCCATCCACGTCCCGGTCTGCGGCTCGGGGAATCTCGTCTACGTCCAGATCCGAAAAGACATGGAGGGGCTCGGGGTCAACGTGGCGCTCGCCGCCCTCGGCATCTACCGCTTCAAGTGCGCCATCGTCGTCGACGAGGACATCGATATCTACGACGACGCGAAGGTGCTCTGGGCGGTGATGACCAGGACCCAGGCCGATCAGTCTTTCTTTCAGGTTCCCGGGTCTTACATCTCGCGCGTCGACCCCACGGGCTATCCACCGTGGCACGCGGGCCCGGGCGGGCCCCGGCTTTTGAGCACGCGCCTCGGCATCGACGCGACGAAACCTCTCGACCCCTCCTTTCCCGAGACCGCCGAGCCGCCGAACTGGAGGGACATCCGTCCCGACGACTATCTGGAAAGGCCGCGGTGATCGTTCTACTGGCCCTCTCGCTCGCTGTCGGAGCGGAGCCGAAGCCGCCGATACAGATCGTGTTCCTCACGAACTACGTGTTCCTGGGGCGCCACGCGCCGTTCTTCGTGGGACTGGAAAAAGGGTTCTACCGTGAAGTGGGATTCGACGTCACCATCTCGCCCGCAACCGGAAGCGGCTTCGTCATCGCGGCGCTCGAGGGCGGAAAAGCCGACTTCGGCATCGCCGAGGCGGCTCCGGTGGTGCAATCGATCGGCAAGGGTGCGCGAGTGAAAGCGTTCGGGGTCTACATGGATGCGAGCCCGAGCGGCCTCGCGTCTCTGAAACCCTATCCCACCCCGGAATCGATTGCGGGCCGGACCATCGCGGCCTCGCAAACCGACAGCGCTCGCGTGGTGCTGCCCATTATTTACGACCTCAAGGGCCTCCCGCCCTCGGAGCTGTCGTGGCTTTCCGCGGACCCGAGCATCTACTTTCCCCTGCTGCTCCAGGGCCGCGCCGAGCTCATCACCGCATCGATTGATAGCGACGTCCCCACGTTGAGGCGCATCGCCGGTCCCCGAAACGTGACGATCTACTTTTCGTCGTTCGCCGACTGGGGCTATGACGCGTTCGGCTACTTCCTCGTCACCCAGGCCGATCGAATCGCTTCGAGCCCGGAGCAAGTGCGGGCCTTCTCCGAAGCCACGACCCGTTCGGTGAAGTACGCGCTCGATCACCCCGAAGAGGCGGCCCAAATTCTCGTTCGCCATAATCCCACCCTTGATTACGACCTCATGCTCGCGCAGTGGCGGCAGTCAATCGCCGCCATCGATACGCCTTACGTGCGGAGCGCGGGCTACGGAGGAGCCTCGGAGGAGCGGCTCAAGCGGACCATCGAGCTCGTGAAACGCGCGTTCCCGATCGAGAAGGAGCTCCTTCCCGAGGACGTATTCGTGAACGTCACTCCGCGCTGACTCGAGAACGACGCTTGAGTCGACCTCCATCGTGCGTCACAATGTCTAACCTACCTAACCTAACGTGAAGAAGGCGACGATTCGACAGGTGCAACATCACCTCGCCGAAGTCATGAAATGGGTGGAAGACGGCGAAGAGGTCGTCATCCTGCGCCGCAATCGCGTTGTAGCCAAGATCGTTCCGCCGGGCCGAACCTCCGAGACACCGAAGTGGCCTGATTTCGCCGGCCGTGCTCGACGCATCTGGGGTAAGCGCGTCCGTGGAAAGCCGCTCAGCAGGATCATCGCCGAGGATCGGGAAGAGAGGCTGTGATCTCCTGCCTGGACTCGAGCGGTCATCAAACTGTACGTCGCCGAAGCCGGCTCGGAATCGAGTTTCCGGCTACGCACGCGCGCTTCCGCATCCGATAGCGCTCTCACATTTGCCCGAGCTCGAAATGAATCAACGCGCTGCAGCTCAAGCTCTTTCGCCGAGAGGCAACGGCGAGCGCCGTTGACGCTTCGGCCCGAACGATCGACGAAGACTTCGCTGCCGGAGTGCTGTCGAGGCCCGAGTTGAACTGGTTCGACGTGTTCCGCCGCGCTTCAAAGCTCGCGGGCGAACACTCCTCGACCCACAGCAGCGACAACCTGTAACGCTGAGAGGTTCGTCAGCAACTCGGACTCCAGTTGACGCTGGACACACCCGCGCCCTGGTCGACCTGCGCGTGGTCAAGGAGTTCCCCGGGCGCCATGGACCGGCTGTATCGGATATATGGAGAGGTGCACTTGCTCAACTTCGCTCCGCGGGTGAACGTCCCCGTACTCATGTTGAACGGCCGGTACGACGACTTTTTCCAACTGGAGTCGTCGCAGCTCCCGCTTTTCCGCCTTCTCGGAACTCCGGACAAGGACAAGAAGCACGTGATCTACGAGGCCGGGCACGGCGACTTGCCCCACAAAGAGGAAATCCGCGAGATCCTCGACTGGCTCGACAAGTATCTCGGCCCGGTCCGGCGCAACTGACTCAAGATCGGACCTGCCGCCGCCCATCTACATCGCGTTAATCGACTGCTCGGCCTCCGTCAGTTGGAGCATCAAGGCGTCGAACTCTGGCGGTGCGCGCAGGAACATTGGGCGCATGATGGCATAGTCCTGGGCCAGCGCGGCATGCCGCGTCGCGGGTGGGGCCAGCCTGAAGCTGCCATGGCGCGCGAGGTCATAACGTGCCCAGCTCCGAGCAAACACGCGACTTTTCCAGTCTGCCACACGATCGCACAGCGCTTTGTCAGCAAGGAACGCGGCGGCGTCCGGATGCAAAAGAAGGCTTCCTAGATCAGCGTAGTGCCGCGAATAGCGGTCGGGCATCTGCTCGTCCTTCGGTCGGTGAAACTCGGCGTGCAGGATGGTGGCCTTCTCCCAAAAGCTGCGCGCAAGTTCCAGGACGGTAACTTCACATTGC
>CAZKNR010000101.1:0-28738 GCA_964553925.1 uncultured Acidobacteriota bacterium
GCGTCCTCGTACGACGTCCGCTACCGCACCTCGCCCGTCGTCACCGAGGCGGACTTCAGCGCCTCGACGCAGGCAAGTGGCGAGCCCGTACCCGGTAGCCCAGGAAGTGCGGAGCAGATGACCGTCGGTAGCCTCGCCCCCGACACCCTCTATTACTTCGCGATGAAGGTTCTCGACGAGGTGGCTAACGTCTCCGGTCTGTCCAACGTCCCGAGCGCTCGCACGAACGACACCGTGCCTCCGTCGTCCGTCACTAACCTGGCCGCTTCTCTCCAGGGTGACTACATCTACACGCTCAAGACGGCGACGGCGATAAGCGCCTCGGGCGAGGACGGAGCCAACACGCGAGCCAATGCGGTCGACGGAAACGTCTCGACGCTGTGGAGCACACCGGGGCGCGGCAGCATGCAGATGGAGCAGATCACGCTCGACCTCGGCGGCTCCTTCGACGTGGGCCGGCTGAGACTTCGCTCCCGGGCCGACAACGGCGCGTACTTTCCGAGAGACTTCCAGATCCAGTTGAGCGGCGACAACGTCAACTTCACCACGGTTCACTCGTCGTTGAACTTCGTTGCCGCGGCGGCCACGTGGTACAGCTTCGACGTCACCCCGGGTGCGGCTCGCTACGTCCGGGTGTCGGTCAGCGAATCCAACCTGCATCCCTCCGGCCTGTACTTCGTGCAGATCGCCGAGATGGAGGTTTACCAGGCGACGGTGTCCTCTGGAGTCGCCACGCTTACCTGGACTGCGCCCGGCGACAGCGGAACGAACGGAACCGCCACCTCCTACGACGTCCGGTACAGCACCTCCCTCATCAACAACGATGCCGCCTTCCTCTCCGCCACCCAGGCGACCGGAGAGCCGGCTCCCAAGGCAGCCGGTCTCCCCGAGAGCTTCACGGTGTTCGGACTACCGGCGGAGACCGCTCTCTACTTCGCGATGAAGTCCTCGGACGAGGTGCCGAACGTGTCGGCGCTGTCCAACAACGCTCCAGTAACGACGCCGGGGGTTGCCCCGGCGGCCGTCAGCGACCTCGCCGCAACCGCGCTCTCGGGAACCTCGATTCATCTGACGTGGACGGCGAAGGCGGATGACGGGTCCACGGGCGCCCCGGCGTCCTCGTACGACATCCGCTACCGCACCTCGCCCATCGTCACCGAGGCGGACTTCAACGCCTCGACACAAGCGAGTGGCGAGCCCGTACCCGCGGGCCCTGGAAGCGCGGAGCAGATGACCGCCTTAGGCCTCAGCCCCGACACCCTCTACTACTTCGCGATGAAGGTGCTGGACGAGGTAGCTAACGCCTCCGGTCTGTCCAACGTCCCGAGCGCTCGCACCAACGATACGGTGCCTCCGTCGGCCGTCACTAATCTGGCCATTGCTCTGCAGAGTGGCTACACCTACACGCTCAAGACGGCGACGGCGATAAGCGCTTCGGGCGAGGACGGAGCCAACACGCGAGCCAATGCGGTCGACGGAAACGTCTCGACGCTGTGGAGCACACCGGGGCGCGGCAGCATGCAGATGGAGCAAATCACGCTCGACCTCGGTAGCTCCTTCGACGTGGGCCGTCTGAGACTTCGCTCCCGGGCCGACAACGGTGCGTACTTTCCGAGAGACTTTCAGATCCAGTTGAGCAGCGACAACGTCAACTTCACCACGATTCGCGCGGTCGCGGACTTCGTTGCCGCTTCCGCCTCGTGGTACAGCTTCGACATCACTCCGGGCGCGGCTCGCTACGTCCGGGTCTCGGTCAGCGAATCCAACCTGCATCCCGCCGGCCTGTACTTCGTGCAGATTGCCGAGATGGAGGTGTACCAGGCGACGGTGGCCACTGGAGCCGTCAACCTCACCTGGACTGCGCCCGGCGACAGCGGAACGAACGGAACCGCGACTTCCTACGACATCCGGTACAGCACCTCCCCCATCAACAACGATGTCGACTTCAACGCAGCCACTCAGGCCACGGGTGAGCCCGCGCCAAAAGCGGCAGGATCCGCCGAAAGCTTCGCGGTCATCGGCCTTTCTTCAGGAGCGACTTATTATTTCGCGATGAAATCGACGGACGAGGCAGCGAACTCTTCGGTGCTGTCCAACGCCGCCAGCATCACCATGCCGTGATTTTCCTCGCGGCCTTCCTCCCCGTTCGGTTTCGCCATGGCGGGAGAACGGACGGAGCCTTGTTGCTAGGGGGAATCGGACCGTTGGGTAACAGACCACAGAACGAGGTGCCGCCGCCGCAATTCTCACCCCCTCCGATCGTCTCCATCCTGGTATCGGGCCTGGCCTTGAGCGCCTGCGGAGCTTTTAGCCCTCCGGCTCCGGTTCAGTACTTCGTCAAGCACGACCTGATCCAGATGGTTGACCAGGCCCGGGTCACCATGCCCCCCGTCGCCTCGCTCGAGAACGTCCGGTTCGAAACGGGCGCCTGGCAATTCGACCGGGAGGGCTACATTCATCTGACCCGGCTCTCCGCGGATCGCAATCGGTTGACCTTTGAGCCCAAACTCCAAGGGGCGCCCAACGGAGAGATCGCCTTTCGCTACCGGACCCGATGGGCCGAGACTGACGAGCAGTCTCTGACGGTCTTCTTTGGCGAGCGACGAGAGCCAAGACCGGCTCGCCGCTATGGGATTTCGATTCGTTCCGATGGCACGGTCGAAGTCGGGCTCCAGCACCTCGACGATGACCTCCGTTCCGCGAAGACTTCGGTTCTCGCTCGAGCTCGAATCGACGGAACGAACGAGGTCTGGAGAACCTATCGTATCGAAGTGCGCTCGAGCCGCGCTCGGGTGACCGTTGGAGGCGAAGTGGTAGTCGACGCGGCCCTGCCGGAGGGACCAGACGATGTGAGCGCGGACGGCACGTGGGGTGTCGAGCTCGAAAGGCAGAGCGGCGGGAGTCATCGCACCCAGGCAGTACTGGGCGGGCTATTCCACCAGCGATTCTCGGCGGGAGGGGAGGTCGTGTCGTCGGCGCTCCTCGCGCCCGACCAGCGGCCGTCCCGGGCCGAAGTTCAGCTGCTCAACATGGAGTACTCGCCCGACCGCGAGTACCTAAAACCGGGGTTCGCCTACCTCATCAAGATCGCCCAGAGAAAAATGAGTGAGGAGGGCCGTGAGATCGTCCCCGGTCTATTCGCCCCACCAGGCTCAGCCTACCGATATCAATTCAGCGGTGCTCCAGGCGACGTTCTCCGCGCGCGCTACGGGTTCGATCTGGGCCGTGCGGGAGAGGACAGCGAGGCGGTAACCTTCTACGCTGAGCTCACCACCGATGGGCGCTCTCAGCGGCTGTTCGAAAAAACGATTTCCTTGGAAGCCCAGAAGCAACGCGGCGATCTCTTCGAGCTCGACCTCGCGCTTCCCGTGACGGAGGAGGCGCCCATCGAAGTCGTGCTTGGGGTCGAAAGTTCCTCGAGCGCGGATCCCTCATCGGAGTCGAACGCAGGCGAACGGGGCCTGACCCTCTGGGGTGCCCCCCTCGTTGCCTCGCCGGCGAGTGGGGACGCGCGACCCAACGTAATCCTCATATCGATCGATACCCTGAGGCCGGATTTCATCGGGCCTTTCAACGTCGAAGCCGAGTCCTTCACTCCGAACCTCACGGCGTTCGGAAAATCCGCGGTCAAGTTCACGGAAGCGTTCACGGTCTCGCCCTGGACGCTGCCCGCGCACTTCTCCCTCTTTACGGGTCGCTATCCGTCTCGTCATGGTCTCAACCGCGCGTACGGCGAGAATCGAAAGCTCGCGGATAGCTCGATAACGACTCTGGCGGAGGTACTGAGCCGCCACGGCTACTTCACCGCGGCCATAGCCAGCGATCATTCGTTGAACCCCGACTACGGCGTAGACAAGGGATTTCGTTCTTTCCTGGACGAAACGGTCAGAGACGCCGCGCCCCTGATTCCCGCATTCAAGGATTTCGCCGAATCGCATCGTCAACGACGGTTCTTCCTTTTCTTTCACTCCTATGACGTGCACGCTCCGCTCTTCCGCGGCGACGCTTCTGAGTCGTCGCCCGGTCCGCCGAAAGAAATCTCCTACGGTACGTTTCTCGACCTTAAACCGACGGAAGCGGAGAGGGAGCGTGTCCGCCGGCTCTATCGGAACCACGCCGGTTATTACGACGCGCGCTTCGGAGAGCTCGTTTCGACGCTGAAACAAAACGGCCTTTTTGACAGAAGCATCATCGTGGTGACCGCGGACCACGGCGAGGAGATCTTCGAGCACGGCAACTACCTTCACGGCCATTCGTTGTACGACGAAGTTCTCAGAGTGCCGCTCCTCATCAAGTTCCCGTCGGACTCCGCCTTTCCCCAAACGAACGGGAGCCTGACGGCACTCATCGACGTCATGCCCAGTCTCCTGGAGTTTCTCGGCATCCCCGTCCCGCCCGACGTCGACGGGAAAAGCTTCATCCCGGTTCTGGCCGGTCGCGCCCGGGAGCAACGTCGCTACTTCTTCGCCGAGGCGCTGGCTTGGGGGCCGGAAAGAAAAGCGGTTAGAACGCGCGAATACAAATATATCCTGACGAGGCCCGGCGTCCCGCACTACGAGCCTCGGGCAAAGGTCTATGATTCCCTTCTGGATACCAACGAAAGCGAAGAGCTCTACCGAATCGCCGAGGATCGTCAAGAGCTGCACAATGAGATACGGGACCATCCCGATCTCGCGACCACTCTTCGGAAGATTACCGATCCGCTCTGGAAGGTGGCGCGACGCGAAGGAGCCGCGGTCGAGCTCGAGTCGGCCCAGCTGGACGCTCTGCGGACGCTTGGGTACGTGCGTGAGTAACCGTAGCACTGCGAACCCTCGGAGCGGCTCATCGAGCATCGAGAAAGCTCACCGGAGGCATGGGTGACGGTATCCAGGCCGGAGGGAGGGGGGGTTCTCCCGGAGCTTCTGCAAGGGCAGAGCATCCTGCGCTCGGTCGCAAACGTGTCGCTGTCACGCCTTCGGCTCCCTCTTCCGGTGAATTCTCGGATTCTCGACGCCGGAGGGCCCACGAAGGGAACGTTGAAGGTCCTCGCGATCCCTGACCCTTACCGGACGATCGCGGCCAATTTCGACCCGGCCAGACGTCCGAACCTGATTGCCGATATGGATGACCGCTGGCCGTTGGCGGAGGCTTCTTTCGACGGCGTCGTTTCGTTTTGGGTCCTGGAGCACCTGCGACGTCCTCACCGGTTCGTCGAAGAGAGCTTTCGGTGTCTGAAGCCCGGTGGAATGTTGTTGCTGACGACGGTTCTGACTCACGTCAAGCACGCGTCGCCGCACGACTACTTCCGGTTCACCGACGATGGCCTCCGTTCGCTTTCGCGAGACGCCGGCTTCACGAAAGTCGTTACCATTCCCCTGCTTCCAGGCACGATGCAAACGCTCTCTGCCATGGCATCGCCGTGGCTGGTGTTTCCCGTCGTGAGATACCTGGTCCTCGCTCTTGCACGCGCGATGGACTTCGTGCTCGGCCGGATCGTTCCAACGCTCACCGAGGGTTGGTGCGTCGGGTACATCCTCCTCGCCGAAAAACCCGCCGACGAGGCACCGGTCGAACCATGAACTTCCTGGGCGTCTCGGTTCGTGATCTCGACACCGCTCTGTTTTTCTCCACCGGAAGAGCGCTCTACGCCGCAGCCTACTTGACGTGGGTCCTGCTGCTCCTTCGTAGTCGGAGAGTCGCGAGCGTCTGGGTCGTCATCGTCTTCGCTCTGCTCATCTGGTTCCTTACGACGTACCCCCTTCAAAGACTCTACGGCCTCGACGCCGGCACGGACCGCCAGAGGAATCTGTGGTGGTGCGCGACCGCTGCCGCGGGCAACGCGCCATGGGAATCGGGCGTGGTCGGGAGAAATAACCTCGAGCCCGCATGGGCCTTCCTGGTCTCGGCGATCTCCCTTTTCGATCCGGCCCGGGTGATGAAGGTCTATCCCTTCCTCCCGGCGGCGGCTCTAACCCTCGTGGGCATCAGCTTCTTCTATTCCTTCCGGAACCGACCGGACCTCGCCTCCCCGGAGCGCGACACCGAACGTATTCTCTCCGGTTTTCTGGTGGTTTTCCTGATCCTCCTCGCTCCCACCGGGCCTCTCGATTACTTGAGTCCCTATCGAAGTTTCTGGCAGCGCACTTTCTTGTTGAAACCGAATCACGCCTTGGGATTGACGCTCGTGCCTCTGTTCGTGACCCTGGTCGCGGGCCGTCCGACGTTCCGACGTTCCGCCGCGGCCGCGCTCGTCCTCGGGGCTCTCGGCTGGGCGTTCATCGTTCACTGGGCGCTTACTTGCTGGGGTGTCGCGTTCTACGTCGCGGCGGGCTGGTTGCGGCGCGAAGAACGCTGGAAGGCCGAGCTGTTGCGGGTAGCCGCAATTTTGCTCGTCTCTCTCGTATTGGTGGCTCCCTATCTCTGGTACCTCGTCGGGAGTTTCCCGGTGGTGAGCTTTCCTACGGGGTCCTACCCGGACAACCCGCAGATGAGCGTCTGGGGTGACAGCCCGTCGAGTACTCATTCGCTCTTCTTTCTCGCGACTCTCGATCTCGGTCCCACCTTCTTACTCGCCTGTTTCGGAATCTGGATCTGCTGGAAAGTCGGCAGCCGCTTCGCACTACTGTGGGTTGGCCTCCTTATCGGCGCCTATGCGGCCTGGACGGCGAATGCCGTTCTGCTATCGGCGGGTCAGGCGAGACAATCCGATGAGATCTACTTCTTCTTGGTCGCGATGACGGCGGTCCTCGCTGCTTTCGGGTTGTTCGAGTTGATGAGGCGTCTCATCGCCGTCACCAAGGAGAACACGGCCTCGACGTTCCACTGGACATGGCCGCGTGCGACCTCCGTCCTTCTGCTGCTATGTTTTCCTCTCACGCTCCCGTGGTGGTGGCGTCCCGACGAGATGGACCCTCATTTTCGCCTTTCCTTGGAGCCCATCCCGGGGCGACTGACGACTCTCGGTGAGTGGATTCGCGAGCATTCGGACGGGAAGGACACGTTCTTCGCGGGCGCGGACGTCGCCGTGTGGATCCCTGCTCTTAGCGGAAGGCAGGTGATTCGTACCGGTATGCCCTGGTTGGGTACGGACGCCTACAGAGTAGAACGAGCTTTGCTTTTCCCGGAGAGTGACGAGGAAGGCAGGGCCGCGATCAAACAGCTCCGGGTAGACTACGTGGTCCTCGATTCCTCTCTGAGAGCCGAGCACCATTTGGGGGCGGACCACCTGGAACACAACCCTCGGCTCGAGCTCGCGTTCGAGATCGATGGCATCAAGGTGTACCGCGCCGTAGCGGATTAAGCGCGCTTCTGCCGGTGGACTACTTGTTGCCTTTTTTCGCGCGCGGCGGGTAGCATCTATGTCGTCCTCGTCGAGATCATGAAGAAGATCGAGTATCTGAGCTACGAGCACTACCGGCGGACGCAGATCGAGGTCAACGAGCTCAAACTCGGCAGCGTCTGGGCCGACCGAAGCGAGTTGGCGAGAGTCGCTGATTATGTTCGGAGTCATATCCCGGAAGCCGCTTTCGGCATCTGCCATGGAGCTCGAAACGGTTTCGAAGTCGCGGTGCTTCGCGAACTCCTCGACATAGAGGTCATCGGGACCGACATCTCGCCCACCGCTTGTGATTTTCCCAACCTCGTCCAATGGGATTTTCACGAGCCGAATCCGGAGTGGGTCCGCTCGGTCGATTTCGTGTACTCCAACTCATGGGATCATTCCTACGATTTCGACCGGTGCCTCGCCGTATGGATGGAGAGCCTGCGCCCGGGGGGAAAGTGCTTCCTCCAATGGACCCGCATCCATTCCGAAGAAGGGGTGCACGATGCCGACTGCTTCGGACTCTCTCTCGCCGAGCTCGAGTCGAGGGTCGGTGAGCTCGGCTACGGTATCGAGGATCGATTCGTTTCCTGGAAGAAGCTCATTGCCGGCCGTTTCACCGGCATCTTCCGTGACTACGTCGAATTCTTATGGCACAGACGGACGGCAGGCCCTCCCCATCTCAAAGTAATCACGCTTGTGATTGCGCCTTCCGCCGTACTGGACGCTGGGCGAGTCAGGGAAGGCGCTCTCGGCAGCACTTCATTCGGGGTGCGGGCAGTAGAGTAGCGGCCGGATCTGAAATCAGGAGGCTCGCGGCCGAAGCGCAACGAGAATTCGCACGCTCCGGCCGCGGCCGTTCTGCGATCTCGACGATCGGCGGCTCGGTCGGTCCGCGGAACTGCGGCCGATACCCGGGCTGGAGAAGCTCGAAATTGAGCCTCGTCCGCGAGGAGACACCGTTCTCGGCCTCCCCGCCCGATCCTGCGAGAAAAACATGTGCTTTGGCGGAATTCCTTAGAGCCGCTCGGTTCGTTTCCCGGGCTGCGCTAAAAGCGCGGCCGAATGGGCGATTGGGATCACGGAATCCGTCAGAGCCGCTGCGCTGGTGGCCCTCGACGACCGGAGGAAGATCTTACGGGAAGACCTTCAGGCCCTCGAGGGGCTCTGCTGGTCCGGCGGAGACGTCATTCAATTGCCTCCTTCCGACGAAATTACACTCTTTCTATAAACCTTCTTTGTCCCCTTGTCAATCCAGTTTTTTCTTAGAACATCGGGGCAGTGAGAATGCCACCGTCGACGACGAGGTTCGCCCCGGTAATGAAGCTGGCTCGCGGGGAAGCGAGGAAGAGGCAGGCCTCGGCGACCTCTTCGGGGCGACCAAGTCTCCCGAGAGGCGCGCGGGAACGAAACGACACAACGCCCTCGGGCCATGCCTCCTCGATTCCCTCCCTCCAGATGAGGCCGGGGGAGACGGCGTTGACGCGGATGCCATGGGGGCCGAGCTCGAGGGCGGCGGAGCGCGTGTACGCGAGGACCCCGCTCTTCGCCGCGCTGTAGTGGCTATGCGCGGGCGCCGGCTGGATCCCTTCGATCGAGGCGACGTTGACGACGGCGCCCGGCGCGCCTCTCGCGATGAGACGCCGCGCGGCCGCCTGCGTCGCGAGGTGCACCGAAAGGAGGTTCGTCTCGACGACCCGCTTCCAATCCTCGGGGGACGCGTCGACGAGCCGGTCGAGGGGATAGCTCCCGGCGTTGTTGACGAGGACGTCCGCCTCGCCGATCTCGTCGGCAGCGGCGCGGAAGAGCGCGTCGACTTCACGCGTCTCTCGAAGGTCGGCTCCGATCGCGACGGCGCGTATGCCTTGCGCTTCGAGTCTCCTCGCGAGATCCCGGGCTTCAACTTCGCGCTCCCGGTAGTGGACGACCACCGCGGCGCCCGCGGCGCCGAAGCGGGAGGCGACGGCGCTCCCGATGCCGCGGGAGGCTCCTGTCACGATCGCGACTTTTCCCGAGAGCTCGAGCGACTCGCTCAACCCGATGCCTCGCGATCCTCGTAGTGCGCGGGCTCGAAGCGCGGCGTGCAAACGCACAAGAACACGAGGTCTTCGTCTCCCAGATTTCGGATGCGCTGGCTCGCGCCGCGGGGGATGAGAACCACATCGCCCCGAGAGACGTCGCTTTCGATGCCGTCGATCTCGACTTTCCCCCGGCCTTTCTCGATGACATAGCGCTCGTCGACGGTGAGAGCGTGCCTCGCCGTCGTGACCCCCGGCGGGACCCGGGCGCGGGCGAGGGACACGTCGGGATCGGAAGCATGGTTCCAGGTCTCGACGATGAAGCAGCGCTCCTCGGTCCAGGTCCCTTGGCTTTCGGGCGGTGGGCTCGCGCCCTCGAGCACGGTCGGAGTCATGTGCTGTTGTGGTGTGAGAGCCATTCGCGAGCCTGAGCCGCTTTCTGATAGGCCGGGCGGTCGCCGTAGCGCTCGATATACCCGAGCACCCGCAGGCACTCGTCGAGCGCTCTCGGATAGAAGTCACGTCGCAGAAACCAAAGACACTGATCTCGATACTCGTCGACCAGCCGGTCGATGCCGTCTTCGGTGACCTCAGGGAAGCTCATCTCGTGCAAAGAGTAACAAAGCCGCCGCTCGCACGGCAATGAGAGGAGGGAAAGGCTTGGGTTACATCCAGGATGGTCCTCAAGCGCGATACGATATGAGGCGCGATGGTTACGACGTGGCTCCCTCTAGGATGGATCGTCGTTGCCGCCCTTTCGCAAGTCGATTCTGGGCCGGAGCTCATCTGGACCTGTCCCGTGCATCGCGAAGACACGTCGACCGCCGAGGGGCTCTGCGCTCAATGCGGCAGGCCCAAGGTGCGCACGCGGGTGACGGTCGTCTGGAGCTGTCCGCTTCACGCTCTCTCCGAGCCCGCGGCGGGGAAGTGCCGGGTCTGCGGCCGGGACCTCCGTCCCGTGAGCCACGAAATATTCTTCGTCTGCCCGATGCACTCCGAAGTGCGCGAGCTCGAGCCGGGGTCCTGTCCGATCTGCCGCATGGCGCTCGTTTCCTCAACGAGCGCGAGACCCCATCAGGACCACAACCCGAAGCACGGCGGCATCTTCTTCATGGCCCCCGATGCCTGGCACCATCTCGAGGGGAGCTACCCCGAGGACGGAGTCTTCCGCGTCCATCTGTACGACAACTTCTCGCATCCGCTCTCCGCGAAAGCGTTCAAAGGCCGGGTGGTTTTGAAGGAGAGCGTCGACCCGGTGAGTCGCGAGACGAAAGAGATCCTCGCGTATCCCTTTCTTCCGTCCCGGGACGGGAGCTGTCTCGAGGCGAGGGTCCCGAGCGGGTCTTTCCCTATTGGCCCGCTCGAGATCGCGGCGAAGATCCAGTTCGAGAAAGACGGACCGTTCGAGCGGTTCGATTTCGTGTTCGCGAACCTCTCCGCCGGCGCCGTGACCGTCGCCCAGGGGGCCCCCGAGCTCGTCGTGCCCGACGCGCCCGTCGCCATCGCCGCGGCGATCGCCGAGCGCGACAGACGCGTTCAGGACCTTCTCGCGAGAGGCGCCTTCAACGAGATCTACGTCCCCGCGCTCGAGGCCAAGGATCTTGCCCTCGCTCTCGAGCCGCACGTTTCGAGCGCCCCGGATCCCGTTTCGCTTGGGTGGGCGCTGAAGGAATTGGTGCGCGCCGCGTGGCTCCTCGACGACTACGGCGATCTGGGAAACAAGGAGAAGATCCATCTCGCCTACGACCGCTTCGCGGAAGCAGCCGAGCGGATCGCCTCATCGTACGGGGTCAACCGGTGAAGCGCCTGGTCGTCGCCGCGGCGCTCACGCTTTTGGTGGCGCCATGGACCCTCGAAGCGCACAAGCCGACGAGGACCCGGTTCACCTACCACAAGGACGTTCTCCCGATCTTCGAGACCCGCTGCGGATCCTGCCACCGCGAGGGCGGCATCGCGCCCATGTCGCTCCTCGGCTACGAAGAGACGTTTCCGTGGGCGGTCTCGATCAAGAACCAGGTGCTCGCTCTCTCCATGCCTCCCTGGTTCGCCGACGAGCGTTACGGCGTCTTTCGGCACTCGTCCTCTCTGAAGGCGAGTGAAATGAACACCATCGTCGACTGGTGTCTCGGCGGGACTCCGGAGGGGGATCGCGGCGAGGCTCCCGCTCGAGGAGCCGGCGTCGAGAGTCCGGAGGGGGAACCTGACAGGGTGCTCGAGCTTCCAGAGACGTTCATCCTCGCGGCCGACCGCGGGGAAGCGCGCCACGAGGCGCGCCTCGAGATCGGACTCCGGCGGGACCTCCTCCTGCGAGCGATCGAGTTTCGACCGGAGCGCCCGAACGCCGTTCGCTCGGCGCTTCTCTTCGTGGTCCCGAAGGGCGCGAAGCCCGGAGCCCCCGTGGCTTCCTGGGTCGCGGGAGAGGGTGTGGAAGTCTGGCCCGAGGGACGGGGAGTCCGGCTTCCCGCCGGCGCGTCGTTACTCGTTCGGATTCACTACAAGAAGACCTGGCTCGATGAAGGGAGGGAGATTCGGGACCGGAGCAGGGTCGGACTTTACTTCTCGAAGGGGAAAGCGAAGCCGATCGAGAGCCTCGTCGTGGAGGCAAAGGGCGGAGAGGGCGTCTACCCGCTGACGCGGGACGTCGAGGTGCTTTCCTTACTTCCGATGGTCGAGGGTCCCCTCGACTCATTTCTCGTCGAAGCGTTACTCCCCGACGGGACGACGCTCCCTCTCATCGGCCTTCGCGGCCCCGACCCTGCCTGGCCGCGGACGTACCGGCTCGAAGAGCCTATCTTGCTCCAGAAGGGAAGTCGCCTGCGCCTCACGGTGACTTCGCCGGATGAGTCTTCGCTTCGGGCCGCGCACAGGCTCGTTATGAACGTCTCCCGAAACTGATCAGCAGTCGTCCTCGGCGACGACGACCAGGCAGTCGTCGCGGCCCAGGGTGACTTGTGCGTCCTTCGCGGGGTTGATCTTGACGCCGTAGTTGAGGGCGGCGTCGGACTCGAGCTTCTTGAGCTTGTAGCCGATGGCGATCTCACCGCCTCGCTTCTGCGCCGCGCGCATGAGGTCGCCGAAGCGGCAGGTCATGGGAAGCGAGCCGAAGTAGAGCCACGCGGGCTTCACGTAGATCTCCGAGCCCTCTTCCCGGAACAGGTTCTCGTAGACTCCTTCGATCTCCGGCGCCTCGCTCATCTGGGCGAAGAGCATCGAGACCATGCGGTTGGAGATGATGAAGTCGTCGACGCCGGCGTGGGAGATGAGCTCGCGGTTCGCGGAGTCCAGGATCTCGGTGATGAGCTTGGTCTGGACGCTGGTGCCCGCGTCGGTGAGAGTTTTCAGCTGCTTTCTCAAGTGCAGCAAGACCACGATGGTCTCCGAGTCGATGCGCTCGGGCTCGGCGTCGAGGTGGGGTTTTTGCGGCAGGATCACCACGTGATTGTAGGAAAAGGGCTGAATCGACTCGAGATCTTCGCTCGTCAGCGGGTCCTTGTCGATGAGCCGGACCCGCACCCCGCCCTCGTCGTCGAGGCTCGCGACCGTGGCTCGAAGCGCTTCGGGCGCGTCCTTGACCACCACGTCGACTTCCGAGCCTGCGAGAACGTAGTCGGCGTACTCGCGGATGATGATGGGAGCCTTGTAGCTCCAGCCGAGAATCAGCTGCCGCTCGACCTGTCGCTCGACCCGGAGGGCGGGGACCTCGCGGGCCTTGGGGATCATGACCGGATTCGGCCGGAACTCGATAGAGGAGTCGTCCTCGGCGATGATGACGATCTCGTCTTCTGCCCCGAGGGTGGTCTCTCCCGGCGGACGGATCGCGATCTCACCGCCCTTCGGGCGGATGCCGATGGGAATCCCATCGGCAAAGTGGTACTGGAGCCGGTCGAACTTCAGGCCGCTCCAGCGCGGGTCGTTGTAGAAGTACATCTCGCACCCGATGAAGCCCAGGAGCTCGGAATAGACCACCGCGAGCCCGCTGGTGCGGGAGGTTTGCACCATGATCTTCGCCAAGATCTCCTCGACGTCGATGGCGCTCACTTTGCCGGGGGCGATGTCCTTCACCACCTGGCGGTTCCGGTCGGTGAACACCTCGGCGACGATGGCGAACTCCTGGTCTTCCGTGATCAAGGATTCGAGAGCGAGGACGGTCTTGATGACGCGCGCGTCGCTCGCGAGCTTGACCTCGAGAGTGGCGGAGTGGGTGCAAGTCGCGAGCACGATGGCGGACTTGGCGCGATGAGAGCTCACCCCCCGGAGCGATGCGACCGATCCCGAGGAGCCGCTCCTGGTGACGATGCGGGTGTTCTTCCGCTCGGTGAAATTGGCGCGGAGGTACTCGTCCATCTCCTCCTTTTCCTCTTCGGCGAGAATCACCACCACCGGGTTTTTCCCGCTCGCGTTCGCCTCGACGAGCTCGCGGAGCATCTCCACCACCCGCGGTCCCCAGCCGAGGATGAGCGTATGTCCCGACTCCAGGACCTGGCTATGTCCCTTCTTCAGATGGGCGATGGCTTGATCGAGCGCGGTGGTGAGAAAGGCGATGAGAGCCGAGAAGATGACGACCCCGGTCAAGCCAGCGACCACGGCAGCGCCCTTGAGCGCCACGGGATTCTCGCTGTCTTCGCCCATGTTTCCGGGGTCCGTGAGCTGGAGAAACACCACCCAGAGCTCGCGGGAGAAGGCACTCGTCACCTCGGGAGCGAGCGCGTGAAGGAGGTAGCGCCCGAGACCAATGGCGGTTATCGCGCCGAGAAAGGCGAAGAGGAGCGAAGCGAAGAGGGCGCTACTTCCTCTCGCCAGGAAGTTGTCGAGGCGGTAACGCCAGCGCTGGCGGAGCGTGCCGTGGGTCGAAGATAGTGTCGGCATGGGGGCGGAGGGTCTGAACGTTCTGAATCCGGCTGAATCGGGGCGGGTGCCCGGTAACGGTCATCAATTGTCGGTTATGCGAACAATTCTACCATCAGGCGGCCGGGCCGAGCCAGCGGTAAGCGTAGAGGACGAGCGCCGCATAGGCGCCGCTCACCAGATCGTCGAGGAGGATTCCCCACGGGCCGTGCATGTTCCGATCGATCTGGCGGGCCGGCGGGATCTTGACGATGTCGAAGATGCGGAAGAGGAGGAAGCCCCAGAAGCCGACTTGCCAGAGCGTTCCCTGCGGGAGGAGAAGAGGCACCATCAGGTAGCCGGCAATCTCGTCGAGGACGAAGTGACCCGGGTCCTCATCCTTCCAGTAAGCGACCGCCCAGGGCGTAAGAAAATGATTCGCGGCCGACACGGCTCCTAGCCCGAGCCCGATCGCCCAGGGGCGCCATGCCATCGGAACGTAAATGAAAACCGGCACGGCGTACGCCACACCGAGAAGCGCTCCGAAGCTTCCGGGGGCGATGGGGGAGAGCCCGAGTCCGAGGGCGCTTCCGATGGCGTTGAAGACGAAGTCCCGCGCGCGGCTCATCGCAACGCATTCTAGTACGGGTAGCGTGGAATCGCGCTTTCCACCACGGTGTTGGATTCGGCGACGCTATACTTGCCCCATGCTGACGTTCAATCGAAGGACCCTCATGGCTCTCACCGTCCCGTTCGTCGTCCTGCTCGCCTCGTTCGTATCGGGCGCGGCCGCCGAGCCGCCCGTCCAGCGCTCGGCCTACCATGATTACCGGGTCGTTCCGTGGGTTCTAGGACTCGTGCACCCCTGGTCCATTGCGTTCGTTCCCGGAGGCGACATGCTGGTGACGGAGCAGCCGGGACGGCTGCGGATCGTGCGCAATCGAGAGCTCGTGGAAGCTTCCGTAAGCGGAGTTCCCGAGGTGTACTACCAGGGCCAGGGCGGCCTCATGGACGTCGTCCCTCATCCGGACTTCCCATCGAACCGCCTGCTCTACCTCAGCTTCTCGAAACCCTACCCGGGCGGAGAGGGAGCCACCACCGCCTTGGTGCGCGGACGTTTCGAGAACGATCGTCTCACCGGTGTCGAGGAGATCTTCGAGGCCGTCTCCCGCGGCCGCGGGCACTACGGTTCGCGTCTCGCGTTCGATCCGAACGGGTATCTCTACGTCACCGTCGGCGACCGCCAGGTTCCGCCTGCCGGCGATCTGGAGGCGCATCCGGCCCAGGACGTCTCCAACCACCATGGAAAGGTCGTCCGGCTGCACGACGACGGACGCGTTCCCTCCGGCAATCCGTTCGTGGACCGGGAAGGCGCGCGACCCGAGATCTGGAGCTACGGTCACCGAAATCTCCAGGGTCTCGCCATCAATCCTCTGACCGGCGACGTCTGGATCACCGAGCACGGGCCTCAGGGCGGTGACGAGCTGAACCTGATTCGTCCCGGGTTGAACTACGGATGGCCCGTCGTCGGATTCGGGGTGAACTACGACACCGGTGCTTCGATCCATCAGGGCACCCTCCGCGAAGGGATGGAGCCTCCCGTGCACGTATGGGTGCCGTCGACCGGTGTCTCCGGTTTGATGCTTTACACCGGCGACGTCTTTCCCGAGTGGCGAGGGAGCCTCTTCGCGGGAGGCCTCGTCGGCGAGCAGATCGCTCGTCTCACGATGGACGGCCACGAGGTCGTCATCGAGGAGACCCTCGTTCATCGCATGGGCCGGATCCGCGACGTCCGCCAGGGACCGGACGGCTACATTTATGTGGCGATCGACGGGGAAAAGAAAGACGATGCCACACCCATCTACCGGCTCGAGCCTGTGGTCTCAAGATCGATACGGTGATCGGCGCCGACCCCCTTGGCGGGCCCGGCTCCTACCTGGAGACCGTCTGCGCTTCCAGCCGGTGAGCCTCGAGGAAGCCCGCGCCGCCCGCCGGTCCCGCTTGCTTCGTTGTCGAGCTCAGTTTTGGTTTCGCCGGAACTTTCGCCATAATGAGTAGGACTGAGGAGCGTCATCCCATGGAGTATCCCGTCATCGTGGAGCGGAAAGACGGCATCTGGCGTGCCTTCATCCCCGTGCTTTCCGGCCTCGCAGGAGAGGGTCGATCGCGGGACGAGGCGCTCCACAATGCGCAGCGGGCTGCCGAGAAATATCTCGCATCCGTGGAACTGACGACCATCAGCGTCGATGTGCCCAAGGAGCCTTCGCGACCTCCGAGGAGCCCACTGGCTCTGCTGAAGTCTTTGGAGATGTTCGCCGGCGACGAAGAAGCTTTGCGCGAACACTTCGACGAGATCGCCGCGGAGCGCGAGCGGGAGCGTGAAGAGGCCAGGCAACAGGATAGGGAATGACGCTCTATTTCCTCGACACCGACATCGCGGGTTTGGCACTGCAAAAGCGCGCCGAGGTGATACAGCGCATTCGGGGCCTCGGCGCCGAAGATCAGGTGGTCACGACGATCATCACGTTTGGTGAGGACCTGGGCGGTTGGTTGCCAGCCTGTCGCCGTGCCGCGGACGGTCGCGCGCGTGAAGTGGCCTATGCTCGTCTGCAGCGAGGCCTCGAATTCTACCGTCGGTGGATCTGCCTGCCGTTCGACTCGGCTGCTGCCACTATCTTCGATCGGTTACGGGCACTGAAGCTGCGTTTGGGGACCAACGATCTTGCCATTGCTGCCATAACGCTTTCTGTCGGCGCCACTCTGGTGACTCGAAATATCGTGGATTTCGAGCGCATTCCGAGTCTCCGGTTCGAAGACTGGGGACCCTGAGTACGCCGAATTTCGAGAGTTCGACCGTGGGCGCTGAGTGCTCGCTCCGCGCTCGGAGCCGACGAGCGTGCGTATCGCCGAGAGTTCCTGGATCTCGTCGAGACCGCGGAGCTCGTGGCGCACAAGACGCGTTGATTGGGGTGCGCCGGGAGGAGCCAAGGCTTCCCCCGGCGCTTTCCCTGCCTCTTCCGGCCGAGCTCAGTACGTGCTCGACCTCTCGTCCAGGAGCCGCTCGGCCTCTTCGGTAATCTCCCGCTCGGCCTTCTCGTAGAACGTGCCGCTCCCCGGGCTCGGGAAACCCGCGTGCACGGAACGGACGCGTCCGTCGCGGCCCAGGATGAAGGTGGTCGGAAAAGCGTTCAGGTTCACCGCCTGCGGCAATTTCGCCGCGAGCTCAGAGGGCTCACCCGCGAGGAGCACGGTGTACTGGATACCGTAGGTGGTGACGAACGTCCGAAGCCGTTCGGGGTTCTTCAATTGGGCGGCCTCCTCGAAGGAGAGGGAGACGACCTCGAGGCCCCGATCCCGGTACTCGCGGTAGAGAGACGCGAGGAAGGGAGCTTCGTCGTGGCAGTTGGGGCACCAGCTGCCGCTCACGTTCACTAGAACGACCTTGCCCTGGAACCTCTCGTCACTGCTGCTGACCATCCGTCCTTCGAGATCGGGAAACTCGAATCGGAACGGCTCGGAAGGATCCTTGACGAACGTGAAAAGAAAAAAAAGACCCGGCAAGCGTTGAAGCTTTCCGGGCCCTGCGGGTGACTGCTCTTTGACGTTCTAAAAACTGAACGGGCTACGAACGGGAGCGCCGCGAAGACCCCGGAGGCTTATCTCCGGGGCAACAACACGAGCAGCGCTTCGTATCCAGCACGATACGGCATCTATGTCACGCGTGCGTTTCCATGTCAAGCCGCTTCTTCGGTCGCTCGACTTCGGACGACTCTCCGTTCGCCATCTCGTCGTCGTCCTCCGGGTGATTGCGTTTGACGCGGAGCACGGCCTTGGTCATCTCGACGTCCTTGCCGTGGGTGAGCTTGAGGCCGAGGCTCACGAGCGCGATCCCGGCGCCGAGGTAGACGAGGTGCAGGGGTCCTTCGAATTTCGTCTCGATGGTAAGCCTCAGAAAGTTGATGATCAGGATCATCAGCACGACTTTGCCGAGAACGCTCTTGAGCTCGTCGAGGGAGCCGAACACCAGCCAGTCGGGCCGGATGTCGCCCTGCTCGAGCGCGGCGTCGATCCGAGAGATGAACAGATCGTACGAGCCCAGGCCGAAGATGAGGAGGACGATTCCGATGAGGAAGTCGTCCACCACGGTGATGAGGCCCATGATCATCCCGTTGTAGGTAAGGCCGCCCGCCGGGTCTTGGGCCAGGTGCCCGCCCCCGATCCACATGGTCTTGGCGAAGCTCACCAGCAGGTGAGCGGTCTCAACGATTCCATAGAAGAACACGATGCAGGAGCCGGTGACGAGCCCGATGACTCCGAGCACGATCACCACCCGAAAATGCCAGAGGCAGTGCTCGAACGCGCTCTCGGCGGCGGAAAGAAAGCCGCTTCGCCTGGGGGTGGACTCGTCCATGGCGGTACCTTTCCCGAAGCCCCTGTAGCGGGCGTTACATCGATTGAAATTGTAGCTGTAGGACTATTGTACGGACCGAGCGGCGGGACGCGCAATCGGAAGGGGAATTGTTTTTCTTGGAGGTCAGCCAGTCCACGCTTCTGAGGCGGCTCTCAGGTAGTTCTCGCCCAGAATCTTGCTCACGTCCTCGGTGGAGTAGCCTCGACGCTCGAGGGCCGTTGAGAAGCCGACGACTTCCGCATAGTCCGAGAAACCGTCGAGGTTTCGGCGCGGTGAGCGCGGATCGGCGGTCACCTTCTCGCCGTACTCCGCGAAGGGCTTCCCGTAGTCGGGGGCGCCCCACGGGTCGTCCTCGCGAAGGGGGTAGCTTCCGAGAGACATGTCGGTACCGATGCCGATGGCGTCCGTGGACCCGGTGAGGTTTGCCACGTGTTCGATCATATCGATGAAGTCGTTGACCGTGGGCTGGTGACTGGTTCCGGGGCGCATGACCAGAGGGCCCCAGGGGGCGAGGCAGATGACTCCGCCGCGCCGGGCGCAGGCCTGGATTTGCTCGTCGTCGATGTTTCGCGGATTTGGGGCGACGGCGCTCGGATTCGAGTGGCTGAAGACGATCGGCCGGCTGCTGCGGTCGATCACCTCGAGCGTCGAGCGCTTGCCCGTATGGGTGCCGTCGAGCAGGATACCGGCGCGGTTCGACTCTTCGACGACGCGCTCGCCGAGCTTCGAAAGCCCTCCGTCGGTCCGGTCGAGGCAGCCGTCGGCGAGCTGGTTCGTGGCGTTGTAGGCGAGAAGGAGCTGCCGGAGGCCCAGCCGCGCGGCGGCCTCGACCCGGTGGAGCTTTCGGCCCACGAAGTCGCCGCCCTGCGCGGCGAGGATGAGGGCGGCTCTCCCTTCCCGCTTCGCCCGTCGTACGTCCTCGACGCGCTCGGCGACCAGAAGGTTCTCGTTCTCCCGCGCCAGACGGTGCCACTCCATGAGGTCCTTGACGACGTCGTCGAATCCGTCATGCGGCCTGCAGGCAGTGACCGCGTAGGCGGTGACGCCGTGGCGGTGGGCCTTGTCGAATTCGGCGTCGGGCCAGATCTGCATCGTGGCGTCGACGAAAATAAAGGGAGGGTCCCGGTCGAGAACTGAATGAAAGCCCCCATGCTTCATGCCGTCCACGATACCACGCCTCCGGTGATAGACTCCGCCGTCTAGAAACGACGATAAAATAAAACAATCGATCAGAAACGGTCGAGACGAAACGGCTCGAGCGGAAGAGACGGCGCCGCGCCGCTCGCGATCTCGGCCACGAGTTTCCCTGTGATCGGCGACTGGGTGAAGCCGAGCATCGCGTGCCCCGTGGCCACGATGAGCCCGTCGAGATGCGTTACGCGGTCGATGATGGGAAGACCGTCCGGGGTCAACGGCCGCCACCCGCACCAGGCTTCTTCGTTCTTCATGGGGAAGTTGGCCTTCAGCGTCTCTCGCGCCGCCTTCACCACGGCGCCGTAGCGCGCCCGGTCGATGCCGGAGTCGAATCCCGCGAGCTCGAGCGTTCCACCGAATCGCACGCGGTCTCCGAGCGGGGTTATGGTGACCCGCCGCTCCTTGATGAGCACGGGGATCCGCGGCGCCCCCTCGAAGGCGTCGACGGTCGAGCTGTAGCCTTTCGCCGGCTGGAGAGGAATCGAGATCCCCGCCGCTTCGCCCAGGCGCTTCGCCCAGGCGCCGGCCGCGAGCACCACGACGTCGCTTTCGATGTCTTCCTCGTGCGGCGGTACGCCGGCGCGGATTCCTTTCACCCGGCGGCCGTCGATGAGGAGGCTCGCGACCGGGAGGCGGGTCACGATTCGTCCTCCGCGCTTCGCAACCGTGCGGGCGAGGGCCTGAACGTATCCGAAGCTGAATCCATGGGCTTCGCTCTCGATGAAGAGGCCGCCCTTCACCGACGGCGCCAGCGCGGGCTCGAAGTCGAGGGCTTCGTCCCGGGAGAGGAGCCTTGCGGGAAAGCCATGCTCCTCCATCACCGTGCGAGTGTTTCGTCCGAGCCCGACTCCCCGCTCGGTGAGGTAGACCTCGAGAAGTCCCTCGCGCCGGAAATAGAAATCGGCGTCCTTCGACAGGGCGAGCTCCTGGAAGAGCGCGAGGCTCGCGCGGCTCAACCCGGCGAGCGCTTCGAACCCGCGCTCGGCCGATTCCCGGTTGCAGTACTTTCGAAACTGCCAGAAGAAGGACAGGAGCGTGGGGTCGAGCCTCGGGCGGATGTAGAACGGGCTCGTCGAAGAAAGAAGGAACCGGAGCGCCTGGCCGATGACTCCCGGCCCGGGAAGGGGATCGGAGTGACTGGGCACGATGAGGCACGAGTTCCCGTAGGAGCAGCCGCGGCCGACGTCGCCCTGGTCGACGACGGTGACGGTGAATCCCGCACGCTGCAGATAGTAGGCCGAGGCGACGCCGACGGCGCCGGCTCCGATGACCACCGCCCTTTGCGCCAAAATTTTCCTAGATGATGGGATCGCCGTCCGCGGGAAGTGTGAGCTTGGGATCCAATCGCATGGCCTCGGCCCTCTCGCTCGCCGCTTCCCGTATGGAGCCCTTTCGCTCGAGCGCGACGCTGAGGTTGTATCGGTAGACGCCGCGAGTGGGGTCGAGCGCGATCGCGCGGCGATAGGCGTCGATGGCTTCTTCCCGCTCGCCCCGGGCGAGGCGCACCGTCCCCAGGCTGTCGAGGAGGTGGGGCGCCTCGGGCAGGAGCTCGAGGGCCTTTTCGATCGCCTCGAGTCCGGAGTCGCCTTCCCGCGCCCGAGAGAGCCCGAGCGCGAGCCGGTTATGGTGCTCGGCGTTTTTCGGCTCGAGGGCCAACGCTTTCCGAAACGCTTCGAGCGCGAGCCCGTTCTCGCCTCGGCGAAGGCGGACGAGACCGATCTGGCTTTCGACCGGCGCCGATTCCGGCGCCCAGGTGAGCGCTTCCTCGAGCACCGAGATCGCCTCGTCCATGCGGTTCGCCTCCATCAAGAGCTCGCTCGAGCTGAGGTACAACGAGACGTTTCCGGGCTCCATCTGCCTCGCGATTCGAAAGGCCTCGGTCGCTTCCTCCCTCCGCCCGGCAATCACGAGCGACACGGCGAGGTTGTGCTGCGGCTCGTAGAGCTGGGGGTCGAGCTCGACGGCGCGCTCGAAGCTGTGGACGGCGTCTTCGGTACGGCCGGAATCGAGATAAGCGGATCCGAGCTCGTTCAGGAGCGGAGCCGAGTCCGGCGCTAGCGCCGCCGCTTTCTGGAGCGCCGCGATCGAGGCTTCCTTCTTCCCCTCGGCGGCGAGCTCTCTCGCGAGCGCGGCCAGGAGGTAGGGGTCGTCCGCGCTCTTTTCCATCACGAATCGCGCGGCACTGATGAAGAGGAGAACGGCGGCGGGAACGATCAGAAACCGGTGCCAGGGCCGGCGTCCCGAAGGAAGCGGTCGGTGGAGAGCCGCGCCGAGACCGAGCCCGGCCGCGAGCCCACCGATGTGTCCGGCGTTGTCTATGCCTTCGAGAAGGCTTCCCAGCAGCAGGTTGAAGCCTACGAAGAACGTGAGGCTCGAAAGCAGCTGCCGCACCACTTGCCGGGGAACGAGAATGTGACCGAAGTAGAGCATCGACACGAGAGCCCCGGTGATCCCGAAGACCGCGCCGGAGGCGCCCGCGCTCAGGATCGACGGGTGCCAGGCGAGGCTCGCGAGGCTTCCTCCGATTCCGGAGAGAAGATAAATCCAGAGAAACGTGAGGTTCCCGAACATCCGCTCGGCGGCGTTGCCGAGGCTCCAGAGGCACCACATGTTGAGCAGGAGGTGGAGAAAGCCGATGTGCACGAAGTTCGCGCTCGAGACGCGCCACCACTCTCCGTCGAAAACGAGCGGGCCGTAGCTCGCTCCGAGATCGAGGAGCTGTTGCCTCTCCGGCGTAAGCGGGGAGACGCCGTGGAGAACCGCGATCGCGAAGTAGGCGACGTTCGCGGTGATGAGAGCGGGGGTCACGAAGAAACGCGGCGTCGCGCGGACCAGGACATCGTAAAAACTCGCCTCTGGAATCTCGGGGCCGGTTTCCGGAATCTCCTGCACGATGCTGTTATTGTAGCTTGGCCCTGGAAATTGACCCCGGAGCGCTTGTCGGGGTTTCATGGTCGATTCATAGAGGAGCGTTCGATGACCTTCAACCGCAAGATCGCCTCGTTCACGATCTTCCTTTCCGTCGCCTTCTCCCTCGTCGCCGGCGCCGCGGAGAAGCGACCCGTCGCCTTCGAGGACCTTCTGTCGATCCGCGCCGTTTCCGAGCCTGCGGTCTCGCCCGACGGGAGCGCGGTCCTCTTCAGCGTGACGTCCTGGGAAGCCGCGGGCTCGGGCGATTCGGTAAAGAAGGAATGGGTGAGCCACATCCATCGGGTTGCGGCTGTCGGAGGCGAGCCCTCTCAGCTCACCTTCGGAGAGAAGGGCGAGAGCGCTCCCGCCTGGTCGCCCGACGGTGAATGGATGAGCTTCCTGGCGGCTCGGGCCGAGGACTCTTCGAGTCCATTGAAAGAAGAGCCCAAGCGCCAGATCTGGCTCATGCGCGCTTCAGGGGGAGAAGCCTTCCGGCTGACGGACGCGAAGGAAGGAGTCACCCTGTACCAGTGGTCCAAAGACGGCTCCGCGATCGCGTTCACCGCGAGGGACGCGTACTCCGAAGAAGAAGAAGGGAAACGAAAGCGCGGGGACGATCCGGCGGTCTACGAAGGGGACTCTCGCATGAGCCACCTCTGGACCATCGGCGTCGAAAGCCGGGAGGCGGTGCGGCGAACTCACGGCTCGGCGTTCACCGTCAAGGGACGACCGAGCATCTCGCCGGACGGATCCCGGATCGCGTTCACCGCGTCGCCGACCTCGTGGCTGCGCGACAGCAGGGACGACATCTACCTACTGACGCTCGAAGGCGCCGAGGTGGAGAAGATCACGCCGAACCTCGGACAGGACGAATCGCCAGTTTTTTCACCCGACGGAAAGGCGATCGCCTTTCTCACCACGGGAAACGGCGCCGAGCCGCTTCCGGACGGAACCCAGATCCCCGATCTGCGAAACGCGAGGCTCGCGCTCTACGACCTCTCGGCGCGAACGATACGAGATCTCGGGGATGCGGCATTCGACCGGATCCCCGGTGACCCGCAGTGGGCGCCCGGAGGCGACCGACTTCTTTTCACCGTCGGCGACCGCGCCTACCAGGAAGTCTATGCGTATGACCTAAGGAGGCGGCGCTACGTCAAGCTCACGAACGGCGCGCTCGCGATCCTCGGCAATTCGAGCCGGGACGGCTCGGTCGCGGCTCTCACCCTCGAATCGCCTTCGTCTCCCGCCGAGGTTTTCGCCTCCGGCCCCGATTTCGCCGAGCCCAGGAAGCTCACGGTCATGAATCCGCAGGTCGAATCTCTCGCCCTCGGCGCGAGCGAGGTCGTCACCTGGAAGAGCACCGACGGCTACCAGGTCGAGGGCGTCCTCCTGAAGCCCGTCGGCTACGAGCGGGGAAAGCGGTATCCGCTCCTGGTCGTCCCCCACGGCGGACCCACGGGCGCCCATGTCAACCATTTCCGCGTTCGATACGGAGACGGCGGGCAGCACTGGGCCGGACAAGGCTGGGCCGTCCTCTATCCCAACCCGAGGGGAAGCACGAACTACGGGGAAGAGTTCATGCGCGGAAACCTCGCGGACTGGGGCGGGGGCGACTACCGCGACATCATGACCGGCGTCGACTTCATGGTGTCGAACGGCATCGCCGACAAGGAGAGGCTCGCGATCCAGGGATGGAGCTACGGCGGCTACATGACCTGCTGGGCGGTCTCTCAGACCACCCGCTTCAAGGCGGCGATGATCGGCGCCGGGCTCACGAACCTCGTCAGCATGTACGGGACCAACGACGTTCCCAACTATCTCGGCTCGTTCTTCAACGGAACGCTCTCGCCCGAGACCGAGCATCTCTATCGAGAGCGCTCGGGGCTGACGTACGCCTCGCGGGTTTCGACCCCGACTCTGATCCTGCACGGCGCCGCCGACGAGCGGGTCCCCATCGGCCAGCCAATGGAGTTCTTCCGCGCGCTCAAGGACCGCGGCGTCCCGGCGGAGCTCGTCTTCTATCCGCGCGAGGGCCACGGCTTCCAGGAGTATTACCATCGGCTCGATCGCATGAAGCGCCAGTACGAGTGGATCGCGCGCCATACCCTGGGCGCCGCCTCCGGCGCGGCCCCGACCCTGAATTGATGCGAATCGGAGTCCTCACGAGCGGCGGCGACGCGCCGGGAATGAACGCCGCGATCCGAAGCGTGGTGCGCGTCGCCGCGAGCCGCGAATGGAACGTCTCCGGAATCCGCCGCGGGTTCTCGGGGTTGATTCAGGGCGAGCTCGTCGAGCTCACTCCGCGCTCCGTCGCGAACGTGCTGCAGCGCGGCGGGACGATCTTGAAGACCTCGCGTTCTCCGGAGTTCCTCGAGCCGGAACCGAGGGAGCGGGCGCGGGCGGTGCTCGAGGAGAACGAGATCTCGGGCGTCGTCGCCATCGGCGGCGACGGCACGCTCAAGGGCGCCCACGAGCTCGCGAAGATCTGGAGCGGGCGGGTCGTCGGAGTGCCGGCCACCATCGACAACGACCTTTCCGGAAGCGACGACACGATCGGATTCGATACGGCCCTCGATACCGCCCTCGACGCTATCGACAAGATCCGTGATACCGCCGAGTCCCACGAAAGGCTCTTCCTGGTGGAAGTCATGGGGCGGCACTCGGGTTTCATCGCCCTCGGGGTATGCACCGCGGGAGGGGCGGAGGACATCTTCGTCCCCGAGGTCGCGACGGACCTCGACGCCTGCTGCACGCGTCTCGTCGAGGCGCGCAAACGAGGCAAGGCGATGAGCATCCTCATCGTTGCGGAAGGGGAGCACGAAGGGGGTGCTTTCGCTATCGCCGAAAAGGTGAAAGCCAAGACCGGTTTCGAGTCCCGGGTGACGGTGCTCGGGCACATCCAGAGGGGCGGAAGCCCCACCGCGAGGGACCGGATCCTGGCGACGAAGCTCGGAGCCTACGCGGTCGAAGCGATCTCCGAGGGGAAGACCGACGTCATGGTGGGAGAAGTCGCGGGCCGGCTGACGACGACGCCGCTCGAGGAGACCTGGACCCGGAAAAAAGCGCTCGACCCCTTCTTGTTGAAGCTCATCCCCGTCCTCGCGCGCTAGAAGTTCGCTTCTGGCCTGGAGTCGCGTGATGGCCGACCTCACGCGCTCCAGGTCTTCCTCGGAGAGGCGAAACGCCCGGTCGCTCTTCCCGACGAGCGCGCGAGGGGAGAAGCTCGGCTTCATGAGACCGTTCTCGCGATGACCGCTCAGGCGAAGGAAGAGATGACCGAGCTCGTGCGCGAGGACCCGGCCGAGGGCGGTACCCAGGGCGTCTTCGCCGACTCGCGGAGGGTCTTTCCGATTCCAGCTCCCCGCGACCGCACGAGCCACCTGCTCCGTCCAGATCGTCACCCGCCGCGCGCCGAGATGGGTAATGCCCAGGCGGTGATCGTGAACGTTACGGCTGCATCCGCTGATGACCTCGTCCTCGGGCCGCGGAAGTACGACGATGGTCGCCGGCGCCGAGGACGCGGGCGCGCCGGAAACGAGCCGCCACTGAAACCGGATTCCGCCCGTGTCGAACAGACGATCCACTTCCGCGAGAGCCCGCTCGAGCGCGGCTTGCGAGAGCTCGGCTCCGGTGTGGATCGGAAGCTCGACGGAGAGAATCGAGCCCAGAAGAAGGGCGATCATTGCGGGCATTGCGGGAACATTCTAACCCACACATATCCGTAGGTTCGGCACCCCGCGGCATGGGGCGTTCCCCACGATCGGCGCCCCCGCTTCGGTCACGATTTCGAGCCGAAGTGATTCACTTTCTGTGAGATCCATGGCTGGCACATCCCTTGCTCCTTGGAGGCTCATGAGCACCATGGAGGTGACGGCGGTCCTTGCCCCGAACCGCGAGATGGTGCTGCGGCTCGCGACCGACAAGGAGGTCCACGATTTCGACCTCAGCGAAACCTTTCGGGTCGCGGTAGGGCGCCATCCCTCGAACGACATCCAGCTTCGCTCCCGCCGGGTCTCGAACTACCACGCCGAGATCCTGAGCGAGGTCGAGGGCCTCTTCGTGCGCGACATGGGGAGCACGAACGGAACCTACGTCAACGACGATGTCGTCCGGCGCAAGAAGCTCCGCTCCGGAGACTGCATCCGGATCGGCGGCTTCACCCTCGTCGTGCGGCTCGTGGCGCGAAGCGACGAGGGCGATACCGAAGCTTCCGCAAAGAGCGAGTGCTTCCCCGTGGGAGCGACCGGAAGCCTCCTCCCGTTCCGGGGACAGCCCGTCTCGCCCGACGAACGCCGAGCCGTCCCTGAACGCCCGGACACGACGCTTCCCGAGCTTCTCACCGAGCTCTCGCGCCGGAAACGTTCGGCGCTGGTCGCGATTCGTTTCGGGCAGGACGAAGGAAAGATCTACCTGCGCGAGGGCGCGGTGATCCATTGCGAGCACGGCGCCGTCCGGCGTCAGAAGGCTCTCTATCGTCTGCTGGCGCTCCAAAGGGGAACCTACGAGATCCGCGAGCTCCCTTCCGCCGCCGTGCCCCAGACGATCCACGAGACGACCGACAAACTGGTCGAGGAGGGGATGCAGCAGCTCGAGGCTTTGGAAAGGCTCTCGGCGAAGCTCCCTCCGGTGATGTATGAGGTAGCGCTCAACGAGAGCTGCGGGACCCCCGTGAACGCCCTTACCGCGGACGAGCTCGAAATCTACCAGCAGCTCATCCGCTACCAGACGGTGTCCCGAGTGCTCGAGGAGTCAGAAGTGACCGACTTCATGGTGCTGCTCTTGAGCCACGCTCTCATGCAGAAAGGCTTCTTCCGGCCGGCGAAGACATCGGGGGCGCTTCTGGAAGAGACGGTGATCAACCGGCCTAAGCCGGCCTAAGCCGTCCGAGCTTCGATTCGAGCCCAGGCGTCTTTCAGCGGCACCGTTCGGTTGAACACCAGCCTCCGGGGCGCGGAGACGGGATCGACGGCGAAGTAGCCCTGCCGTTCGAACTGATAGAAACTTCCACCCGTGGCGCTCTCGAGGCTCTGCTCCACTTTCGCTCCGGAAACGACCTTCAACGAATCCGGGTTGATCGAGGCGGTGAAGTCCTCTCCTTCCTCGACGTCATCGGGATCCTCGCGGGTGAACAGCCGATCGTAGAGGCGGACTTCGGCGTCGTGCGCGTGCGCGGCAGAGACCCAGTGGAGCGTGGCCTTGACCTTGCGGCCGTCGCTGGCTGACCCGCCCCGGGTCGCGGGATCGTAGACGCACCGAAGCTCGACGACCTGTCCGCTCTCATCCTTCACCGCCGACGTGCAGGTGATGAGATACGCGTACCGCAGCCGTACCTCGCGGCCGGGGGAGAGCCGGAAGAACTTCTTCGGGGGGTCCTCGCGAAAATCGTCGCGCTCGATGTAGAGCACCCTCGAGAACGGCACGCTGCGGGTACCGGCGGCCTCGTCCTCGGGGTTGTTCACCGCCTCGATCTCTTCCACCCCATCCTCGGGATAGTTCTCGATCACGACGCGCAGGGGATCGAGGACTGCCATCACCCTCGGGGCGCGCGCGTTCAAGTCTTCGCGCACCGCGTGCTCCAGCTGGGCGACGTCCACCAGGCTGTCTCTCTTGGCGAGGCCGATTCGATCGCAGAACGTCCGGATGGCCTCCGGGGTATATCCGCGCCGCCGCATTCCGCTCAGCGTGGGCATGCGCGGATCGTCCCAGCCAGAGACGATGCCCTCCCGTACCAGCCGCAGAAGCCTTCTCTTGCTCAGCACCGTGTAGCTCAGCTTCAAGCGCGCGAACTCGATCTGCCGCGGCCGAAAAGGGGTCTCCGCTTCCGCCACCACCCAGTCGTAGAGCGGCCGGTGATCCTCGTACTCGAGCGTGCAGAGAGAGTGCGTAATCTCCTCGATTGCGTCCGAGAGCGGATGGGCGTAGTCGTACATCGGATATATGACCCACGAGTCTCCCGTCCGGTGGTGGGGCGCCTTGCGGATTCGGTAGAGCGTCGGGTCGCGCAGGTTCACGTTTCCCGATGCCATGTCGATCCTGGCCCGAAGGACGTGCGCCCCGTCCTCGAACTCACCGGCGCGC
>CAZKNR010000102.1:0-20897 GCA_964553925.1 uncultured Acidobacteriota bacterium
TCGGGCGGGGTTTGCATCCTGAGGGTGCAGGGTAGGAAGAGCGGAGAAATCGTCAACCGACTCTATGGAGAACATGGAATCGCGGCTGCGGGAACCGGCGGACTAAGGCTCTGTCCCCACGTATACAACACCATGGAGCACATCGAGCGCGCCATCGCCGCCGTGGACGCGCTTCGCGCGGAGATCGCTTGACCCGGCCATGATCGAGAAAGGAAAGAAAGCTCCCGAGTTCGAAGTCAAAGATCACCAGGGGAACGTCGTTCGGCTGAGAGACTTCCTCGGAAAAATCGTGGTCCTCTGGTTCTACCCCAAGGCGGATACCCCCGGCTGAACGGCAGAAGGTTGCGGGTTCCGCGACAACATCCGGAAGTTCGAGGAGAAGAACGCTCAGATTCTGGGAATCAGCTTCGACACCGAGGAGAAAAACCGTGCTTTCGCGGAGAAGTTCGGCTTCAACTTCCCCCTCCTCTGCGACACGACTCGGGAAATCGGGCTCGCGTACGGCGCTTGTGACAGCAAGGATGCGGCCTCCGCGAAGCGCGTGAGCTATGTCATCGGTCCCGACGGGAACATCCTCGCGGTCTATCCCAAGGTCGACGCCGCGAGGCATCCCGACGAAGTCCTGAAGAGCCTCTGATTCGGGGTGCCGCGCCTACGAGGCGTGGGATCCTCCCTACGATCGATGGCTGGCCCATCGACGCAACCTGGTGTCGTGCCAGGACTTGAAGGGCAAGCTCCGGCGGTATTCCTCTTGCAGTCATCGGCTGCATGTCGAAACTCCCCCCCGGTTTCGCGATGTTTCTCGTCTTTCTCGCGGCGGAGAACGTTTTTGCGTCGGACAAGCCGGAGGAGAAGCGGTCGATCCAGCCGACGCAAGCCGAGATCGAGAGCTTCGAGCTTCCTTCGCCCGGCCGGCCGGCGGCCGAAGTCCCGACTTCATCCGACAGCTCGCCGGTTTTCGAGTTTTCCGGCGTGGGGTTGTTCGCGACCTCCGCGGCCGACTTCGCGACTACGGAATGGGGTCTCTCCCGGGGACTTCAGGAAGGAAATCCAGTAGCTTCCCAACGAGGAATCCGCTTGGTGCACCACGTCGTCGGCCCCGCGGCGGTCTACTGGACGACCGAGCGGCTTCAGAAAAGCGGAAGGACGAAGCTCGCGCTCAGCCTTCGGATCGCCCTCATGGCCGCCTACAGCTACGCAGCCGTACACAACTTGCGCCAGGTGGGAAGCGTTCCCCTCACGCCCTGACCCCAGCCTTTCCCGCGAATACCCGCGAATCCCTTGACATTGCAAGGTAAATGCCGTCTCATACGAGAGTTCCGACCAGTTAGGGCATGAGGAGTCCGTGACGCGCCACGTGGGTTTCGAGCACCTCATCGATGATTTGAAACGCTTCGCCGCCAGGGGATTTCCCGAAACCGAGGTACGCCAGTACCTGGCAGAGACTCTCATGGAACCGGCCGCGTTCGAGCCCTACCTGAACTACTGCGACGAGCACTACACCCGGAACCTGGTACACAAGGACCAGGACTTCGAGATCCTCGTCGTGTGCTGGGGACGAGGCCAAAAAGCGCCCATTCACGGACACGAGGGAGAGCTCTGTTACGCGCGGGTGGAGCGCGGAAGGCTTCGCTTCTCGAACTATTCGATGGTTTCCGAGGACCCTATCCGGCTTTCGCCCACCGGGTCGCCGGTGGATGGCGGCATCGGGTTTCTCGATGGCCCGGCGGATCTCCACGCGGTCGACAACGCCCTCGAGTTCGGGGCGAACGCGGCGAGCCTCCACGTCTATTCCAAGCCCTACGCCGAATGCGACATCTATGATTCCGAATCGGGGCCGAGGCGCCGGGTCAAGCTGGCCTACGACAGCATTCAAGGAAAGCCCGTGGAGCGAGCCCGAGGCTGATTTGGTCGAGATCAATCACAAGGAGCGCTTCCTCCGCATCAAGATCCTCTACTACGGACCGGCCGCGGGAGGCAAGACCACGAGCCTCCAGATGATCCACCGGCACGCGAGGGCTGACCGCCGGCAGGAGATGGTCTCCGTCAATACCGCCCAGGACCGCACCATCCTCTTCGATCTCCTCCCGCTCTCGACACCGGCGTTTCGCAGCTACGACCTTCGGTTTCAAGTGGTGGCGGTGCCGGGTCAGAAGTTCTACGGCGCGACGCGCAAGATGCTCCTCAAGAACACGGACAGCATCGTGTTCGTCGCGAACTCCGCGACCGATCGCTGGCAGGAGAATCTCCAGAGCATGAAGGAGATGACGGAGTATCTCCTCGATCACGGGATCGAGCCCTCGTCAATACCGATGGTGTTCCAGTACAACAAGCGAGATCTCCCGGACACCACCGACCACAAGATCATGGAGCGCGGCCTGAACGCGCGGGGAGCTGCGAGCTTCGAGTCGGTCGCGACCGAGGGCCGGGGTGTCCTCGAATCCTTTGGATCGATGCTCGAGCGCACGATGACCGAGCTCTCAACCCGCTACAAGATCGGAGAGAATATCGGCGACGCCCGTTCGGCGAAGGAATGGGCGACGCGCGCGATGCTCGAGGTCTTCGGAACGACTCTCGAACAGCTCAAGCGCGCGAAGGAGCCTCCGTACCCGCCGAAGGAGCCCGCGCCCACGCGCGTCTTTCGGGTCAAGGCTCCGCAGCTGTCTTCCGCCATGTCCTCACCAGCGGTTGAATACGGCTTTCCGAACCAGGCGCCACCGGTGCACTCCCCGCCCCAGGGGGCGATCCAGCTCGACACCAAGTCGGCGAACGCCATGGTCGAGAGCTACGCCGAGGCGGCATCGAGCCTCGCCGACCACATCAGCGAGCTCAAGGAGCAGACTCAGCTCGAATCCCGAAGAGTCGAGACCTACCGAGCCGTCGCCGACGTCGCCAAGAAGCTCTTCAGCGCCACCCCCGACGAGACCCCGGTGCTCCTCGAGGGGCTCGTAGGCGCGCTCGCCCAGTCGCTCCGATGCGGCCAGGCCTCGCTCAGCCTGATCCGGCCCGACGGGAACTTCGAACAAGTCGTGGGACTCGGTCTTCCCGTGGATCCTCTCGAAGGGGCGCGCACTCCGGGGGGACGGCCTCTCGCTCAGGCCGTGGTCGACGCCCAGAAGGCGATGCTCCAGCTCCGCGGGCAAGCGGGGCCTCTCGAGGACGCGATGGATCGCGCGGGGCTCGACTGCGTCGCCATCCTCGCCCTTCCGATGCTGACTCCGGTGCACGCGATCGGGCTTCTGACGTTCTATCTGCCGCAGGAGGCTCCGGCACCGAACCAGGAGACCATCGACCACCTGGAGCGCGTTGCCCTCGAGCTCACGATGGCGCTCGAGGTCATCTCCGACTCCCACGCTTCGGAGTCCCTGAAGCAGAGCCTGAGGAGCTCCTTTCGCGGAAGAGTGGCCGAGGGCGCCGCCTACGGTCTCGACGTTCCCATTTCCGGAATCGAGGCCTCGCTCGTGCGCCTGCGCGCCCGGCCGGACGTCCCGCCCTTCGTCCATCACGAGTTCTCTCAGGTCGAATCCGCGCTTTCAAACGTGAAGTTCATGCGCCAGACGCTACTCGATCTGCGCTCGGGAAGACTTCCGGGCCGGGTGCCCACTCCTATCAACGAGATCCTCGCGCGGCTCGAAAGCGAGCTCTCGCCCGCCTTGAACGAGCAAGGCATTCGATTCCTGGTCGAGATCAAGCCCGGCGTGCGGCCGGTCTATGCCGAGCCCTTTCTCTTACGGGGGCTCCTCTACACCATCATCGACTCCTCCCGCCGGAGACTCGCGGGGGCGGGCGGCGGAGTCATCCGCATCCTGGTGCAGCCCGATACCAACGGCGCGCGGCTCTCGATCTTCGACAACCTCATCGCCGTCTCGAACGCGCTCTCGGCCCCGGCCCGATTCCTCTCCTGGCCTCTCGAGCGGAGGCTCACCGACGTCACCAACGAGCTCATGCAGAGTGTCGTGGAATATTTCCAGGGCCGGTGGGCGGAGGAGACCCGCGAGACCATCGGGACGGTGCGGACGATCGTTCTTCCGACGTCGTAACCCGCGACCGAATCGTCGTGCGAGAAGTGGGAGTAATCCAATACAAGGATCTCCCCATCTCCTCCCCTCTCCCCATCCCCCTTGTATTTCTTCTTTGCGCCTACCCGCGAACGGGTGGGCTCATGCTGACTTCGCGACGCCGCCGTGCCTCGCCGCGTAGATCGCGGCGGTGAAGAGCCCCCCGATCGCGGTGAACGCCGCGATTCCGATGAGCTCCACCCAGTCGGTGAACTCGGTGGGATTCCCAAGGTCTCCCGCCGCACGCGAGAGATCGAACCCGATCTCGGGCGCTTCGCGCATCGTCTTGAGAGCCGCGAGCGCCGCGATGGAGAAGATCGCGAGAACCCCCGCGAGAGCCGCGCCCAAAACTCCCCGCGCGAGAAGCGCGCCCGGGGATAGGGGACGCTTTCGCTCCCCTTCCCTGACCGAGAACTCGGGCTCCTTCATGCCGAGAGGAACGAACCGCGCGAGCATCACGAGCCCGGGGATCCCCATCGGAAGCGTCGAGAGGAAGAACGTCCGCCAGCCGATGGCATCGACGACGAAGCCGCTGATGGGTCCGGCGAGAAGCCGCGGGAGCGCGAAGAGGCTCGAGAACAAAGCGTACTGAGTCGCCGAGAACCTCTTCTGCGTCATGCGCAGAAGAAGCACCGAGAACGCCCCCGTCCCCATGCCCGAGGTGAGGAGCTCGAAGCTCGTCGCCGCGTACATGAGAGGAAGGCTCGGCGCCGGCGCTCCCGCGAGGATGAAGTAGCCCACGTTGGAGAAGATCTGGAGCAGGCCGAAGACCCAGAGAGAGTGGCCGAGCCCCGCGAGCGTCGTCACCCATCCGCCGATGAAAGCGCCCGCGATGGTCGCCACCATTCCGATGGTCGAGAGCGCCACTCCGCGCTGGTCGGAGTCGTAGCCCATGTCGATGAGAAACGGCCGCGTGAGAGCCTGGGCGAGCTGGTCGGCGAACTTGTACAGGAACACGAAAGCGAGGATCTCGAGCGCGCGATGCCGCGCGAGGAAGCCGATGAACGGGTGCCAAACCGCTTCGCGGAGCGTCCGCGGCGCCTCGGTCTTCTCCTCGGGCTCGGGAGCGAGCCAGGTGATGAGGAGCATGGCGGCGTAGACGATCGAAAGGAGAGCGTTGACCGCGGGCCAGCCCCAGCGCCCGGCCAGCGTGATGGAAAAGCCTCCGGACACAAGCATTGCGGCGCGATAGAGCGCGATCTTGGCGCCGACCGCGGGTCCTTGCTCGTCTTGGCGCAGCACCTCGACGGCGTAGGCGTCGTAGGCGACATCCTGGGAGGCGGAGGCGAGCGCGATGGCAAGGGCCATCGCGCCCACGACCCAGATGGCGTCCGGGTGGCTTCCGACCCCCGCGAGCGCGAGGCTCAGCGCCGCGAGCGCGAGCTGCATGAGCGCTATCCACCCGCGCCTTCGCCCCCAGAACGGTGGGACGTAGCGATCCATGAGCGGCGACCAGAGGACCTTGAAAGCCCACGGCACCTGCGCCAGCGAGAAGAGCCCGACGATGCGGATGTCGACTCCGATGGAGCGCATCCAGTCGGGGATGGCGTACCACACGAGGCCCAGGGGAAGTCCCGAGGCGAACGAGAGCAGAGCCACGGCGGCGGTGCGCCAGGAGCTCATGGCGCGCGCGAGGTTCAAAAGCGCCGCGAAGGCTCCGCTCACCTCAGCTCCTCGCCCGGTAGAACTCTTCCACGGCCTCGAGCTCAACCCGCTTCTTGTCCTCGCTCCACGAGAGCTCCTCTCCCATGACGGCGGCCGCGCGCTCGAGCGCCGTCCTTCCTGGGTGCCCGGCTGAGCCAAGCTCGGTTCGCCGGAGCACAGCCGAGGCAAGATCGAGCGCCATCTCCTCCCTCACCGCGTACCGGACTTCGGCCGCGGTCACCGGGGTCGTGTCGCTGAGAGGGGTCGGGTCGGAAATCGCCAGGACTTCGCGAGAGAGTGTCCCGTAATTGTACGCGAGATGCGGGGTCTCGACGGAGCGGGCGAGATCGGCGAAACTCTCGAAGTCGCCCCCCACGACGGGAGTCCTCGCTGACCGAGAGGCGACGTGCGGATTTCCCAGTCTGGCCAGCGCTCGATCCACCGTCTTCTCCGCGACGTCTCTCGCCGTCGTGTACTTCACCCCCACTATCGAGAGAAGGCCCTCGAGGGTCTCGTCGATCTTGTAGCTCTTCACCAGGGTGAGCTCCTGCCCGTTCGGCACCGCCGGAAGGAGACCCCGGTGGACCAGCCGCACGTCGGTCCGCACGAGCTCCGCTTTCGGATAGGCGCGGTTGATCCCGTCCAGGAGCCGCTGCACGTCTTCTTCCCTAGTTTCGAGCTCATCGGGAGCGCCTTCGTAAGGAAGGTGGAGAGTCCCCACGAGGGACACGTGGCGCCACGGTGCGATGCAGAGAAGTGGGCCGCCCCGCGTGAGACCCAGGGCGACGTTTTCGACCAGAGGCCGAGTCACGAGATTCATCGCCTTCGACGAGTGGAAGAGCCGCTTCCGCTTCTCTCCCCCGACTGTCTCGAGCAGTCGATCGACCAAAGGTCCCGAGGCATTGATCACCATCCGCCCGCGGATCTCGAAGATTCCTCCGGTGAGCGAGTCTTTCGCGACGATGCCCTGAACTCGATCTTCGCGGCGCACGAAGCCCTCGGCTTCGACGAAGTTCGCGGCGACGGCACCCTCGCGGGCCGCTGACAGCACGAACGAGAGCGTGAGGCGATCCGAGTTGTACATCTGCGCGTCGTACCAGAGCGCGCCGCCGGTAAGGCCGGAGGCATCAAGATCGGGCGCGAGCTTCAGGCATTCCTCGCGCGAGAGCGCCCGGCCGGGCGGCAGGTGTTTGTCCGCGCGGGCATCCCGGTTGCGGTCCCAGCTCACGAGATCGTTCACGAAGAGCGCGAGGCGCAGGGCGGCGCGGCTTCGCCCGAGAGTTCCTTCGTAGGTGGGAACGAGGAACGGGAGCGGATGAACGAGGTGGGGCGCCACCCGCATGAGATTCCGGCGTTCTCGCACCGACTCGCGGATTCGCCTCAGATCTCCGTGCTGGAGGTAGCGGACGCCCCCGTGGATCGTCTTGAGGTTGTTGAAGGACGTTCCTGAGCCGAAGTCGTTGCGCTCCACCAGAGCGACGGTGAGACCGCGCAGCGACGCGTCCCAAGCGATGGCTGCCCCGTAGACTCCCCCGCCGACGATGACGACGTCGAACTCGCGCGAAGCGAGCGCCCCGATGTCCCTCTTCACGAAGGTACTATAATACGCCCCTTGAACGCCCTCCTGGAACGAGTCCAGCGATACTGGAACGAGCGGATCCATGACCTCGAGATGACGCGCCATGCTCCGGGATCGAAGGAGTTCTTCGACGAACTCGACCTGTACCGCTTCGACAAGCTGCGTTACCTCCCTCGCCTCGTCGATTTCGAAGGCTTTAGGGGAAAGACGCTCCTCGAGGTCGGCTGCGGGATCGGAACGGACCTCGTTCGCTTCGCGAAGGGCGGCGCCGTCGCGACCGGGATCGATCTTTCGGAGACCGCGCTCGAGCTCGCCCGGCAGAACGCCCGCCTCGCGGGAGTCGCGATGGATCTGAAGCTCGCGAACGGCGAGGCGCTCCCGTTCGAGGATTCCTCGTTCGACGTCGTCTACGGCCACGGCGTTCTCCAATACACCGCGGAGCCCCGGCTCATGGCCGAAGAGTGCCGCCGGGTGCTGAAGCCCGAGGGCGAGGCGATCTTCATGGTCTACAACCGGGTCTCCTGGCTCAACGCCCTCTCGAAGGTGATGCGGGTCGACCTCGAGCACGGAGACGCGCCGGTGCTGAGGAAGTATTCGATCGGGGAGTACCGCGATCTGCTTTCAGGCTTCGGGAGCGTCCGCATCGTGCCCGAGCGGTTCCCGGTGAAAACGAGACTCCACGGAGGCTGGAAGGGTTTCGCGTTCAACAAGCTCTTCGTCTCCGCGTTCGAGGCGCTCCCGCGCGCGTGGGTGCGCCCTCTCGGATGGCACCTCATGGCGTTCTGCAGGAAAATATGAGCTTCGATAGCTTCAAGCTCTACGACCTCCGCGTCACCGTGGTCGAGATTCGCGGCCGATCCGTCTGCGGTCTTTCGGTCGGCGACTGGTTCGAAGTGCGGAACAGCAGCCAGCTCGTGCTCCCGCCCGAGCGTCACTTTTGCATCTACGCCCTCGCCTCGGTGCTTCCCCTGCTTGCCGCGAAGCAAAGGGAGCTGTCCGAGAACGACTGGCTCACCTCGGACAGCCTCGTCGCCTGTCCCGATCCCGAGGAGCAGCTCATCATGAAGATCGAGAGACTCGCGCCCGTCGTCCTCCGGAAGAGCAACTTGACCTGAGTCGACTCATGGGGCGCGTAGGCATCGCATTCCAGACGGACAAGACGCTCGCCGAGTACCGAGAGCTCGCATCCATCGTCGACCGGTACGACTTCGCGACCTTGAGCGTCTATCAGGACCTCTTCTACCAGTCGCCCTGGCCGGCTCTGTTGCAGTTTGCCGAGCACACGAAGCGTCCCCTACTGGGACCGGCGGTCGTCAACCCTTACCTGACCCACCCCGTCCTGGTGGCCGCTAACCTTGCCCTTCTCGATAAGACGAGCGGCGGCCGCGCCTACCTCGGCGTGGGAAGAGGTGCCTTCTTCGAGGCTATCGGCGTCCCTCAGCCTCGGCCGCTCGCCGCCATCCGCGAGTGCGTGGAGCTGGTCCAGAGACTTCTCGTGGGAGAACGCGCACCCTATCTCGGCGAGATCTTCCAGGCCTCGGAGCAGGCGTATCTGCGATTCCCCATCCCCGGCCGGAGGCTTCCCGTCCTTATCGGCGGCTGGGGAGAGCGCATCGCGAGGCTCGCGGGCGAGGTCGCCGACGTTTTCAAGGTCGGCGGCTCCGCGAATCCCGCGAGCGTGTCCTGGTTCCGGCAACGGATCGAGGAGGGCGCGCGCAAGGCAGGACGGGATCCGTCCGCGGTCAAGCTCGCCTTCGGCGCCGTGACCGTCGTGGATCGCGACCGAAGCAAGGCGGAGTCGATCGCCCGGCGTGAAGTCGCGATGTACGTGGGCGCGGTGGCGCGTCTCGAGCCAGTGGCACCGCCTCCCGAGGAAGAAATCCGCGAGGTCGAGGCCGCGCTCACCTCCGGTGACGAGAAGCGAGCGGGCGAGGCGCTGTCGCGAGAGACCCTGCGGCGCTTCGCCTGCTTCGGAACCCCGGAAGACATCGCCGCCCAACTGACGGAGCTCTTCGACGCCGGGGTAGATCTCTTCGAGCTCGGAACCCCTCACGGCGAGAACGAGCGAGAAGCTGTCCGGGTGCTCGGAAACGAGGTGCTTCCCCTTCTTGCCCGGCTGTGATACTATTCAATTGAATAGTTGAGTAGTATCGTGAAGTCTCACCGCCCTTTCAAGAACGCGATCTATCAGCAACTTGCGCGGTTGGGCAAGGCGACCGCGAGCCCTCGCCGCCTCGAGCTCCTGGACCTGCTTTCGCAGGCGCCTCGCACTGTCGAAGCCCTCGCGAGGGAGTCGAACCAGACCGTCGCCAACGCGTCGCGGCACCTCCAGGTTCTTCGCGCCGCTCGACTTGTCGAAGCCGAGAAGAGCGGCCTGTTCGTCACCTACCGCCTGGCCGACGACGCTGTGGCGGATTTCTTTCGCTCCCTTCGGCTTCTCGCCGAAGCGAGGCTCGCGGAGATCGAACGCGTCACCCGCGACTACATCGAGGACCGAGAGCCGATGGAGGCCGTCGACCGACGAGCGCTTCTGGAACGCGTCGAGCGCGGCGAAGTGGTGGTGCTCGACGTCCGACCGCTCGAAGAGTACCAGGCAGGACATATCCCCGGCGCCCGCTCCATTCCGTTGAAAGAGCTCGAAAGCCGACTCAACGAGATTCCCGGGGACCAGGAAGTCGTCGCCTATTGCCGCGGCCCTTATTGCTTGTTCGCGGTCGAGGCGGTCGAGCGGCTCCGAGCGCGCGGATTCAAGGCCAAGCGCCTCGAGGACAGCCTCGCCGATTGGCGAGCCCGCGGCATGAAAGTCCAAACGTGACCGCCATGCCCTCCGAAGCCTGGACCCGGCTTTCGTTCTTCGCGGGCGTCTTTCTTGCCATGGCGGTTTGGGAAACTCTCGCGCCCCTTCGACCCTGGAGCACGTCCAAGGTAAAGCGGTGGCCCATCAATCTCGCGATCGTAGGGATCAACACTCTGGTGCTGCGCGTCTTGTTCCCCTCCGCCGCCGTTGGCGTCGCTTGGTTCGCCGTCGACCGGGGCTTTGGCCTTCTGAACAACGTCGAGCTGCCTTTCTGGATTTCCGTCGTAGGCTCGGTCGTGGCGCTCGACCTCATCGTCTATCTGCAGCACGTGCTCTTCCACGCGGTCCCTGCGCTCTGGCGCCTTCACATGGTCCACCACGCGGACCTCGACTTCGACGTGACCACGGGAAATCGATTTCATCCGATCGAGATCCTTCTCTCGATGCTGGTCAAGTCCGCGGCAATCGTTGTGCTGGGTCCGCCCCTCACGGCGGTGCTCGTCTTCGAGGTGCTCCTCAATGCGACGTCGATGTTCAACCATGGCAACGTTCGCATTCAACCCGCCCTCGACCGCGCCCTGCGACTGCTCGTCGTCACCCCCGACATGCACCGGGTCCATCATTCGATCGTTCCCGTCGAAACGAACAGCAACTTCGGATTCAATCTTCCGTGGTGGGATCGGATCCTCGGCACCTACTGCGCCCAGCCGCGAGCCGGTCACCTGGGAATGACCATCGGCGTCCGTCAGTTCCGAGACCCCGAACGGTTGACCCTGGGTCGCTTGTTGGCGCTGCCGTTCGTCGGCGACATCGGCAGCTACCCCTTTGGGAACGGCGCCGCGAAAAGCGTAGAATTCGAGACCAGAGGATGAGCCACGCTTTGCTCCGCGACACCGATCCCGAAGCTCATCGCGTCCACATCGACTTGATGAGGCGTGCCGAGGGATGGCGAAAGCTGCAGCTCGCGGACCAGCTGCACCGGAGCTTGAGGATGCTCGCACTCGCGGGACTTCGAGCCCGCTACCCCGGAGCATCTCAGGAAGAGCTTCGTCGCCGCCTGGCCGATTTGCTCCTCGGGGCCGAGCTCGCCGAGCGGGCCTATGGGCCGCTCGCGAACTACCGGTGACCCTTCCCTCCGAGCCGACAGCCGTCACCCTCCTCGTCACCGAGATCCTCGAGCGTCTCGGTGTGCGGTATGCGATCGGCGGCTCATTCGCGAGCTCGCTGCATGGCGTTTTCCGCGCAAGCGTCGATGCCGACCTCGTTGCCGACCTACGACGGGAGCACGTGGAGCCTTTCTTCCGCGCACTCGGAGAGGCTTTCTACCGCGACGAAAACGCCATGCGACGCGCGGTCGATCTCCGGCGGAGCTTCAACGTCATCCATCTGGATACGATGTTCAAGATTGACGTTTTCATTCCCAAGGGGAGGCCGTTCGACCAGGCCCAACTCGAGCGAAGGGCGGCTCACATGATCTCGAACGACCCCGAGCGCTCGGCGTTCGTGGCCTCCGCGGAGGACACCGTCCTGGCCAAGCTGGACTGGTACCGCGCGGGCGGAGGCGTCTCGGAGCAGCAGTGGCGCGACGTGCTCGGGATCCTCCAGGTGCAATCGGATACCCTCGACCGAGATTACCTCCGCTCCATGGCTGCGTCGCTTTCGGTGAGCGATCTTCTGGAGCGGGCGCTCAGCGAGGCATCCGACTAGCTCGCCGGCCGATTTAGTCCGGGTAGATTCGGCGGATGGGGTAGAAGAAAGGATCGTCCTCTTGGGCTAGAGCCTCGATTTTCTCGACGATCCTACCGATGCTCATTCGGGCATAGTGATTGTTGTGCCACGTCACGACTCCCTTGAAGGTTCTCCCCTCTCGCAGCCAGCGTTCCGCCGTTGCGATCGAGGGCTGATCATTGGTAACGAGCACACGACCTTCTGCCGCCGCTTGCTCGAAGTGGAGCGGGTCCCGTGTCCCTTGGTGATAACGCTCCACAGCGCGGGCGAGATCCCACCCTCGATTCAAAAGCAGCTCGACGACGGCACCATGGACGTCCTCGTCGGTATATAGAGGGAAACGGCCGAACACCTATCGCTTCGGTTTCCAGTCGGCAGGCTTGGCGATGTGTCGGTCTTCGGGGGCTGGTTTATCCGGAGGATGGCCACCGTGTCGTTCGACGTATTCCTTCCACTGCTCGTCCATTCGCTCGAAGTACTGGTCGTAGTCTCGGATTTCCTTCTCGATTTCCTCACGGTTCCCGTAGTAATAGGTCAGGGCGGCATAGATCTGAGTCAAGTCCAGAGAAGCGTACTGTTCGAGCATTTTCTCCGGCGTGCAACCTGCCTTGTGCATAGCGACGATATCGATCACCCGAATGCGGTGCCCGTCGATGGTCGCGTAGCCGCCGCAAACATCCGGGATCTTCGTGATGTACGGAAAGACGTAGTGCTCAGGCTTTGCGAGCGATTGCTTATTCGTAGTGATAGCCATGTCAGTCTTCATTTTAACGCTTTTCCTCCCGCCCTGCGCGTTTCACTCGACCGCGATTACCTCCGCTCCATGGCCGCGTCGCTTTCCGTGAGCGACCTTCTGGAGCGAGCCCTCAGCGAAGCGACCGGGTAGTTCGCCGGCCGATCCAGTCCGCCACCGTAGCCGACGTGAACGTCACCGTCGAGCCGATGGCCACGTTCCAGGTCCAGGCAACCGGCGTGATTTGATTCACAAGCAACGGTGCCCCGAAGCCGATCGCCATTCCCACGAGGACCGACGTCGACGTCACCCGACCGTTCAAGACGGCCAGGAGAAACGCTCCCACGGTCGGTCCGGAGGCGTACGAAAGCGCCGCGAGTCCCGCCTCGAGAGCCGAGGACGCTCTCTGGGCGAAGACGGCGACGACGGTCTGGGCGACTCCCCAAAAGACGGTGAAGATTCTCCCGAGTTGGATTTGTTTCTTCTCCGGCGCCTTCGGATCGACGAAAGGCACATAGAAGTCTTTGAGCGTGGTCGACGCCACGCTGTTCAGCGACGGTGAGAGCGCGGCGGCGACGACCGCGGCGAGGATGAACCCCAACCAGGGTCCAGAAAGTGACTCGGCGATGAACGTGGGAAGCACTTCGTCCCCGCGGGCGAAGGCGCGTCCCTGGTAGAACCGCCAGAGAAGCGTTCCGATCGTGAGGAACAGAACGAACTGGACGAAGACGATGAAGCCCGAGAGCACGAGACCGATCTGAGCCTGGCGGACGCTTCGGGCGGCCAGGAGGCGCTGCACCAGGTAGTGATCGGTGCCGTGAGTCGCGAGAGTCAGGAACACGCCTCCGATAACGCCCGAGGCGAGAGAATAGGTGACCGCCGGATCGAGCGAAGGCACCAGGACTCGGAGCTTTCCCTCGGCCGAAGCCGCCGCGAACGCCTGCGCTCCCGCTCCCGCGGGAAGGAGCTTCACGAGGGCTTCGAGCACGACCAGAGCACCGGCGACGTACACGAACATCTGCACGACGTCGGTCCAGATCGTGGCCTTGGCTCCGCCCTCTTCGGTGTATAGGATCATCGCCGCCGCGAGAATGAGGATGCAGTAGATCTCCGGTACCCCGATTGCGATCGCGACCACCAGCGCCGCGGCATGGAGCCGGATTCCGTCCGCGAGCGTGCGATAAAACAAGAACACTCCCGCGGCGACGCTCGCGACCGGCCGGCCGAAGCGCTGCCTCAGAAGCTCGTATGACGTGAAGACCTTCCCCCGAAAGTAGGCGGGTACGAGAACGATGGAGGTCAGGATCCGGCCGACGACGTAACCGAAAGCGAGTTGTAGGAAACTCCAGTCCGATCCGAAGGAGAAACCGGGAACGCTGGTGAACGTCAGAACGCTCGTCTCCGTGGCGACGACACACGCGGCGATCGCCCACCAGGGGACGCTCCTCTCGGCGAGGAAGTACTCGTCGACGGACCTTCGCCTCCTCCCGAGATAGGCGCCGAAGAAAGTGACGGCGGCGAGATACGAGACGAGAACGGCGAGGGTCGAAAGCGAAAGATTCAAGGACTCCGTCAGCGCACGACGCGCCCCTTGGAGCTCACCCGAAAGGGCGGAGGCAGGACCGCCTCGACTTTCTTGCGGTAGCCTTTCACGTCCCAGTCGGCTTTCTCCAGAGCCTCTCCGATGCGAGTCTTCACCCGGGCCGAGTCCTCGTCCGGGCTCACCAGCGCTTCGAGGAGCGGCTCGCGCGCTCGCTCGTCGCCGTAGGCCGCGAGGCACTCGACCGCCACGAACCGGACGGTGTCGTCGGGACTCTGGAGACAGGGGATGACCCCGGGGACCACGTCGGGATCTCCGAGGTGCTCGAGCGCTATCAAGATCTGGTTCGCCTTCTCTCCGCGGATGTAGATCGGGTCGCCTCCCCGCAGGATCTCGAGCAGGAAGGGGATCAATCGCTCCTTCGGCAGAAGCTTCTTCAAGGCGTCGATGCTCCAGGTCACCTGGTCGCGGTGCTTGATGTGCCGCTTCAGGGGCTCGACCGCTTTCTCGCCGAAGCCGACGAGAACGTCCTGGACGTGCTTCTTCTCTTCCTGATCGATCCCGAGGTTCTCCGACGTCGCCGAAAACCGCTGAGCAAGACCGTAGATGGCGTCAGGGGTCGCGATCTCCTGCAGCTTGTCCGCGGCCTCCATGCGCGCCTCATGCTGCGCGTAGCGCTGGCTGAGCTTCTTGGTATTGCGCTGGACGCGGAGCTTGAGCCGGCCTTCCGACGTCAGAAAGTCCTTGAGGTTCATGATCCGAGATCCCACGCGGCCGGCGGCCCTCCGAGGGCGCGATCCAGGAAGTCGAGAATCCGGTTCCAGAAGATCCCCTCCGGCGGGTAGTTGTCGAACCCGTGCTCGCCGCCGGGGAGGATCCAGATCTCGCTCGGAAGCCCTGCTCGAAGCCGGTCCTCGTGCATCTTCTCCGAGTGGGTGAGCGGGACCTGCCGATCGGCGTCGCCGTGAACGAAGAGGACCTTAGCCTTGACCTGAGCAATCACGTCGAACGGCCGGACACTCGCGATGTCGAAGCCGGCCCGAAGGCGCACCGCTACGGAGAGCGGGTATCGCAGAATGGGATGGCCCCCGCGGGAGCGAATCATCTCGCCCGCGGCCTCCCAGAGATCGCCGTAGGCTGCGTCGAGGACCAGCGCCGGGAGCGCGTCGTCGCCCGCGGCGGCGTAGATCGCGGAAGCGCCCCCGTTGGAAGTCCCGAAGACGACCACTTTATCTGGATCGATCCCCGGGTGGTTCCGGGCCCAGCGGAGCATGCTTCGAACGTCGAGCCGTTCGTTCACCGTATAGGTGATGTACTCCCCCTCGCTCGATCCTCTTCCGCTTAGGTCCATGGTGAGGAGACCGTAGCCGCGCCGATACCAGAACTTCGCGCCGTTTTCGAGAGCCTGGAATCGGGAGGAGTTCGCGCCGTGCACGAAGATCCCGACCCGGCCGTCGCTTCGCTCCGGCGGCGGAATGAACCAGCCTTTTAGACGGTATCCACTGTCGGATTGGATCTCGACGTCCTCGTAGGGGAGCTCCAGGTCGCCCGGGTGGCGGACGAAAGCCCGGAGCGTCATGCTCAGGTCGAGCGTCTCCGTCCCTTCGGAGCCTTCCCGCAAAGCGTGCACCGGCACTACCTGTCCCGCGGTGTAGTGGCCGACCAGATGTCTCATGAGATCTTCGGAAGAGCGAAACAGGTGACCGTCTACGGCCGTGATCACGTCGCCGGCTCGAAGGCCCACGTCGCGCGCCATGTCCCAGGGGCGGACGAGGCGCATCCCCGGAGGGTCCGAGGACGGGCGCGTGAATCCAAGGAATGCGTAACCGGGCACGGGACCGTCCTTCGGGACCGCCTCACCCCAGAACCCCTCCCCGACGACGCGCCTTTGGCCAGTGAGGTAGCCAACCGCCATCCGATCCACGGCACGGGCGCCCACGAAGGCGCCCGCGAGAACGGCGAGCAGCAGAAGCCCATAGATGAATTTCTTCAATCTCTTCACAATTGAGCCAATTGAGCCAATTGAGCCAATTGAGGATGATAGCGGCTCGAGGCGAAGCAGGCAACGATAGTGGATAATGAAGCGATGTCCAAGACAAAACGCGCCGTCCTCGGAACCGTCTCGGCCCTCGTGGTCGCGGGCGCCGTGGGCGGCTATCTGTACTACCAGCGCCGGCAGCTCCCCGAGGTGCAGGTCGAAGCCATCACCCGAAGAAGCCTGGAGGCTCTCGTCTCCGCCTCGGGAAAGGTTCAGCCGAAAAAGCTCGTCAACATCAGCGCCGACACAGTCGGACGGGTGACGAAGCTTTCCGTAGAAGAGGGGGACATCGTCAAGAAGGGCCAGTTCCTCCTCCAGATCGATCCCGAGAACCTCGAGAGCGCCGTCGAGCTGAGCACCGCCGGGCTCGCGGCCGGGAGGGAAGCGGTCCAGAGCACCCGAGTCGCGGTCGAGACCGCGCGCGCCAACCTGAACCTCGCCGAGCAGAACATCGCAAGGCTCGCGCGCCTTCACCGGGACGAGCTGATTTCGCAGGAGGTCCTCGACCGGGCCGAAGCCGAATTGAAGGTTCGAAGGAGCGAGCTCGAGGCCCGCGAGACCGAGGTCCGGGTGCAAGAGCAAAGACTCGAGCAGGAAGTGGCGGCTCTCCGGAGCGCGCGCCACAACCTCAGCAAGGTCACTCTCGACTCCCCCATGGACGGGCTCGTGAGCCGGCTCAACATCGAGGAGGGCGAGACGGTTCTGGTGGGAACCATGAACAACCCGGGTACGGTCCTCTTGATCGTCGCCGACATGTCGGTGGTGCAGGCGGAGCTCGAAGTCGACGAGACCGACATCATCGACGTCGCGCTCGGCCAGCCCGCAAACGTCACCATCGACGCTTTCCCCGACCGGGAGTTCACCGGCCGAGTCACGAAGATCGGCTCGAGCTCGCTCGAAACCCAGGCGCAGCAGCGTCAAGCCACGATGTTCGAGGTGGAAGTGACGCTCGACACCGAGGTCCTCGAGGCCCGGCCGGGGTTCTCCTGCACCGCGGACATCACGACCGCGACCCGCGTCGACGCCGTAGCCGTGCCCATCCAGGCTTTGACGGTGCGCGAGGTGTACCCCGACTCCGAAGGCAACCTCCACGCGCGCACCCGGGACGAGGAGTGGCCGCCCTCCTCGACCATCAAAGGGGATGAGGTCGAGGGGGTGTTCGTGCTTCGGGACGGCCGGGCGCAATTCACGCCCGTCAAGATCGGGATCGCCGGAGAGCAGCACTTCGAGGTGCTCGGGGGGTTGAAGGAAGGCGACGAGGTCGTGCTCGGTCCTTTCGATCAGGTTCGAGACATGATGGACCAGGATCGGGTTCGCATTCGCGAAAAAGAAGACCCGGCGCCTTGACTTTCATCCTCGAAGCGATTCGCATCGCCCTCGAAGCGATCTGGGCCGCGAGGCTCCGCTCGGCGTTCACCATCCTCGGGAACATCGTCGCCGTGACCTCGATCATCGCCGTGGTGGCCCTGGTGCGCGGGATGGACACCAAGGTGACGGACGCGATCGTTTCCGAAGCGGGGGCCGACTCCTTTCTCGTCGAGCGCGTCGGGGTGATCCTGGAGGAAGAGGCGGAGGAAAAGGCCCGAAGGAACAATCCCCTGATCACCCTCGAGGACGCGGAATCGGTGCGGCGGCTTTCGGCGAGCGTCGCCGCCGTCATGGCGCGCAGTCAGAGACGAGGCAAGGTCTCCTACCGCGACCGCGAGCTCGAAAGGGTTGAAATCCACGGGGTCACCGAGGACTACGTCCTCTTTCGCAGCTACGACGCCGAGCGCGGACGCCTCTTCAGCGCCACCGAGGCCGCGCGGCGGCGCCCCGTCGTCGTCCTCGGGTGGGACACCGCGGAACGTCTGTTCCACGCCGAATCCCCTTTGGGAAAGACGGTCAAGATCCAAGGCATCCACTTTCGCGTCGTGGGAGTCAGCGAGAAAAGGGGCACGATCCTCGGCGCTCCGCAGGACGAGTTCGCCGTCATTCCCCTCGGCGCTTTCGAGCGCCTCTATGGAAAGCGCGTCTCGGGACTCTCGCTCATGGTGAAACCGGAGAGCCCGGAGCTCCAGGATCGGGCCATGGAGGAAGCGGCCGTCGCCCTCAGGGTCGGCCGAAGGCTGCGGCCGGACGAGGAGAACGACTTCGGGATCTTCAACTCGGGGACGATCATCGGCATCTGGCGGCAGGCGACGGACGGCATCGTCGCCGTCCTCGTAGGCGTCGTCGGGCTTTCTCTCGTCGTGGGCGGCATCGTCATCATGAACATCATGCTGATGGTCGTCACCGAGCGCACGCCGGAGATTGGGCTTCGGAAAGCCCTCGGCGCCCGCCGCCGCGACATCATCTGGCAGATCCTCATCGAGACCGTCACCCTTTCGACCATTGGGGGCGTCGTCGGAACCGTTTTCGGATTCCTCGTCGCGCTTCTTGTCGAAGAGCTCACTCCGGTGCCGGCGGCGGTCGAGGTGTGGTCCGTCGTCCTGGGCGTCGCCATGACCATCCTCGTGGGCCTCGTCTTCGGTCTCTACCCCGCGATGCGAGCCGCGACCCTCGACCCCATCGAAGCCCTGAGGCGCGAGTAACAGGGGTTTTGGAAAAGAATAAGAAAGGGGGATAGGGAGATGGGAGGAGATGGGGGGATGAATCAGGACCGATTGGCCAATTATCTCCCTATCTCCTCCTGTCCCCCTATCCCCCTTGCATTTGGATTTCAGGGAGCGAAGTACTAAGCAATGATTCGGCTCGATCTTCTCCGCGAAGTGGTCACGATGGCCATCGATACGCTGCGCGCCAACAAGCTCCGCTCGAGCCTCACCATCGTGGGGGTGGTCATCGGAGTGACGGCGGTGGTGGGCATGACTTCCCTCGTCCGCGGCTTCGATCGCTCGCTTCAGGCGATGCTCGACACCCTCGGGCCGAAGACGCTCTTCATCGCGAAGTTCAGCGGAGTGAGCTTCATGAGCGGAAAGAACTTCACCGACCTCCTGAAGCGGCCGAACCTATCGAGGGAAGATGCTCTGGCGATCGAGAAGCTCGACGACGTCATCGCGTACGTCGACGTCATGTACGGCGGCGGGTTCAATCCCCGGATGGAGCGCGTGATCTACGAGAGAAGCCGCACCAAACAGATGGCGGTCATCGGGGCCTCCGAATCCTTCGCCGTGGTGAACCATGTCCGGATGGCGATGGGCCGGCCCTTCACCGAGACCGAGGTCAACCACAAACGGCCGGTCGTGGTCCTGGGCGACGGTCCATACCGGGCCCTCTTTTCACAAGTCGACCCACTGGGCAAGGAAGTGCGCATCGGAGACGGGCGTTACACCGTGGTCGGTGTGCTGGGAAAGAGGCCGAGCCCCGGCGGATTCAACCTCGGTCAGGACGAGTTCGCCGTCATTCCCTACTCGAGCTACGCCCGGCAATACGGCATGCGGCCGACGCGGGTCCACGGGCAGGAACACCTCGACGTCACCATCGTCGTCGTCCCGCGGGAGCGCGTGAGCCGGGACCAAGCCGAGCGCGAAGTGGAGAAGGTCATGCGCATCCGGCACGGCCTCCGGCTCGACGAGGAGAACGACTTCGACATCATCACCCAGGAGTCCGCGGGCAAGGTTTTGCAGCAGGTGACGAGCGCCACCCTGCTCGCTCTGGTGGCGATGAGCTCGATAGCCCTCCTCGTCGGAGGAATCGGAGTGATGGCGATCATGACCATCTCCGTCACCGAGCGCACGCGGGAGATCGGACTCAGGAAGGCGCTCGGCGCCCGCCGCCGCGAGATCCTGCTGCAGTTCCTTCTCGAGGCCGCGGCGCTCACGACGCTCGGAGGAATCGCGGGCGTCGCCCTCGGAAGCGGCACCGGGCTCCTGGTTCACTGGATCTCCGGGTTTCCAATCTCGCTCCCCTGGTGGTCCTTCGCCCTCGGGCTCGGATTCTCCTCGGGAGTGGGCCTGGTCTTCGGAATGCTGCCCGCGATGAAGGCCTCCCGGCTCGATCCGATCGAGGCCCTCCGCCACGAGTGACGCGGTCAGTGCATTCGTTCGCCCGCCAGAAGCTCCGGGGGCTTTATTTCGAGGCCCCGCTTCTCCAGCAGATCCCGCACGAGCTCAGCGCACTCGATGAGGCCGCGGTCCGTAAGGCGATCCCACTCGATGTGAGCGTATTCATGCCCGGTGGCGCTCTCGATGCAGCCTTGCAAAACCTTTATGAACTGTTCCCTGTCCATGAGTTCCCCTCTATTAATGAAAATACGAGCTACCAGGGGTTGGGGTTAGGGTTCATAAGAAATACCCGATTCCCGTCGGGGTGTCAACCGCACCACCCTCCGAAACGTTTTGCCGAGGGCGGTTGCGCGAAGGCGGGTTTGACTCCCGGGCAGTCTGCCTTTACCCTGGTCTCGTCCCCAAAAACAGGTGGCTATGGACGCAAACGAGAGCGAGATTCTCTTCGAGCAGGCGGTGAGCGACTATCGCCACGGTTCGTTCGGCGAGGCCGAACGAACGCTGTCCCAGCTGGTCAAGAGCGGTAGCCGCGATCCCGCCCATCTCTCCTACTGCGGGCTTCTTCTGGCTCTCACGGGGAAGCGAGAACGCGGTGTCGCGCTCTGCGAGCAAGCCGTGGTTCGAAATGGCCGGCGGGCGGGCCTCCTCTATCTGAACCTCGCTCGGGCGCTCGACGTCGCGGGCAGGAAAAGCGACGCCATCCAGGCCTTGAACCGCGGCCTCCTGATCCACCCTGACGAACTAAAGCTCCGCCGGGAGCTCCAGCACCTCGTGCCCCGGGCTCAGCCCCTCTT
>CAZKNR010000103.1:0-11147 GCA_964553925.1 uncultured Acidobacteriota bacterium
AGCTCCTGGAGTTCCTCGTCGGTGAGCGTTTGCTTACCCTGGAACGCGTCCGGTCGTTCCAGCGGTGTCGCGCTGTTGTTCACCCACATCCCCTGCAAATCGGGATCGCCCCACGGTGTGCGGGGAGTCTCACCGAAGACCGGGCCCGATACGCCCAGTACAAACGATACGAACGACAGGACAAGAGCGACGCGCAGGGCGCGGCGGGGTTCACGGCTCATCGCGGCCTCCGGCGCAACGATAACACGTGGTTCGAGGCCGTGGCGATCGTCATTCGGACCTCGCGAACGATCTCTTCGAGCGCCGGTCGAACTTCGAGCGCGGGAGGAAGCACCCGGGCCGGTGTCGATGGCGACCATGAAATGGCCCACGTCGTAATTGCGATCGTCTTCAAATACCAAGGGGCCGAAGAGCGATCCGGTGATGACGTTCGCTCGGGTTGTCGGTGACGAGGCTCAGGCCATAGCCCTTGTAGTCTCCGATCGGGAATTGATGCCGATCGGAGAGAGCTTTACAATGGACGCGTCGTTTCAAGGCCTATTGAACTATTCAGCATCCTCGCGCAAGCTAGCATCCGAGAGGTCCATGGTTCGTCGGCAGCAATCCCATAGCCCAGTGCGATTGAGAACTCCGACTACCCACCCTCGTTGGAAGATACGCGGAACGCAGATACAGAAAGGAATGAAACGATGAATGGGAGACTGATCGTGTCCGTTGCCGGTCTCGCTGTGATCGTCGCGGGGTGCATGCCGGCGGAACGGCAGGCTGGTGACGAGCCGAAGGCAAAACTTGATCTGCCACCCGAGCCTGTCGTGACGCATTCCGCTGGCGATGCCGAGCCCGGTCAGAAGGTCGAACACGGGGAAGTGCTGCTCGAACCCGACGACACCAGAAGGCAGTTGCATGCTCAGCACCATCCGCACAACGTTACTGGAGACGCGAAGGATTCCGGGCCGCTTCGAGCCGCCGGCCATGAAGTCCGTCAGGGACTTCGCCCTCTCCAAGAGCGATCTCGATGTGATCAACCCGGGGCCTGGTGAGTATGTCCACGTGATGGAAGGCCAGAGACACGGCTATCGTAACCTGACGATCGGGATCACCTACACGGCGCCAGGGGGCGCGCCACCGATGCACACCCACATGGGTGAGGAGTCGCACGTACTCCTCAATGGAAAAATCCTCTACGCACTTGGCGACGAGATCTTCACGATGGACGGACCTTACATCGTCAACATTCCGCCCATGGTCCCTCATTCGTTCCAGAACCTGGGAGACAACGTTGCTGAATTGGTCGTGGTGTTCCCTACCAATGTGTGGGAGTACGACGTTCTGGATTACTTTCCTTTCACGACTGACCGCGCCAAGGCGATAGCGGAGGCGGCGAAACGAGGGACGCAGTCGCATCCCGAGAGGAAGTGACGTAGCTTCGGGCTGAAGTGGGAGATCTGACGTCCAGAAACCGGCTGAACCCGACGGTCGGTCCCGTCACAGGCCCTGCAAACTGCGCAAGGCCCACGCCTTTCCCGCCCGGGGGTGAGCCGGATTACGGAGTTCTGGTGCGGACGGGTTGACCCGCCCGCCGCTGAGCTCGAGTGCCGGGTTTCGTAGCAGTACGCTGAGGGGAGGGAGAGTGGCCATCCGGATCGTCCAGCTCGGGAGTCCTCGGGCAATGGGTGAGGGCTTGCGGATCGGTACGGTCCGTCGTCCGCCGCGAGGTGTCCCCAAGAACGAATTCGCGTCCCGTAACTTCTACGACGTGTGGCTGCCGAACCTGGCTCCCAGCGAGGGGCTGGTGAAGGTGGCCCTGCGAGCGGAGCCCTCTATGGACGACCGCGGCTGGCGTTCCTTCACGAAGCGCTATCGGGCTGAGATGCGCCGTCCGGAGGCGAGCCGGATACTGGATCTTCTTGCCGCCTTGTCGCACACATCTGACTTTTCAGTCGGGTGCTACTGTCAGGATGAGCGGCGATGTCATCGCTCGGTGATGAGAGAGTTGTTTCGAGAGCGGTCGGCATCAATTGCCTGAACGCAGATCTTTAGCCGAAAGGAAATCCCACACCCTCGTCGCGCGCGAGCTCCCTGAGCCGGGTCACCGTCTCGCGGTCTACGGGGATCCCGTCTCTGAGGCGCTCGCCCCTGCGCCGGAACTCGGCTTCGCCCGGGAGCATCACCGGGTGTTCGGCGTCGATCGGCGCGGCGGTCTCGACCTCGCGAATGAGCTCTTCGAGCCGCCGGTCGAAATCCGCCCGCGGGAGGAAGCACGCGGGGTCGATGGCGACCATGAAATGGCCCACGTCGTAATTGCGATCGTCTTGAAATACCGAGAGGCCGAAGAGCGATCCGGTCATGACGCCGGTCAGGATATCGGTGACGAGGCTCAGGCCATAGCCTTTGTAGCCGCCGATCGGGAGAAGCGCCCCCGCCATCGCCTCGGAGGGGTTCGTGGTGCGCCGGCCGTCCGGCGTCAGGGCCCAGGTCTCCGGAATCGCGCGCCCGAGTCTTTCGTACCAGCGCATCATTCCTTTTCCGGATTGCGTGAGCGCCATGTCGAGGAGGATGGGATGGGAGTCCGGACGCGGGATCGCGAGACCCCATGGGTTCGTCCCAAGAACCGCTTTCGCCGAGCCAGTAGGCGCCATCTCGGCGCCGGCGTTCGTGGTGGCCCATCCGATGAAACCCGCTTGAGCTGCCTGGAAGGCGTGGTACCCCGCGATCCCGAAATGATTGCTGTGGCGAACGCCCACCATCGCGATTCCGCTTTCCCGCGCCATCTCGATCGCGCGCTCCATGGCGCGGGTTCCCGCGACGTACCCCCAGCCCTTCGCGGCGTCGAGAAGGGCATAGGCGGGACCCTCCTTGACCCACGTCATCGGCGCGTCGCACACGATGCCCCCGAGCCGGACGCGGCGCTGATAGCGAAAGAGCTTCTCGAGACCCTGGCCCTGCCCCGGATGCCACCAGAGGGACGCGGTGACGAGGCCGTCGGCGACGATGCGGGCCTCGTCGGCGGTGGCGCCGAGCGCGCGGAGAAAATCGGTCGCGAACCCGCGGATGGTTGCCTCCGGGTACAAGGCGACGGGGTCTCCACCGAAGATCTCGTACGCCATGAGCTACGTGACCAGGGCTACGTCGAACGGAAGACTCCCTTCGGACCGGATGAATTCGCGTTCGAGGCTCTCCGTCTCGAGGATCACGCGCCCGAGCCCGACTCCATTTCCACCCTCTCGCAGAACGAGCCCCGCGTTGCCGCCGAGAAGGACGCGGCTTCCCTCCGAGCCGATGCCGAACAATCTCGTAAAGCGCTCGCGCGCCTCCTCGACATCCGGTACGACGGCGACCACGTCCCGGAGGCGGGTGACGCCGAGGCGGTCGCTCACCGGCTCCCCGCGCGCCGATTCCGGATAGCCCCAGCTCCTCGGATGCGGCGCGATGAGCTCCACGGTGAAGCCGATGGCGTCGCCGGGGCTGACGAAGGCCTCGTAGCCGTCGTTGGCGTCGATGATCCGATCCTCGAAGATGGGCACGCCGAGATCGCGCAGGCGCGCGACGTCGCTCTCGATGTCGTCGCTCTCGAGAGCGATGTGCTCCAGTCCCTCACCCTTCTGTTCGAGGAACCGGCCGACGCGCGATTCGCGGTTCCAGTTGTGCACCAGGTGAAGCCAGCAGTCGTTCCCGAGGAGCACCCTCGAATCGTGCTGGAAACCCTTCCCCTGATCGTTCCGGAAGTCGCGCGTCTTCATGCCGAAGAAAACCTCGAGCCGCCGCGCGGTCGCCGTAAGATCCTTCACCGCGACCCCGACGTGCTGCAGTCGAACGATAGCCATTGGCGAATGAAGCTACGCTTCGCGGCGCGAGTCTGTCAAGGCTCGAAGGAACGCATCCGCGCGAGAGCCTCCTCGATTCGCGGCTCCGGCTGCAGAAGGGAGATGCGCACGTAGTCGCTCCAGCGCTCCCCGAAGGAGCTTCCAGGAAAGAGGAGGACGCGCGCTTCCAGAAGAAGACGCCGGCAGAGCTCGGCCGCGGGAAGCCCGTAGCCGGAGACGTCGGCCCACACGTAGAAGGCGCCCCCCGGGTGTCCATAGGGGATGTTGATTTCGTCGAGACCTCGCATCATGAGCCGGCGGCGGCGATCGAAAAGACGATGGCGTTCGAGGGACGCCTCTCGCGGCTCGGCGACCGCCGCCTCGGCCGCGAGCTGCGAGAAGAGAGGCGAGGGACCGGAGATCGACTGCTTGAGCCGTGCCGCGGCGTCGATGAAGGACGAAGGACCGATGAGATAGCCGACGCGAAAGCCAGTCATCGCATACGTCTTGGAGAAGCCGGAAAGAGTCACGGTGCGCTCGGGCATCCCGTCGCACGAGGCGACGGAGAGGAGATCCTCGCCGTCGAAGACCAGGCTCTCGTAGATCTCGTCCGAGATCACGACGAGGTCGCGCTCCCGTGCGACGCGCGCGATCTCGCGGACCTGTTCCTTTCGAGTGAGCGCGGCGGTCGGGTTCGAGGGGTTCACCAGCACCAGGAGCTTCGCGCCCGGGTGGGCCGCGGCGGCCCGTTCGAGCGCCGACGGGTCGAGCGCGAAATCCCGGCCGGCGCCTGTGGGCACTTCCACGATCTCGCCTCCCGCCGCTTCGACGGCCTGATCGTACGAAGAGTAGCGCGGGTCGGGCACGAGGACCGGATCGCCGGGATCGACCAGCGCCAGCATGGAAAGGAAGAGGCCCTCCTGCGCTCCGTTGGTGATGAGGATCTCCCGTTCCGGATCGAGGGCCCATCCCTTGTCGCGCCGGTAGCGCTCCGCGAGCGCCATCCGCAGCCTCAGAAGCCCTCGAACGGGCGGTACGGCGAGGCTTCCTCGAGAGAGCGCTTCGAGCGCCGCCTCACGGATGCTCGCGGGGGTGTCGAGATCGGGATCGCCGCGACCGAGCGAGATGACATCCTCGAGCGTTTCGGCGAGCTCCATGAGGCTGTAACGAGCGCCTGTCGCCCGCGCGCCCGCGGACGAATCGCGCTCGGTCATTCGCCGGCGCTCCGGAGGGCAGCGAGCGCGGCGCGCTGCGAGGGTCCGGCCGTGCAAATCGAAAGCGCTTGCTTCCAGGTCTGGATTCGCTTCATGACCGGCTCCGGTCCCGCGGCGAAGCCGACGCGAAAGCTCACAACACCCGGAAGGGCATCGAGGCTCCCGACAACAATCTGCGAGGCATCGATTGGGGGCAGGCGCTCTTCGGGCGGCCGCGCCAGAATGTCCCCGAGGAAAACCACCGCGAGTTCTCCCTGCTTCGGGGACGCGAGGCGAGTGACGTAGAGCGCCTCCTCCTCACCCGCGGTGACGACGATCGAGGTCGCCGGGTCGTACCGGAGACCGCCCCTCCTTTCGATGGCCTTGGCAATCTCCTCGCGCAGCTCGAGAAGTCCCGGCCGCGCGACGTAGTGCGTTTCCCCGGCGTCGAGCGCGGCGCGAACGGCCGAAAGCACGTGTGGCGGGAGGGGTTCGGGCACGGAGGGTTTCGGCTCCACCTCCTCCGACAGAAGGAGTTGCGCCCGCCGAGAGAGCTTCATTCCGCGAGCTCCTGGAGCTCTCCCGCGGTCAAGCTCCCGCCCTGTCGCGCGAGGGCTTCCGTCAAGCGAAAGGCGTCGAAGCGGCACCCACTCACCTCGCCGCGAAGGGCCGCGACAAAGACGAAGGCGGGCGCGATCTCGAGAGGATCGTGCCACTCCTCGCGGGACGCCGAGAGAGCCGCCTCAGCATCCGTCAAAGACGTCGGCTTGATCCCAAGACCGGGGGTCACGGTGTTGGCGCTCACCCCCGTCCCCTGGAGCTCGACCGAAAGCGCGCGGGTCAGTCCCTCGAGACCGAACTTCGAGGCGCAGTAGGCCGCCTCGCGCGCGAAACCGAAAGCACCAGCGCGTGAGGAAACGTTGACGATCGACCCGCCGTTCGCGAGGAGGCCCGGGAGAAACGACCGGATCAGAAGAAAGGGCGCGGTAAGGTTGACGGCGAGCGTCTGCGCCCAGGAGGCGCGGGTGAGATCGGGAGTCGCCTCTCGCCTTAGGACGGCGGCGTTGTTGATCAAAACCTCGATCAAATCGCGGCGGGCGAGTGTCTCTGCGAATGTCTCGCAGGCGTCCGGATCCGCGAGGTCGAAGCGGTGGACCTCGATCTCACCTCCGGCGGAACGGGCGAGCCCTTCCGTGGTGGAAAGCTCGTCCTCGGTTCGATCGCAGGCGATGACCCGCGCTCCCTCGCGGGCGAGCGCGACCGCGATCGCCCGCCCTAGACCGCGGCCCGCCCCGGTCACGACCGCCGTCACTCCGCGAAGACTTCGCAATTCAGCCAAGGCTCCTCAGGAGCTGGGCGCAGGCGAAGCCCACGTAGTTGCCGATGCCGTAGCCGAAGATCCCGACGATGATGCCGGGCGTCGTCAGGCTCGTCCACTTCATGGACATGGTGAGCGCGAGGGCGGAGCCGGGTCCGCCGACCGTCGCCTGACTCGCGACGGAGATCGCCGGGAGGTCGAAGCCCGCGAGCCATCCGCCGCCGTACATGATCGCGGCGTGAATCGCGATGATGGCGACCATGAAGAAGAAGAGCGACGGGCCCGCCTGAAGCACTTCCTTCACGATCGCGGACGCCCCGAGCGCGATGAAGAACACGTGAAGGGCGAAGTAGGAGACGAGCGCGGCGCCGCGAAGTTTCTTCATGAAGGGAAGCTGAGCGGCGGCGAGCGCCAGGGTCGTGAGCCACAGCACTTCGGGGAAACCGGGGATGAGCGGCGCGAGGCGGCGCGAGAGGTAGAGCGCGAGAAGGGGCAAAGCCGCCAGCACCGCGAGGTCGCCGAGCCGGAGGTTGGCTTCGGTCCAGACGCGGCGCGCGGCCTCCGGGTCCTCGACGTCCCCGGCAGGGGCGGCACTCTCCGGGGGCTCCGAGTAGTGACGGGCGAGCAGGCGAAAAAGCCCGATTTGCACCAGGAGGTACGGCACGGTCGAAAGGTTGTCGACCACCGACGCGGCGGCGAAGATTCCGGGCGAGGTCTCGAGCGCCCGCCCGACGGCGACGAAGTTCATCCCGCCGCCAACGAACGCGGCCACGAATTGTCCGGCGAGCTTCCAGGTCTCGGGCCCGACCCACCGCGAGAAGACGAGGCCCGAGAGAACGCCCCCGGTGAAGCTCGCCACGGCGGCGAGGCCGAAGAGGATCACCATCCGCCGCCCTGCGCTCTTGAGGTCGGCGAAGTTGGAGGAGATCACGATGAGCACGATGGCGTAAGGGACCGCCAGGTCGAAGACCGATTCCTGGAGCGGCGAGGTGTGCGGGATGACGCCGAGGTTCGCGAGCGCGATGCCGAGAAGCGTGCAGACTACAGCCGAGCTTACCTTCTTCACCCACGTGAACCGGCCTTCGAGATAGCGCGCGCCCGCCACGACGCCGAAGAGGAACGCGAGGAGCAAAAACGGATCGCGGATCATGGCCGGTTACAAGGTGCGATAGCTCGCGTCCGCGCAGAAGAGGCACCAGTCCCCGGCGGTGACGCTCGGGTACGTCCGAATTCCGAAGAGAGTCCCGTCCACGGGAGCGGCCAGCTCCTCGAGCGTCTCTCCGAAGAAATCGGTGATGCGGAGGAGCCGCTCGCCTTTCCGGATCGGCTTCTTCAACGGGGGATCGGCGAGAGGGTCGAGCATCCCGCTCGAGCTCGCCTGGACGACCGCCTGCTTTCCGCGCCAGTGGCCTCGGGCGTACCTCGGCTCCCCCGCGAGCATGCCGTAGTGCCGGCACACGTTCTCGAGCGCGTTCTCGAGGGTCTTCACATTGGCACGAAGCGCGTCCGGAAGCGTCGCCGCCGTCCCGCCCAGCTCGACGGTGATGGCGGCCTTCCCCCGGGCGAGCGCCGCAGCCATGGGGGTATTCACCGGGTGCGGAGTTTCGAGCACGATCTCCCAGTCGGGACCCATCGCCTTCGCGAGCTCCTCACCCTTCCCGTCGCCCGCGCCCACGAAGATGGTCTCGGCGAGGTAGCAGATGTTGCCGCCCGAGTGGATCGTGATCTCGAGGTCGGCGAGGGCGCCGATCTTCCCATCGTGGGCGTAGGCGATGCGCTCGGTCAGAAAGCCGCTCTCTCGCCCAGGATAGATGCGGTTCATGTCGTGAGAGTGCGTGTCGCGCGGGTTGCCGCGCGCCATAGCCTCGAACCCCCCTACGTTCATGACAGGAACGCCGATGACCACCCCGCGCAGCACCACGGGATCGATCTGGCGCATGAAGGCGGTAATCGCGAGGCTCCCTTCCTGTTCGTCACCGTGAATGCCACCGTCGACTAGGAGGACGGGGCCGTCCGACTTGCCGGCCGCGATCATCACGGGAACCCCGAGAGGCGTCCCGTCGACGCGGCGCACGACCTCGAGGTATCCCGCGGCGCGGCCGCCGGCCACGCAACGGATGTCTCCTACCTTGATTCCGGGCATCGATTCACCTCGTCAGAGAACGCGGTTCAAAAGCGTTTCGCCGCGCTCGAAGCGCAAGACGTTCTGCACAACCTCGTCCACGTGCCGCCTCTGGCCGCCTCCCGCGCCCCCCCCCAGATGCGGCGACAGCACCACTGATGCGAGCGCAACGAGCGGATGACCCGCGGGGAGAGGCTCTTTCACGAACACGTCCAGCCCCGCGCCTGCGATCCGCCGTTCGGCGAGACAACGGGCGAGCGCCCCCTCGTCGACGAGTCCACCCCGGGCGGTATTGATGAGAAAGGCCGTGGGCTTCATGAGCGCGAGTCGTTTGTCGTCGAGCAGGCGCTCGGTCTCGGGCGTGTGGGGCGCGTGAAGGCTCACCCAATCCGACTCGCTCAGTAGCTCCTCGAGCTCGGCGGGCCGCACGCCCAACTCAGCTTCGTAGGACTCCGGCAGACGACGGCGCTGGTGGTACAGGGTCGTCATATCGAACGCTCGAGCGCGGCGCGCGACTTCCTGCCCGATCTCACCGAAGCCGATGAGACCGAGAGTCTTTCCGTAGAGCTCGGCCACGTCGCCGTAGCGAAGCCAGTTGAAGGCGATGACCGTCTCCGATGTCTCGACCGGCTCGACGCCAAGCTCGCGATACGCGCCGCTCGCCGTCTCCCGGTGGCCGGCCACGGTCTTGCGCGCAAGGGCCAGCATCAGGGCGATCGTGTGCTCCGCGACCGCGATCGCACCCCGGCTCGGCATGACAGCGACCCCAATCCCTCTCTCTCGCGCGGCTTCAAGATCCACGCGATAGGCTCCACGCCCCTGGACCTGAACCAGCCGAAGGGTCGGTCCTTCGTCGAGCAAGTCCGCGCCGAGGAACCGATGGCGGGTCACGATCGCGTGTGCGCCGGGAACGAGGCGCCGAAGCGCCTCCTCCGCGTCCGTTTCGGGATGGTGGATTTGGAACCCCGACGGAGGGAGGCTCGCGTCGAAGAGAGCCCTCATGCGGGAGTTCAGCGGGTCGGCCACCACGATCTGGAACGCGCTCGCCAGCATCCGGTGATGGTATATCAGCTCCGACTTCGGCTACACTCGCCCCACGAATCAGGAACGAAAGGAGGGTGTGATGCACGCTCGCTTGCGTCAACTCCTGTTCACCGTCTTAGTGGGTGCAACTGTTGGCGCGTTCGCCTCCGCCTCGGAGGACGACCTGGTGCTCGGCACCTGGATTCTCAACGTCGAGAAATCTTCGTACGATCCGGGGCCCCCGCCGAGGAGCCAGACACGGACCTATGAAAAAGTTCCCGAAGGGACCAAGGCGACGATCACGACTGTAGACCCGAAGGGCCAGTCGGTGACCGCTCGATACACCGCGCGGTACGACAGCCTCGAGTATCCGCTCACCGGATCCGCGACCATCGACGCGATTGCGCTGAAGAGGGTCAACGCTTCTGCCGCGGAAGCGACTCTGACGCACGCTCGAAAGCTCATCGGGACCGCCCGACGGGTCATCAGCGAGGACGGCAAGACGATGACCATCACCTTCCGGGGAACCGACGAGAACGGCCGGCGGGTGACCAACGTAGGGGTGTACGAGAAGAAATGAAACCTCCGATCCTGTATTCGACGTGAACCCCGGTTCGAAGCTCGGCTCCTACGAGATCACAGCACTCCTCGGTGCGGGCGGCATGGGAGAGGTGTATCGCGCTCGAGACTCGAAGCTCGGTCGCGAAGTCGCGATCAAGGTCCTGCCCGAAGAGTTTACGAAGGACAAGGATCGGTTGGCCCGGTTCGAGCGCGAGGCGAGACTGCTGGCCGCGTTGAACCATTCGAACGTAGCGACGCTCTACGGCCACGAAGAGCACGAGGGGCGGCAGCTCCTCGCCATGGAGCTGGTCGAGGGACAAACGCTCGCGGATCTTGGACAACTTCCCCTCGACGAGGCGCTGCCTTTGTTCCGGCAGCTCGCGGAAGGGCTCGAGGCGGCGCACGAAGTGGGCATCGTCCATCGAGATCTGAAACCCGCCAACGTCAAGGTCACGCCCGACGGCAAGCTCAAGATTCTGGACTTCGGACTCGCGAAAGCGCTTGGCGGAGAGGACGCGCCCGTCGACCTTTCGAAATCACCGACTCTCACCAAAGGCACGACGGCCGGGGTCATCATCGGCACCGCCGCCTACATGAGTCCCGAGCAGGCCAGGGGCAAGCCGATCGACAGGCGGACCGACGTTTGGGCGTTCGGGGTGGTGGTCTACGAAACGCTGACCGGTCGACGTGCTTTTGGCCGGGACGATGTCCCCGAGACGCTCGCGGCGGTCCTGCGCGACGATCTGGATTGGAACGCTCTACCCGCCGAGACACCGCTTTCGATCCGGAAGCTCCTTCGTCGGTGTCTCGAGCGAGACCCACGAAAGCGGCTCCGTGATATCGGCGATGCGCGCCTCGAGATCGAGGAAGCCATACACGCGCCACAGGGGGAGGCTCCTCCGGCCTCCATTGCCGTATCGCCCCCGATAGGTTCGCGACGACGGCTAGTGTCCTGGGCAGCTCCGGCCGTCGCGAGTCTTCTCACCGGCCTTGCCGTATGGAGCCTGACGCGGCCGGGGGCGATCGCGCCCCGATCCACGAGTCGGTTCGCGATCGTCGCACCAACGTCAGTGCGGATTAGCGACGTGGCTCTCTCGCCTGATGGCCGATGGCTGGCCTTCTCGGGC
>CAZKNR010000104.1:0-2226 GCA_964553925.1 uncultured Acidobacteriota bacterium
TTCGGCAAGAGTTCCGAAGATCGCCACCTCGGCCAATCGTTCCGATCTCGCGTAGGAGTTTGCGCTCGGCATCATGGTCACGCCCTGCGCGAATGCCGTTTCACATACTTGCGAAGCACACCATCCATTCGCGATTGCCAACCTTGACCCGTGGATTTGAAGTACGCAACGACCTCGGGGCTATAACGAACCGAGACCAGCAGCTTCTTGCTCACTGATTTCGGGCGCCCGCGCAACGCTCGCATGGACACCATGGAGGTCAGTTGCTTTGACGTAAGCGGGAGAGCGTCGGGGTCGCTCTTCGCCGCCGCAGTAATGGCCCTGTCCTCTTCGGTGGTGGGCATTCTTACAGAAGGCCGCTTAGTGACTCTGGACATAGTGTCTAACCTCACGACGATTGGCGCGGCGCAGGCTGATAATCCTTCGCACTTCGCCTCGACCAACAAAGGCAACGTAGTACAGGATCCCGGTTTTCGGATCATTCGCATTTCGCTGTATTCGACAACCGGCCGTCGACCCAGACCAACGCAGCTTCCCAGTCGAGCTCGACCGCCAAGACCAGTGAGACGCCGTGCTTCGCGTGATTCGCTCGGTCTCTGGCTGGATCGAACTCGAAACCCATCCTTTACTGTAGCTACAGTAAATATGCGTGTCAAGTCAATGTGGTCGGTTCGCGATGAGGCGCCGAACCCCAAGATCAGCTGCAAGACCGCGTCCCGCCCGCCCGACGTCGTACAACGTGCAGATATGAGGATGGTTCAGACTGGCGATGGTCCGCGCCTCGCGCTCGAAACGCCCGCGCCACTCCGTCCGGTCCCCTGCGCCATCGCCCAGGACCTTGATCGCTACGATGCGCTCGAGACGGGTATCCCGGGCACGGTACACGTTGCCCATACCCCCCGATCCGAGCGGACCGAGGATCTCGTAGGGCCCGAAACGCGTGCCAGCGGCTAACGTGCGTGAACCGTAGACGAGTGAAAGAAAAGGGTCAATAGCGTTCTAAACGCCTCCGCTGGCGCCATTCTCCAACTTGAAGAAAGCCATTCGTACGTATAAAATACTGCACAGAGCGAGAAGCCGTGGCAAAAACCTCATTGCGAAAAGAAAAGTGGACGCTGTCGTTCGATTCACGCTTGAAACGCCGCTTGGTGCGAGAGGCGAAGCGCAAAGGCGTCTATCCCGTCAGCCTCTTGGAGCAGATCGTGCGCGATCGCTTCAACCCTTTTGGGTACACCGACGTGGAGGACAGCGTCGCTTACGTGCGGGAGATGCGGAAAGGCTCTCGAACCCAGTCGGATGACGATTTCCTCGAAGAGATCAGTGAGTGGCAAGAGTCAAGCTCCTAGTCGACACCGACGTTCTCATCGATTTTCTCAACACCGGCTTTCTCTCGTCCATACTCGAGGACCAGGGCTTCGAGATCTATTATTCGGTCGTGACGAAGAAGGAACTGCTGTCCAAGCGCGGGCTCCGTGAGAGCGAACGTAAGGCAATCGCCTTGACGTTGGAGCGCTTTCGAGTCGTTCCTTTGAATCCATGGATCACGGAACGATATTCCAAACTGCGACGAGAGCACCGCTCGCTCGAGAAAGAGGATGCGCTCATCGCCGCGACCGCGCTCACGAGAAAGCTCCCCTTGCTAACCCGAAACTTGAAGCACTTCCAGAGCATCGAAGGGCTGATCCTCTTTGGCGGACGAGGCGGAAGAAGTCGTCGAGTCTCTAGCAAGCGCTCACGAACCTAACGACTCGACGAGCCACCCGCGTTTTGCGCGACCGCGGTTAACGGCTCGATGGCCGTAGGAAGCTCGGAGAGCGATTCGGCCGGTGCAACGTGCCGGCAGCTAACGTGGGTGAATCGTAACGAGTGGCCGAAAAGGGTCAAGCTTTCTGTGAAATCAAGCGCCTGCCATAATCGCCCCGCAATCTTCGTCTCCCCTTATGGCTCTACAGCCGTCCTCTCGCCGGGGGCCTCCACCCTCGGTCGCGGACAGAACCTCGTGAGGAAGCCCTCGGTCTGCTAGGATTCTGAAATGAGGCTCCTTACGCGGGAGGACATCCTTCGCGCTTTCGAAGCGCTCTCCGCCGAGCTGCCCTCGGCCTCGGCGGCTCACGACCTCACCATCATGGGGGGCGCCGCATTGGTTTTGCGGTTCCAGGCCAGGGATTCGACCAGGGATGTGGATGCGGTATCGAGCGATAAAATAATGCGCGACGCGGCCGCGCG
>CAZKNR010000105.1:0-3911 GCA_964553925.1 uncultured Acidobacteriota bacterium
GTTCCTCGCGGATCTGGGCGATCAGCCGGCGGACCTCCTCGCGGGTGAGCACCGCCGGCAGCGTTTGCGCCGAGGGCGAGCGGACCAGATCGAACAGCTTCCACTCCCGTTCGCACACGAACTTGAAGAAAAAGCTCAGCGCCGCGCACGCACTGCGCATCGAAGACGGCGAGCTCCGCCTGCTCCTCCCGGGACGCCGGACGATCCGCGCGCAGGATCATCGAGAGGGTCTCGACGCAATCCGCGCAGGCGTCGAGATGGGAATCGATCTCGCGCCTCCGGCCGCGCGAGAGCGTTCCCTCGAGAAAGTCGTGAAGGTCCAGGGGCTCCAGGTGCCCGGACGTGGTCGTGTTCGGCATTTTCGAGACTCCGGTCCCTGCAATGAGAGCCGAGGATTGGACTCGTCGGGTCGAGAATCTTGCCGAACCGCGGCTCGCGGCTCGTGGCTCGATTCCCGAGGCTTTGGTCCCGGGAAGCGGTGTCGGCCGTACTTCTTCCGGGGCTTGGGCCTTCGATCGATCCTTGCCCTCACTCATCTAAGACGAAATCGATCGGGCTTTTCCTCCCTGGGGGCTTGGGATTCCTCACTGAAGCTCTTCACGGAGCGCCGCGCGGATTCGGCGCACGCACTTGTCGACCCCGCTTTCCGACAAACGGACGGACGGGATCGCGGAAATTTCCCCCACGGTTAAACCCTCGATGAAATAAAGCCGGAAGATGAGCCGGTCGCGCGGCCCGGTCGAAGCCTCGGGCGATGCACTATCGATCGTGGCGCCCATGCGGTCTCGGAGCTCCTTTCTGGCGACGAATCGCTCCGGCCCGGGGCCGTCGCTCACGAGAGCCTGATCGTAGGACGGACCGTCCGACTCGAGCTCCTGGGTTACGAGGTTCGAAAGTGAAGCAGAGGCCCTCGGGGTCTTCTGCGCGCGGAGCGTCTTGAAGTGGTCGCGGACCAGATTCACCGCGATGGTGTGGAGATACGTGTGTATGGAGTGCTCGCTCCGGCCCCGGAACCGCGTCAGCGCCCGGCGGTCGGACTCGAGGAGCTTCACGAACACCTCTTGCGTCAAGTCGAGGACCGCCTCCTTCGGCGAGCCCGTATCGAGGCCCGGGTTTCGTTCCGTCTCGGTCTGGAACGAACGAAGAACGACGAGACGAATCCGGCCCTGGAAGCGGGCCACGAACACTTCCCAGAGGTAGTCCTTTGGCCCCGCGTCCACGAGACGCTTTACGAGGTCAAGGTTGGAGATGCGTTTGGCGTCGGTCGAGTCCAACGTTTTGTTTGGCTCCAGGAGCTTTCGCCCAAAAGAGGGCTCGAGCCCGTTCACGCACGGGCGGGGGACCGGCGCCTTCACATCATAATGCGCAGGGGGGCCACGGGGGAAGCCCGTCGAAGCGAGTGCCTTCGAGATATACTCCGTCGATGGCTCGCGAAAGAAACCCGGAGCGCGTCCGTTCCACCACGGTCCTCGCCATACGCCGCGACGGGAAAACCGCCATCGCGGCCGACGGCCAGGTCACCCTCGGGGACACCGTGGTGAAACAGGGAGCGAAAAAGCTCCGCCGCCTTTCCGACGGGAAGGTTGTGGCGGGTTTCGCGGGATCGACAGCCGACGCTCAGGCGCTTTTCGTCCGCTTCGAGGCAAAGCTCCAGGAATACCGCGGAAACCTCGAGCGGGCGGCGGTCGAGCTAGCGAAGGATTGGCGAACCGATCGCGCGCTCCGGAGGCTCGACGCGCTCCTGGTGGTTGCCGACAAGGACCATATCCTGCTGGTTTCTGGCAACGGCGACCTCATCGAGCCGGACGACGGGCTCCTCGCGATCGGCTCCGGCGGGCCGTTCGCTCTCGCCGCGGCGCGGGCTCTGATACAGCACACGACCCTCTCCGCGGCCGCGATCGCCGAGGAGGCGATGCGCGTCGCCTCGGGAATCTGCATCTACACCAACGACCGCATCCTGCTGGAGGAGCTTTGAGGGCAGTTAGGGCAGTGAGCTTTGGGCACCGCGGCTCCCGCCGGGCATAGTCGGCCAGAACACCAATGGTGTTTCATCTGCCCGAGACAACCGAAGGGACCGAGGGACCCGAAAGACCCGAAGGACCCGAAGGATCTGAAAGGCCTGAAGGAGAAGACGATCTCGACCAGCTGACGCCCCGTCAGATCGTCCAGGAGCTCGACAAGTTCGTCGTCGGACAGAAGAACGCCAAGCGCTCGGTCGCGGTCGCGCTCCGAAATCGCATCCGGCGGCTGAAGCTCCCGCCGGAGATGGCCGAAGAGGTCGCGCCGAAGAACATCATTATGATCGGGCCGACGGGAGTGGGGAAGACCGAGATCGCCCGGCGCCTCGCGCGTTTGTCGAACTCACCTTTCATCAAAGTGGAGGCATCGAAGTTCACCGAGGTGGGCTACGTCGGCCGCGACGTGGAGTCGATGGTGCGCGACCTGGTGGAGCTCGCCGTTGACATGGTTCGCGAGGAGCGACTCTACGAAATCCAGGACAAGGCGGAAGAGAACGCGGAGGAGAAGCTCCTGGATCTGCTGCTCCCCCCGATCCGCCCGGTGAGCGCGCCGAGTGCTTCGAGCGCGCCGGAAGAGGTTCCCGGGCCGGCGCCGGAGAAGCCGGCTACCGACTTTCGCGCCACCCGAGAAAAGCTCAGGAACCAGCTCCGGGAGGGAAAGCTCGACAACCGCGCCGTCGAGGTCGACGTTCGCGAGAAGATGTTCCCGACGTTCGAGATCATTTCCGGAACCGGCATGGAGGAGATGGACATCAACGTCAAGGACATGCTTCCCGGCCTCTTCGGAGGCCGCACCCGGAAGCGGGAGATGAAGGTCCCGGAAGCGCTCGAGTACCTCATCCAGGAGCAGGAGCAGAAGCTCGTCGACATGGATCAGGTCGGCCGCTCGGCGGTCGAGCGCACCGAGCAGGCCGGGATCATCTTCATCGACGAGCTGGACAAGGTCGCGGGACGAGAGGGCGGCCACGGTCCCGACGTGTCCCGGGAGGGAGTCCAGCGCGATCTTCTTCCCATTGTCGAAGGCACGGCGGTCAGCACCAAGTACGGAATGGTGCGCACCGACCACATCCTGTTCATCGCCGCCGGCGCCTTCCACGTTTCGAAGCCCTCCGATCTGATTCCCGAGCTCCAGGGACGCTTTCCCATCCGGGTCGAGCTCTCGTCTCTGAACCACGAGGATTTCGTTCGGATCCTGAGAGAGCCGAGAAACGCGCTACTCAAGCAGTACCGGGCGCTGCTCGCGACGGAGGGAGTGGAGCTCGAGTTCACTGACGACGCGGTCGAGGCCATCGCGTCCTACTCGATGATGGTCAACGAGCGGACCGAGAACATCGGCGCTCGGAGACTCCACACCATCATGGAGAAGGTGCTCGACGAGCTGCTGTTCGAGGCCCCGGAGCTGTCCCAGAAGAAGTGGATCATCGACGGCGACTACGTCCGCAAGATGCTCGACGAGATTGCGAAAGACGACGATATCTCGCGCTATATTTTGTAGGCTTGGGGCGGCAGCGCTTGCCCTCGCGCTCGTCTCCTGTGGAAAGAAGGGAGACCCACTCCCGCCTCTTCGCCCGGTTCCCGCACCCGCCGAGGAAGTCACCTTGCGGCAGGTCGGAGATCGGCTGCGCCTTTCCTGGATGTCACCCGCGCGGAATCAGGACGGGTCGAGCGAGAACGTCGACCTCGAGAGCGCGCGCGTGATGAGGCGAGTGAAGGACGTTCCCGCGCCTCCTCCCGCACCCGCGGCAGCAGAGTCCCCGGGCGACCGCCCGGAAGCCGCCTCAGTATCGCCGGCAACCCCTCCCGGTGCGACTCCCACGGTGACTGCACCCGCTGCGACCCCGACGGTGACTGCACCCGCTGCGACCCCGACGGTGACTGCACCCGCTGCGACCC
>CAZKNR010000106.1:0-2947 GCA_964553925.1 uncultured Acidobacteriota bacterium
AGGAGCGGCTCAAGCGGACCATCGAGCTCGTGAAACGCGCGTTTCCGATCGAGAAGGATCTCCTTCCCGAGGACGTCTTCGCGAACGTCGCCCCGCGCTGACTCGAGAACGACGCTTGAGTCGACCTCCATCGTGCGTCACAATGTCTAACGTGAAGAAGGCGACGATTCGACAGGTGCAACACCACCTCGCCGAAGTCATGAAATGGGTGGAAGACGGCGAAGAGGTCGTCATCCTGCGCCGCAATCGCGTTGTAGCCAAGATCGTTCCGCCGGGCCGAACCTCCGAGACACCGAAGTGGCCTGATTTCGCCGCCCGTGCTCGACGCATCTGGGGTAAGCGCGTCCGTGGAAAGCCTCTCAGCAGGATCATCGCCGAGGATCGGGAAGAGAGGCTGTGATCTCCTGCCTGGACTCGAGCGCGCTCATCAAGCTGTACGTCGCCCAAGCCGGCTCGGACCGAGTTTCCGGATAAGCCTAGCATTGCGAAAGGCTGACGAAGCTTGTCCGAGGGCCCTCCGCCGTCACTGTCAGGGATTCGGCGAGGCCCGCGAGCGGAAGAGTGACGTTTCGCTCGATGGTGGCGCCGACCTGGACCCGAGGCTAGAGATCGAAGGCGATCGAGCCGTACGCTAACTTCACGGCCACTCGCAGCGCCTTTCCAGCGCTTCCAAGGGCGATCAAAGCACCTTTACTGCAGGGACCAGGTCCCGTGCGCGCGAATGGCGTCGTACATGGCATCGGGTGCGAGATCCGCGCCGTTCGGCCACTGCACCGCGCCCGACACGACAGCCGCTTGCACCAGAAATCCAGGGTCCCGCAGGGGCTCGAATACCGTCCCCACGACCTCCGGCCCTCGGAGGAACCCCTCCATGTCCACCTCGCCCGTCGTGCCGTCGACGAAGCTCACGCGCAGACGCGCGTCGGATAGAACCTCTACGGACGTGACGCGCCATGCCGCCGTCGGCCGGACGGCAGGCTCTACCTCAGAGGCTCGATCTGCTTGGGATGCTTCAGTTCGCTGCATAGGTTCCAATCCTCCATCAACTCGTCACGATGCTCGGCTGCCCATTCCAAGACAAGGGCCATTGCGCGTCGCGGCAAAGACCCGCGGATCGTTCGAGCCCCTCCCGGACCAGCTCGCCCTTCCCAACAGCGCTTCACCGCCATCTGCGGTCGAATTCCCAGAACGAATGAGTGCTGAGAAGCCAGCCGCCTTCAGGGAAGGAGCTTTCGCGCAAGCTCCGGCACATGGCCTTCAGACCGGATCGTCGCGGTCGATGGGGAGCCTTCGAATGCGCAGCGTTGCATCTTCCATGGCGATGATGGCGCCCTCCGCGAGTGGCCGTTCAATCTCTGACCATGCCAGAGTGAGGCGAGAGAAAAGATGCTCGACCCGAGTATTCCGAACTCGAAAGATGATCACCGACGGCGAGTTCTCCCCGGAGAAAGCCAGCAGATGCCCGTAGTCGAGGTCGTGTGTAACGATGACTTCCCCGCTGGCGCGAGCCTGCTGAACGATCACAGAGTCCTTGGCGTCGCCCAAGCTAACGTCGCCGGCATGCCTCCACTCGTGACCCTTGCTTTTCAACAGTGTGCCTAGTTCTCTCGGCAGATTCATGTTCAGCAGGAATTTCATGGGGCGGTCAGGTCCTCGACGGGAACGACCCTCTCTTCCATTGCCCATGCGGCATATCCCAGCGCCTCGCTGATGTCCTCGGCTTCCAGTTCCGGCCATTCTCGCAGTATGTCGTCCACGCTCATGCCGGAGCTAAGGTGGCTGAGGATCGAGGCGACTGGCATTCTGAGTCCCCGGATGCACGGCTTTCCAAAGCACTTCTCTGGGTCCATGGTGATTCGGCTGAACCTATAGTGCCGGATTTCCATTTTGTTTCCTTTTCGAAAAGGTGCCCCTGCCTGATCTCCGCCCGGACTCCTAGTTTATCGCGTATTCACCGAGCGATGGAGGTTCAGGTCCCGCCATCCCCCGCGGGTACCGCTTTTGCCACCGTACGTACCGGGCCTCGGGGCCTGACCTCAATCCGGCCATGCCCTGAGCATACCGCCGATGCCACAGCGTGGTCGGGGGTAGCTCGACAGTGCCCTCGACCGCGCTGAGCAGTCGGCCTCGCTGCCTCCCTCGCCACGAACGCTCGACTACCTCGAGACGCGAAACGACATCGACGGCGCGAAGCTGGCCTACGCCGGCTTCAGCATGGGCGAAGCGGAGCTCTCGCGCCGGCCCTGCTGGCGATCGAGAAACGGTTCAAGACCGCGATAATGTACTCTGGAGGCTTCTGGCTCAGGGACGAGCTCCCGGAGGCGCACCAGCTCAACTTCGCCCCGCGAGTGCGCGTCCCTGTGCTGATGTTGAACGGCCGGTACGACGACCGTTATCCGTTGGAGTCGTCGCAGCTCCCGCTTTTCCACCTCCTGGGAACGCCGGACGAGCACAAGAAGCACGTTCTCTTCGAAAAAGGGCACGCCTACTTCAAACCCACTGAGGAGATCCGCGACACCCTCGACTGGCGCCGCCCATCTACATCGCGTTAATCGACTGCTCGGCCTCCGTCAGTTGGTGCATCAAGGCGTCGAACTCTGGCGGTGCGCGCAGGAACATTGGGCGCATGATGGCATAGTCCTGGGCCAGCACGGCATGCCGCGTCGCGGGGGGGGCCAGCCTGAAGCTGCCATGGCGCGCGAGGTCATAACGTGCCCAGCTTCGAGCAAACACGCGACTTTTCCAGTCCGCCACACGATCGCACAGCGCTTTGTCAGCAAGGAACGCGGCGGCGTCCGGATGCAAGAGAAGGCTTCCTAGATCAGCGTAGTGCCGCGAATAGCGGTCGGGCATCTGCTCGTCCTTCGGTCGGTGAAACTCGGCGTGCAGGATGGTGGCCTTCTCCCAAAAGCTGCGCGCAAGTTCCAGGACGGTAACTTCACATTGC
>CAZKNR010000107.1:0-47611 GCA_964553925.1 uncultured Acidobacteriota bacterium
GCGCTCGGCGACTTCAGTGTCATGGAGAACTTGGGCGCGCAGCCAGTATCCGTTGGAAAGGCCGAAGAACCGGCATAGGCGCAAGTCGGTGTCGGCGGTAATGGCGCGCTTGCCCGCCACGATGTCGCTAATGCGCTGCGCGGGGACGCCGATCTCCTTCGCCAAACGATACTGGCTGATTCCCATCGGCTTCAGAAATTCTTCGCGCAGGAGCTCACCTGGTGTCACTGGCTTGAGCTTACGCATCCTCGTTCTCCATCAGTGATAGTCAACGATCTCGACATCCTCAGCGCCTGCGTCCTTCCACCGGAAGCACACACGAAACTGGTCGTTCACTCGGATGCTGTACTGGCCGGTGCGGTCACCCTTCAGCGCCTCCAGACGATTGCCAGGCGGACGCGTAGATCGTCGAGCATCGCCGCGATCTCCAGCTGCCGCAGCTTACGTCGCGCAACGTCCGCGATATTTGCGAACCGCTTGACCCGCTCACCCTTCGAGAGGGCTCGCGTGTCGGCGCACTTGAAGCTCTTGATCAAGCGTTCACGATAGTAACGCGACGCATGACTAACGTCAAGCGCGCCCGGATTTCAGGCACGAATCCCTCATCAGGGACCGCGGCCCGCCTCTCGACTAACGGAGGCATGATCGCGCGCCGCTCGCGTCATCACAAACCTTCGCTACCTCACTCCGATCCCGCCTACTCAGGGCTTGACGAAGGTCGGAACAAGAGCTTTTGGAGCCGAAGGACGGTTGGCGGACCACCACACCGCCGCCTCCGATATCTGGTTGGACGCTCGTCGGAGGAGCTTCAGCCGACGACGTTTCACGATTGCCGGTCGAGCTCATCGAGGAACCGCTCGGCATCCTCCTCGATGAAATCTCCTTCGTCCGCCTCTCGAACCGCCTGCGCCAGCCGGGATTCTTCCACCGGCGTCAGATCGATCTCCTCATCGGGCTCAGGCAGAAACACGGTGACTGTCGAGCCTTCGACGAGAGGTTCGCCTTCCACGACGACCTTTCCATCGATTACCCTTCCGGTGGCCACTCGCATAATCAAGTGTACCTCGAACCCCATCCACGGTCTTTCACAGAGAGACGACAAAGAGAACCCGAATCCTCCGTCCTCCTCTTCGTGCTAGTCTTCTCTTCCCCCGCGCATTTCGGCCTCCCCCATCACCTTCAAGAATCTCTCGACCGGTCGATGCCCTCCGCGCGGCGTTCTTCACTCCCGATGGATCCGGGACCGCATTCGATGCAAAGCGGAGCAAACCCACCAGCCCATCGTGATCTACGAGCCGTTCCTCGCCGGGAGCGCGGACGAGAAGATGTTCCGAGTCGTCAAGGATCGGGAGCGGTGGTTTCAAATCGTCATGGTCAGAAGTTTGGGCTCGACGAAGACTCCCGTCGATAACGGTGTCAACGTGAGGCGCTTCTGGGCGCCCGCGAGGGCGCTTTCGACAAGCACGGCTCCGCGCTCGGTCAATCGAGCGGAATCCCGATCGATCGCAAGACCCCTCGCTCGACCTGCTCCATCAGGGGCCTCGACAGTTCTCCACCCATGGCATGCTCGCTCAAAAGGTCCTTGGGGAGAGTCGTTATCTGCTCGCATTTCACGACGCAGTTTTTCGGGACCCCACCTTCTCCGGTCTTCAGTCGAACGTGGGTTGGAGAATCCCGTCGAACCGTGCTCGCCGGGATGACGAGAACGTCGCTGGCCAGCCTGTTCCGGGCATCGACCGAAACAACAAGAGCCGGCCGCTTCTCTCGAGTCCGTTCCCCGGGGGTGGACACCCAATAAAGGCAACCCCGAAGCGGCCGAGGATTCAACTCCAGGTCTTTCCGATCTGATTCGCGCTGAGCTCGGACCACTCCCGATCGGCTGCAGCCTCGTCCGCCTGCTGATCCAGGTAGTACGCTGCAATCTGCTCTTCCAACTCGAGGCGCCGTCGGTCGGTCAGCCAGCGTTTGAGGGCTCGTTCCACAATCTCGCTTCGCGACATACCCACTGACGCGCGGTCGACTCGCTCGAGCACGGACTGCTCTATGGTTACCGGCACCTTGGTTTTTGCAATCGATATGCTCTCATACGTCCTACCAATTATGCTACCCTGGCATATCGTCGCAACTTTTCAAGCCGGCCCCCACGAATCCTTGGGCCGTTCCAAGTAGTTACGGCAGATGATCTCCAGGCACTCCGCCGGTCCCACCGGTTCCCCCCGAGGGCGCGATGACAGCGCTCCATGACGCGGGTGAACTGGCACCCGCTGCTTCATGGTCAGCCAGAATTCCAGGGCGGCTTCTTTGCCTTATCCACGACTCCTCCTCTCGTCGTCCCCGAATGGGGATTACACGGATAAGGTCGAGTTCTGGAGTCCGAATCCTCCCTCGGCCCGGCGATTCACGCACTTTCGGAAACAACGAGGATACGTCGAGGTCTACTTCCGGCCACGCTTCCGGAGAAACCCGCATGTCGCCGGTAAGGCGGTTCCGCACCTCGTAAGCTCCGTTCACGGCCCTTCGGTGCACCTCCAGCACTCGGTCCACGAGATTCACCACCCAGTACTCCGGAATCTGGGCCGCGGCGTACAGCGCCGCCTTCTCGGTCATGTCGTATCGGAGCGACGAATCCGCGAGCTCGATGACCAGAAGGGGTTTGGTTTCCGTCGTTCTATACGACTCGACATCGGGGTTGGAGCACACGACGATGTCGGGCTCGGGCTCGGAATCCAGATCCTCTAGACCGAGCGGCGCCTCCAGATACACGGTCGCGCGGCCCTCGAGCGCCTTGTCGAGGACCCTGAAGGTCTTCATGGCCGCGACAACGTGTTTCCGGCGCTTGGGGCTCATCTGACGGATGACTCCCCGGATGAGCTCGACCCGCTCACCCGGTGCCAGGATGCTGGCCTCGCCCATCCGGTGGTACTCCTCGACTGTGAACCGGCGCTGCTCGAGAGTCTCCATTGGCCTCGACATTGTCGTCATTGTACCTCCCTTTAATTCGTATAGACGAGACCCGTGGCGGGAGACCTCCCTCGTGCTGGTCGCGCGGCGACCTGTTCCCTAAGATGGGAGAACGTGACTTCCCCGACGGGCGAGTTGGTGTCGTAGTCCTCGCTCCCTGCGGGCTCACTCTCGGACTGCAGTATTTCCCCAGATCGCACGTCAGCGACGACCCCTACATCTCCTTTCGCTACATCCAGCGCCTTCTGGAGGGACAACCCGGTGAACGACACCATAGGGCGATGGGAAACGTCGAGGCGTTCGAGCGCTTGCTCCGAGGCGAGTGCTAGGCCCGCATCTCAACTCAGCAGCAGCTCCAGATCTTCGGCCGTAAGGTTCCGGATCAGAGCGCCGTCTTGAACCAGGATGGCGTCCGCGAGCTCGACCTTTAACTGGGAGCCGCTCGAAACCCCCAGATCGCGGCCGATCTGCGCGAGCCGTGGACCGAGCGTCTCTTCCACCGGCGCTGATCGATCCGGATCCGGCTCTTCGGGATTTCCCCGCAATCGCAGCTACACCCGGAAGGCGCCGGCTCTCGAGATCGGGAGCCGATTGCTTCCACCGAGGTCCACCCAGTGGCGAAGCTCGATCTCGGAGTCGAGGAGGCCCTTCACCTCGATCTGCCGATCCTGCGCTTTTCGGTCAGCTTCGATCAAACGCCGCGTTTCCCTCGGGGCCCCTCGGGCAACGAGGCGGTTGACATGGAGTCGGGGTGCGTGCGATGTTTCCCGTCACGGCGGAAGCGACGCCGAACCCCAATGGGTCCTCCCCCGCGGGATCCCTCGACCGGGGCAAAGGGGAGCAAACTCCTCCGTCTCGATCATCGTGTGATCTTCGTTGCGCAGCCGAGGGCGGGGGCCGAGGCGGCGCGAAGCGAGGAGAACGACGATGACGACCCGCCGAGACCTGAAGAGAATCATTCGCGAGCGCCAGGAGAAGACTGGCGAGTCCTACACGGGGGCACGGGCCCACGTGATGCGCGAGCGAGCCGCCCTCCTTGGCCTCGACGCGCACCCAAGCGAGAGCATGAACGCCGACGCCGTCGTGCTCAAAGTCAACCGGAGCTCCGCGCGCGTTCGCATCCTTGGTGAGGAGGGCCAGGTCACGTTCCGATCGGGCGACGTCTGGGACGTCGTGCCCGGGCACCTCGTCACGCTCTTAATCGAGACCCGGTGGACGTGGCGCGACGATGCCTACGCGAGCGGCCGGATGGAGAGCCCGCGTATCGCCGTCGAGAAGCTGCGCCTGGAGCCGCTCCCTCTCAGCGGCGGTGAGCTCGAGGATCTGCGCTCCGCCTACGAGCCCTTTCGCAGCCCGGACCCTTACGCGCCGCTCTGGCGGAAGCTGACCGCGCAGCCCCGCCCCGGATTCGTGATGGATCCGATCGCGTGGGGTGCATTTCCATGGCTCGACGCCGAGGAGAACCCGAAATGCGACGCGGCGGAGCTCGCCGAGGCGGGCGACCGTGAAGGGGCGCGACAGCTCCTCATGGACGTGCTGTCGACCGACCTCCGCTGCATCGACGCGCATGCCCATCTCGGCAACCTCGAGTTCGACTGGGCACCCGAGCGAGCGGTCCTTCATTACGAGATCGGGATGCGCATTGGGGAGCTCTCGCTTCCAACAGCGTTCGACGGCGTACTGATCTGGGGGCACATCGAAAACCGCCCGTACCTGCGCTGCCTGCACGGTTATGGGCTTTGCCTCTGGCAGCTCGGAGAGCTCGCGCAAGCGCGGGAGGTGTTCGAGCGGATCCTCTCGCTCAACCCGAATGACAACCAGGGCGTGCGCTTCTGCCTGGAGGACGTCCGGCGCGGCCGGAGCTGGGAGGAGCCCGCGGCGCGCGGGGTGCCGCAGACCGTGCATTGACCGTTGTGGGGACTGGAGCGCTCCATCTATCCCCGCATCCCGGAGGGATGGACGGAACTAGTGGTCGAGGGCGAGCGCTACGAGGCGAACATCGTCAAGGTCGCGGTCAACGTCCTCCGCCGGCCGGGAAATCCGAGAAACGAGCTTTCCGACGATGCTGAGGGTAAGCGTCCGCTCTTGCCATGTTCCATGGAGGTCGAGTCCGTTGCACTCTTTTGAACTCGCCAATCCGGGCAAGGGTCCGAAGCAGCGCCTCCGATTTACCAAGACCGCGGATCCCAGGCTCGAAGAAGCCTATTCGAGGCACTTCGTGTGGCCGGGCAAGGGGCCGTTCCATCCACCTTCGTCCGCTAAAGAAGAGCGGGTCCTTGCCGAGAGTCTGCCGCACTCGCGGGTTTATGGAGCATGATGCAGCTTTCCCTCGACAGAGCCCCCGAAGCCAGCGGCACCCTTCTTTGCCAGTTGACCCCGAGTGGGCGCATCGACGTTTACGCCGGCTCGTCGGATGATGGTCCTCTGTTGTCGACCGCCTCCCAAAAGCGAATCCTCCGAGCGTTCGAAATCAGTCGCGGGCACGGGGTGCTCAACCTGGGCGCGGGAGAGCTGAATACCGAGCTTCACCCGACGCTCGCGTACTGGCGTGACATCGGCAAGGCCCTCGTAGCCAGGGCCTGCGGGGCGTTGGACCCGTCAGACCCGAAGTCTCTGGTCGTGCCCGAGCCCGCCCCGGACGAGCTAGCGGCTTTCACCCAGGCGGCTCCGCCCATGCACGGCGCCGAGCTCATCACGCCCTCGATGCTCGGCGAGATCTGGTCCGATATCGGCAGCGCCCTCGCCGCCGAGTCGGCAAGGTTCGAGGATGGACTCCAGGGATACCTGAAGAAGCAGAGCTCGGTTTGGAACGTGGTCGGCCGCGTCTGCTTCCACCTGGCCGAGAACAAGCGCGACCCGGAGTATCCCTTCGCGTTCATCGCGACCTACGTTGACGAGATCTCGAGGCAGGCCAAGGCCCAGCACCTGCCCCTCGGGCGGGCGCTGAAGGACTACGCCGGGGCCAGGAACCGACAGAAGCTGCTTCTGCTCCTCTCTCCCCTGTCGCGAGCGGCCGAAGAGAGCGCGTTCATTCGCGAGCTCGTCGACTCCGGCGACATCTACCACCCGCTGTCCTGGACGCCCGGGGAGGCGCATCGCTTTCTCCGCGAGATCGCGCTCTACGAGAAAGCCGGTCTGGTCGTGCGCATGCCCGACTGGTGGCGCGCGGCAAGTCGCCCCCGTCCCAAAGTCTCGATCTCGGTAGGTGGCAAGGCGCCATCGACGCTTGGCATGGACGCGCTCCTGGACTTCGACGTGAAGCTGACCCTCGACGGCGAGAACCTGTCGGCCAAGGAAGTCGAGAGGCTCCTCGCGGCCAGCGAGGGTCTTTTGCTGATCAAGGGGAAGTGGGTCGAGGTGGACCGGGACAAGCTCGGCGCGGTTCTCGATCGGTGGCGTGACGTTCAGGACCAAGTCCAGGCGGGTGGAGTCAGCTTCGGCGAGGCCATGCGTATGCTGGCGGGCGCGCGGCTCGATGGCGGCGGCACGGACAGCGCGGAGGACGACCGGCCGGAATGGTCGGAGGTCATCGCCGGAAAATGGCTCTCGTCGAGGCTCGACGCTCTGCGCTCGCCCGAGCTACGAGCCGAGATCGATTCGGGCGCCGGTCTGCGGGGCGAGCTTCGCCCCTACCAGAAGCTCGGGGTGCAGTGGCTTTCGACCCTCCGCGGTCTCGAGCTCGGCGGCTGCCTGGCCGACGACATGGGCCTGGGAAAAACCATCCAGGTGCTCGGCCTGCTGTCCATGAGCCGGCGCGACAGGAGCAACACCGAGAAGGGCACCGACCTTCTGGTGGTGCCCGCTTCGCTCGTCGACAACTGGCGTATGGAGATTGAACGCTTCGCGCCCGAGTTGAAAGTGCTCATCGCCCACCCGTCGCGCATCCCTTCGCCCGAGCTCAAAACGCTGCCGAAAAAGGACGTGGATGCCAGAGACGCGGTGATCACCACCTACGGCACCGTCATGCGCACGGAGTGGATGAAGTCGTATGGCTGGCGGAACGTAATCCTCGACGAGGCCCAGGCTATCAAGAACCCCGGCGCCAAGCAGACCAGGGCGGTGAAGGCACTGGACTCGAGGTGGCGTCTGGCCCTGACCGGGACACCGGTTGAGAACCGGCTCGGCGATCTGTGGTCGATCTTCGACTTCCTGAACCCGGGGCTGCTGGGCACAGTGAAGGGGTTCAATGCGCTGTGCAAGTCCATGGCGTCGGGCAGGCAAGGAGGCTACGCGACGCTGCGCCGGCTGGTGCAGCCGTATATTCTGAGAAGGCTCAAGACCGACAAGAGGGTCATTGCCGATCTGCCCGACAAGACCGAGGTCAATGCCTATTGCCTGCTGAGCAGGCGCCAGGCCGCCCTGTACCAGCAGTCGGTCGATGAGATGAAGGAGACCATCCAGAAGCTCGACGGCATCAAGAGGCGCGGTGTGGTCCTGGCATTTCTGATGCGCTTCAAGCAGATCTGCAATCATCCGTCCCAGTGGCTTGGCGACGGGAGCTATGAATCCGAAGACAGCGGCAAGCTTATCCGCTTGCGCGAGCTTTGCGAGTCCATCGCCTCGCGCCAGGACAAAGTGCTGGTCTTCACCCAGTTCCGAGAGATGACGGCGCCGCTATCTCGGTTTCTGAGCGAGGTCTTCGGAGAGAGCGGTCTGGTGCTGCATGGCGGAACGCCAGTCGAAAAGCGCCAGGGCCTGGTAAACCGCTTTCAGGAAAACGACCGGGTGCCGTTCATGGTCCTTTCTCTGAAAGCCGGCGGTACCGGGCTCAATTTGACCGCGGCGTCTCATGTCATCCACTTCGACCGATGGTGGAACCCGGCGGTCGAAAGCCAGGCCACGGACCGCGCCTTTCGCATCGGCCAGAAGAAAAACGTGCTCGTTCACAAGTTCGTCTGCCGGGGCACCGTGGAGGAGCGCATCGACGAGATGATCGCCTCCAAACGGAAGCTCTCCGACGAGGTCCTCTCTGGCGGCGCGGAGTCGGCCTTGACAGAGATGAGCAACGATGAATTGATCTCGATGGTGTCCCTCGACCTGACGAGCGCTGTCGACGGCGAGAACAGCGTGAGGTGAGCCCATGGGCAGGTACTCGTATGGCGACTTTCGCCCCTACGTCTCGGTGACGGAGCGCCGCCGCCTGGCCGCGAACAAGCTCGCCAAGATGAAACCACGCGGTCGCGAGCTCTCCCCGGTCGAGATCGTGGGCCGCACGATCGCAGCCACCTTCTGGGGTATCGCCTGGTGCAAGAACCTCGAGTCGTACAGCGACTACTCGAACCGACTGCCTCGCGGCCGGACTTATGTGCGCCACCGTTCGGTGCTCGATCTTCAAATCGAGGCGGGGCGCGTGCGCTCTCTCGTCAGGGGCTCCTCCATTTACAAGGTGGATATCCAGATGAAACCCCTGGCGACGAACCGCTGGACCGACATCAAGGGCGAGTGCGCGGGCAAGATCGACTCGCTGGTCGAGCTGCTGCGGGGCTCCCTCTCCAAGGGCGTGATGGAGATCGTGACCCGCAAGGGAGAGGGACTGTTCCCTTCCCCCCGGGAGATCTCGCTCAGTTGCTCGTGCCCGGACTGGGCGGTCATGTGCAAACACGTGGCGGCGACGCTCTATGGAGTGGGCTCGCGCCTCGATCACCAGCCTGAGCTGCTCTTCACCCTGCGCGGCGTCGACCCCACCGAGATGGTTGCGGCCGCCGTCGACCGGCCGCCAACGGAAGGAAAAGCGCGGAAAGGCCGGCTCGCTGCTGACGAGCTGTCGTCGGTCTTCGGTATCGACATCTATCTGGGTGCGCCATCCCCGGAGGTCAAAGCGCCGGCCAAGAGGAAACAGACCAAGAAGGAGCCGAGAGCCAGAACCACCAAGAAGAAGGTCAAAACGAAGTCCAACCCCAAGAAGCTAGCCGCAAGAAGTGACCCTCGCTTCGGCTGAGAGAGTGGCTCGACAAGCGCGGTTGGCAAAACCGGGGTCGGTGAAGCGGTTAGGATCCACGGAGATCATGGCCTCCGGTGACGCCCAGCGAGTTTGGTTCCCCGAGATGCTCGACGAGCTCGAGCGCAGGGGGTCGGCCTCAGTTTCTTGGGAAGAGTTGCCTCCTCCGGGACAACGCCGTCCTCGCAGCACCCGCGGGGGAACGCGAAGGGTCGAGAGCCGCCGGGGAGAGGTACGGGAGCGCTCCAGGCGTTTCGGCCAGACGTGGGAAAGCTCTCGAGCGAAGGGCTCGGCGTCCTCTTCCTCTCGCTCGTCTGCCGCGCGTTCGGCAACGTCGAGGTCGAGGAGGAAGGCCGCGGTTGACAGCTGAACCGCAAAGATGGGAACGTCGTGCGGTTCCTCGGAGGTGAAGTGGACGTGAGGAGTTCTCTGCTGGTGGTTCTCTTGGCGCTGGGGTTGCCGGCCGTTCTGGCCGCGAGTGGCAGGAGCGCCGCCCCCGAGACCGAGTCGGCTCAGACGCCAACCATCCAGAAGGTGGATCTGGGCGACTACGAGGTCGTCTACCCCTGGCCGAAACCGTTGCCCGACGACGATCTCTCACACGACGGCTGGACCTGGGGCTCGGCCTCGGGGGTCTGGGCGGAGAGCGTCGACAAGGTCTGGGTCGGGCAGCGCGGCGAGATCGAGCTTCCTCCCGGCGCGCCGCCGTGGATCTACGCGTCTCTTCTCGATCCGCCCCGAACCAACACGGGGAGGCGCCCCTACGCCGGCGAGACCCTCGGCTACGACACGCGGCGGCACCACATCATCTTTGCCGTGGACCGGGAGGGCAACACCATCGAGGAGTGGCTCCAGCACGATTCGTACCTCGCGCCCGGGAGGGGCACGGGACTCGGGGAAGTCTCTCGCGGCCCGCACAAGCTCTTGATGAACCCCTACGATCCCGAGAGGCACCTCTGGATCGTCGACGACGACATGCACGAGATCAACGTCTTCACCAACAACGGCCGCCTGGTGAAGACGCTGGGCGAACGAGGCGTCCCCGGACGCGGCCCGAACAACTTCAGCCGCCCGACGGACATCTGCTGGCTTCCCGACGGCACGTTCTTCGTCGCGGACGGCTACGCGGGCACGCGCGTGGCCAAGTACGGCCCCGACGGCAAGTTCATCAAGGACTGGGGCCAGCCGCCGGTGGACCCTGCCAATCCGGGTCCGAACGAGTTCTGGTCCGTCCACAGCATCGGCGTCAGCCGGGACCGCCGGCTGTTCGTCGCCGACCGCGAGCACAGCCGGATGCAGGTCTTCGACGAGGACGGGAACTTCCTGGAGATGTGGCCCACGGGTCACAACTCGCAGGTGCTCGCCCACATCGTCACCGAGGACGATTTCATCTGGGTGGCGGACTGGACGACGGACAGGCTGGTCAAGTACGACCTGAACGGGCGTTACATCCTGGATATCGGCGAGCACGGCGCTCTTCCCGGCCAGCTCAATGGCGCGCACCAGATCGAGGTGGACGAAGAGGGGAATCTGTACCTCAGCGAGATCGAGAACGACCGGACTCAGATGTTCCGTCCGAAGCCGAATGCCGACCCGGCGAAGCTCGTCGGCAGGATGGTCGGCCGCAGGACCTACAGATAAGACGCCTTCATCGCGCGCCCACGTCCGTGATCTCGACGGTCGAGTCGTGCATCCAGCCGCTCTTCTCGTCCCCGATGGTGATGCTGCGGCCCCGCCTTACGAGTACGTGCTTCCCCTCGTACCAGCGGATGACGATCCCGGTCTTCCTCAACTCCGGCGAAAGCTCCACCTGAACCCACTCTCCCCGTCGCCCGATGACGGGGAGCACGGTGTCCCGTGGGACCAGCACATAAAGCGCCGAGCCCGAACCCGGGCCCTCGTGCACCGCGGCGTGGCTCGTTGGGACCCGGGCCTGTTGTCTGGGCGCCTGCTCCTCGCCGGGTGATGCCTGGGCCAGCAACGGGATGACCATCGACAGACCGAGCGCGCAGGCCGCGGCCCAGAAGGCTCGAGTCGTAAGGAGAAGCTTCGGGATGGAGCGCTCGCCTCTCATGACGGGCAGTGAACCATGGACGACTTTGGGCTGTCAAGAACGCTCGAGGCACGAACCTCCAGCGAACGGCGTTCTGGTCGCGACTTGAGGACACCCGCGTCTGGTGGATGGCGCCGCCTCCCGTCATTCGCTAGAGTGGATGCCCGGAATGCACGGAAGCATCGATATCGACCTGTCGAAAACCAGAACCAACGAGGCTAGGAATGGCTAGACGACTCTTCATGATCGGGATGAGCACCTTCATCGCGGCGTTCGCGCAAGCACAGACGAGCCTGCCCTTCGAGGTCAAGGTGATTACCTCCTTCGACGAGCCCTGGGCCCTGGCGTTCCTGCCGGACGGGCGCATGCTGGTGACGGAGAGGAAGGGCAACCTCTTTCTCGTCACGGAGGACGGTAAGACGTCCCGGAGAATCGGCGGTCTGCCGGACGTCGCTTACGGCGGCCAGGGAGGCCTGGGCGACGTGGCGCTTCATCCGAATTTTGCCGAGAATCACCGGATCTATCTGAGCTACGCTGAATCCGGTGTGGGCGACGTCCGCGGCGCGGCGGTCGCCCGGGCGGTGCTCAACGAGACCCCGCGCGGCGGACAGCTGACCCACTTCGAAGTCATCTGGCGCCAGTATCCCAAGGTCGTCGGCTACGGCCACTACGGACACCGACTTTTGTTCGACGATCAGGGGTACCTCTGGATCTCGTCGGGAGACCGCCAGAAGTTCACCCCGGCCCAGGACATGCAGGCGAACCTGGGAAAGGTTCTGCGCCTGCGCGATGACGGCTCGGTTCCGGACGACAATCCCTTCGTCCATTACTTCGACGAGAACCCGCTGGTCGACGATGAGGGGGTCTATCGGCAGATCTGGTCGCTGGGCCACCGCAACGTGCTGGGCCTTGCCTTCGGTCTCGACGGTCAGCTCTGGGAGATCGAAATGGGGCCGAAAGGCGGCGACGAGCTGAACCGGATCCAGCGGGGAAAGAATTACGGCTATCCGATCGTCTCGAACGGCGACCATTACGACGACCGGGTGATACCGGACCATGACACACATCCGGAATTCGAGAAGCCCGCCGCTTGGTGGACCCCCGTCCTCTCGCCCGGGAACCTGATGATTTATCGCGGCAACTTGTTCTCCGACTGGCGCGGCGATGCCTTTATCTCCGGGCTTTCGTCGCAGGCGATCGTGCGCGTCGAGCTCGACTCCGACCGTGCCCGGGAGGTCGAGCGCTACGACATGGGTGCGCGGATTCGTTCCGTCGTCGAGGGACCGAGCGGCTCGCTCTGGGTTCTCGAGGACGAGGAGGAGGACAGCACCGGGCGGTTGCTCGAATTGACGCCGAAGCGCTGAAATCACCTTCGCCAACGCACGGCGTCAGGCCGCAGCACGCGGTTTCCGTTTCGCGGCTCGCCACCAGACGAGGTCTGGAAGAGGTTCTCGAGATCTCCGCGGCCGACCCTGTGAACCTCACCGGGAGTCGTCTGGCCGGAACACCTGCCTGAGGCACCCAGCTCCACGATGAAGGAGGTTGGAACCTGGCTCGTCCCGACGCACATCACGAGAAAATGGACGCGTTCGCGGATGACCCGGCACGTAGGACACAGCACAATGCGGGCGAAAAAAAGGACTTGACGAGCGAGTCAGTGCGATCTATATTGATCGCGGATGGAGGTCGCCGGGATATCCGTTGAGCGCAAGAGCGTACTCGTCGTTCTCTTTGTTCCGAGCGTCGAGCGGGACGGCGTGACACCGGTGGATCAAGATTACTGGATCGACGCGGCACTGGAGACGTTCGGTACGGTCTTCGGTGGAGCTACCGCCTACCCGCGAGCGAAGGGCATCTGGCGTGATGACGAACGTGGCGGCCATGTCGTGCGCGACGAACCGGTAGTGATTCACTGCTACACCACTCCCGAGCGGATCGAAGACGAGGACGCGCTTTTCGAGTTGGGGGCCTTCTGCCGTCGCCTGGGGCGTGAAGCCAGCCAGGGTGAAGTGGGGTTGGTCGTCGGAGATGAGTACTTCGCCATCCGCGATTTCTCCGACGATTGACCGAGGTTGGCCGAGGTTGGCCGAGGATTGAATGACCAAGCGAAGAGTCGATACGGACAAGATCGCGAAAGGCCTGGGAGCCAAGAAAAGAGGGCAGGTTTATTCGACCGGTGGCTACCCAGGGGCGGCACAGCTCGCCGCGGAAGTGCGGGAGCGTTTTCGAGTGCCGGACGGGGGTGGACGTCCCACCGATCCGAGCTGGAGCGACAAACGACTCGTCCCGGTGGCGCCTCGAACGCTCGAGCGTCTTCAGCGCATCGCGAAGCGCCTGAAAGAAGAGACCGGGGTTCGCGTGGAGCCCATGCAACTCGCCGCGATTCTGTTGGAAACGACCTCCGACCAGATTGAAGCGGAGGACTTGGAAAGACTCGTGGCGGCATCTCGGCGGGGCGGCGCGGGTCGAGCGAAAAAGTAGTTGCGCGCCCGGAATACGCAAGGAGCGCAGACTGAAGGAGGATTGAATGGGTATGTTCGACAACGTCATCATCTTGGACGAGCCTCTCGCTTGTCCGGCCGGCCATCCCTTAGGCGGTCTGCAGACGAAGAGCTTTCCCGACCCGTCGATGAGCACCTATCTCATCCGGGGCGGCCGTGTGGTTCGCGCGGCGGGCGGCTCCTGGCGCGACGAAAGTGACGGAGACGAGCGGTCCGGCTGGCGTATCACCGGCGACGAGGTGGTTCACGAGATTCGGTATCGGCTTGAGCGCGTATCACCGCCGGCCGAGGTGTGCGTCTACTCCCATTGCGCCCATTGTGAGCCGATCCTGGTTCGGACTGACCGAGCAAGCCTGTGGGGAGACATCGTTCAGGAACATCGCCTCTTCGTCGAATTCTCGCTGCAGTTTCCCGAGGGTGAGCCGCCCTCTGTGCCCATCCCCTCTGTGCCGATGACGGTCAAGCGCGTCACCGGTGGCCGGGAAGAGCTTATGGGGGAACTACGCCGCAACGGGCAGCGCGTGCTGGAGGACGACGCTCCGCTCGCGGTGGCGCATCGCGAGATTCAGCGCGCCCGGCGGGAATCGGCAGGCCGCGCATGAGGGGAGGTGCTCTCGCGCTCGACTGCCGACCGACGCCCCTCAGACTCCCGCAGCTCGGAGCGCCGTAAGCACGCGTTCGTCCCGGAACGGCACTCGCCGCAGCCGCACGCCGGTTGCGTCGAAGATGGCGTTCGCCACCGCCGCGAGCGTCGGCTTGCATGTGGCCTCCCCTGCCCCGTAGTGCGGCAGGTCGGGCCGCTCCGGGTTTGGATCGCCGTTCACCAGTACGACGTCGATGCGCTCGGGGATATCGGCGTGGGTCAGGGTCGGAGACGACGACCAGTTCACGCTGGTCACCTTCTCGGTGTCGAACTGCACCTCTTCGCGAAGCGCCCGGCTGAGCGAGTGCAGCATCCCGCACTCGACCGTGCGCTTGAGCGCCTCGGGATTCACCACCAGGCCGCAGTCGTGGGCGCACACGAGCCGCTTCGCCCAGACGTGGCCCGTGCGGCGGTTCACCTCGACCTCGGCAATCTGGGCCACCATGGTCTGGCTGCGATACGAATAGGCGATGCCGCGGCCGGTGAGAATGTCGCCGCTCACCGCCGGCTTCGGCGACGAACGGGCGTCCCACCCATACGCCTCCGCCGCGGCCTTGATCACGGCAAGAGAACGTGCCCGCCGGAATCCCTCGTCATCGTCGGTGCCTGTGGAGAGAAGTCGTAGTCGGAACTCGACGGGGTCGGCCCCGGCCGCGGCGGCCAGCTCGTCGATGAACGACTCGAGGGCGAACGTCACCTGCGGCCCATCGGGGTCCCGGAGGTTCCCGGTCCGAAGGGGCGTCTCCCACACGAGCGGCAAGGCGACCACGCTCGCGAGCATCCGGCGATTCGGGATCGTGTACTGGTCGTAAGGGATTGACGCCCGGCCTCGAGCCGGCTCGGCGCGATGGATGCCCGCGAGTTGCGCGATTAGCACCGTGTCGTGCTCGTTGTAGCCCAGATGGTTGTGGTCCGCCGCGCGGGCGTCGTACTCGAGCGCGACGAGACTCCTCTGCCGGTCCAGGCCGCCCCGCATCTTCACGGCGTAGGCGGGGCCCTTGGTATCCCACGCCGTCTCCTCTTCTCTCGACCACTGCACGCGGACGGGACGGCCAATCTCCTTTGCCAGAAACGCGGCCTCGAACCCCGCATCGTCTGCGGCGGTGCGGCCGTAGGCCTGCGGGCCGTCCATCCACACGACGCGCACGCGATCGCGGGGCATCTGGAGGAACTTCGCGACACCGTTGCGGAGGCCGTACGACTTCATGTCGTTGGAGTAAATCGTCATCTGGTCGTTCGAGGGATCCGCCGTGGCGTGCGCGGGCCCAAACGCCGTATGACCCTGGAACGGCACCTCGTAGTCGGCGTCGATGATCCTGGCCGCGGCCGCGAACGCGGCGTCGGGGTCGCCCACGACCTGCGGCTTTTCGCTGGACGCCGGCGTGGCGCCGCGCAGGTAGGTGAAGAGATCCTCGGAACGCGGGAACGAAGCGGCGGCGGGTTTCTGCCAGTCGACCTTCAGCTCCCGTGCCGCGCGGATGGCCTGCTCTTCGCGCTCGCAGACGACGGCCACGTAGTTTCCCTTGCTGACCACGCGGACGAACCCGGGAATACCGCGGACAGTGGATTCGTCGATGCTCACGAGCGTCGCCCCCGCGACCGGCGGCTTGACGTTGCGCGCGTGGACCATGCCGGGGAGCTTCACATCCACGGCCCACTTCAGCGAGCCGTTTACCTTGGCGGGAATGTCGTCGCGTGGGGGCGACTGGCCGACGTTCTTCAACTCCTGCACCGGCTTGAGACTGGCCCGGCCCTTGACCGAGTTCACATCCTCCCCCGACAGCGTGACGTTGAACCGCCTGCCTCCGATCAGCTCGCCGTAGGTGATCGCTTTCGTGGGGTCGGCCTTCACGGAGACGACGCCGTCGCGGACGGTGAGCTCCGAGACGGGGACACTGAACTTCGCGGACGCCATCTCGAGAAGGACGCGCCTCGCCTCGGCCGCGACGCGCCGCATCGGCCAGCCGTCGGTCTGGAGCGCATCCGAGCCGCCAGAGCCTCCCTGATCGACCGTGACATCGGTGCTGCCCATGACGCAGCGGGTCTTGTCGTAGGCGATATCGAGCTCATCCGACATGACCTGGCGGAACGCAGTCCCCGTTCCTTGTCCGAGGTCGGTCTTACCGACGTAGAACGTCGCCGTATTGTCCTCCCGGATGACGATCCAGGAGTCGAGCTGGCGGAAGTCAGGATCGGGATACGGGCCAGGGGCCGGCCCCGCGGCAGGCGCCTGAACGGCCGCGGAGAGCGGGCCGGCCATCGATAGGGCGCCCACTCCGACGACGAGGAAGCCCGAGGTCTTGAGGAAGTCCCGGCGAGACGCGCTCCCCTCTTCCACGGCGTCCTCGACGGCTTTGGACAGGCTCGTGTTGTGCGACATCGTCACTCTTCCCCATTCGCATTCGAAGGCCCATTCGCATTCGAAGGCCCATTCGCCTGCGAAGGCGCGGTCGCCTTCGCCGCGCGCCGGATGGCCGCCTGCACGCGGTAGTACGTCATGCAGCGGCACAACGTTCTCGCCATCGCCTCGCGGATCTCCGCATCGGTGGGAGTGGGGCTGCGATCGAGGAGCGCTTTCGCAGTCAGTATCTGCCCGTTCTGGCAGAAGCCGCATTGTGGGACCTGCTCGTCAATCCACGCCTGCTGCACCGGGTCGAGCGTGCCGTTCACCGAAAGCCCCTCGAGGGTCGTGATCTCCGCATCGGCCACCGTCGAGACCCGCCTGACGCAGGACCGCACGGCCTCGCCCGCGATGATCACCGTGCAGGCGCCGCATTGACCGAGCCCGCAGCCGAACCGCGGTCCGTGCAGATCGAGATCGTCGCGCAGGACGTACAAAAGCGGTGTCGAGGGCTCGACGTCCACGCTGTGCGTCGTTCCGTTCACCTTCAACGTGATCCGGCTCATCAGGCGCCTCCGAGAGGGAAAGCTAGCACGTTGCCCGCCGCGCCGGCAACCTGGGGGAACCCAGTTTGCGCTCGGACGATTAGGTTGACTTGCTCTCCGCCGGACCTCGATAATCGCTCCTCGACTCGAGACCCGCATAGGAGAAAAGCAATGAAATATGTTCGGTCTTCAGCTCTGAGCCTGGCTCTCTTTCTCGTCATCCACACTCCCGTGTTCTTGGCTCCCGCCGAAGCACAGGTCTCCGCCGAGTCGGTCTTCCCTGCCGAGACCTGGGAGCACGTCGAGAAGGGCGATCTGAAAACCTATGGTTGGTCTCCGGAATCGCTCGAGAAGACGACGAGCTTCATTCGGGACGACTCGAACACGACGGGCCTCGTGGTGGTGGACCGGGGGCGAGTCGTCTATCAGTTCGGAGACATCGAGGAGCTCTCCTACGTGGCCTCGGTCCGCAAGAGCATCCTCGCCATGCTGTACGGATACTGGGTGGAGAATGGGACTATCGACCTCGAAACGACGCTTTCCGATCTGGGTTTCGATGACATCGGGGGGCTCCTCGAAGTCGAGAAGCAAGCGACGATCGAAGACCTCATCACTGCCCGCTCCGGCGTCTACCATCCCGCCTCCTACTCGGGCGACGACCTGGACAAGGCGCCGACCCGGGGGTCTCAGAAGCCCGGAACCTACATGCTCTACAGCAACTGGGACTTCAATGCCGCGGGCGCGGTCTTCGAGCACGTCACGAAACGAGATATCTACGACGAGCTCCAGGCCCAGCTCGCCATCCCTCTGCAGTTCGAAGACTGGGACCGCACAGCCCAGCACAAAGCGGGCGACCTCACGGTCTCCAAGTACCCGGCCTATCCGATCTGGGTCTCCACTCGGGACATGGCGCGCATGGGATACCTGATGCTCCACGAGGGCAACTGGAACGGGAGGCAGGTCATTTCCAAGGACTGGGCCCGTCGCATCACGAGTGTCGTGACCCCGGTGGAGGAGATGAACCCCATCGATCGCCGGGACGGTTACTTCGGCTACGGGTACATGTGGTGGGTCTGGGACGGTCCCAAGGCGATTGGGCCCTTCGACGGCGCCTACACGGCACGGGGCGCCGTGGGTCAGTGGATCACGGTGTTCCCCTCGCTCGACCTGGTTCTCGCTCACAAGACCCACAACATCTATCAGCGCGCCACCAGCGGGGAATCCTTCGAGCGCATCGTGGAGCTGTTGTTCGAAGCGAAGGATGTTGTGATGCCCGGTCCCTATCCCTGGGCGTCCCAGCGCAAGTCGACCGAAGGGAATGCCGAATCCGCCAAGCCGCTTTCCGGAAGGTGATCACATCCATTTCCCTCCGACGACTGCGCCGGGAGAAGGTGTATCCTACTATAGGAGTATGAAACGTAAGACGTCCATCACACTGTCGGAAGGAGTCGTTAAGGCGGTCGACCGCCTGACGCCCAAGGGTGGGAGCCGCTCGGAGACGATTGAGCGGCTGCTTCGAGAAAGCGTTCTCCGCCAAGCGCGCCGATCCCGAGATTTGAAGGACCTCGAGGCGATCAATCGGCACGCGGAACAACTCAACGAGGAGGCCGAGGACGTGCTGAGGTATCAGGTGGATCTTTGAGGCGCGGTGAGCTCTATCGAGTGACGAAGCCGACGGCCTGAGAGCCGAAGAAATCACGAGTGTTCGCCGTCCTGAGTCGTCAAGTCTTGATCGACTCGAAATTTCTCGATCGTGATGTGCGCACCCGTCTACTCCGTGCGCCACGGTCTATCCACGCAGGTGCCGGTGGGCATCGAGGAGGGGCTCAAGCATGAAAGCGCCCTCCATTGCGACGAGCTTGTAAGCATTCCCAAGCCGGCTCTAACCGACTTCGTAGGAACGCTTTCGCCCGCGAAACTCCGCCAACTGGACGAAGCGTTAATCGCAGCTCTTGGAATCGAGAGTTCTGAGTCAGCGTCACCGTAGGCCCCGCCAAGGCGTCTCCTGAGCCCGCGGCCGATTTGCGCGGCCACCGGCGTCGGGCGAACCCCTCGTGGAAAGAACGGGGGAATCGGTGGATCCAACCCTACAGGAGAGGCCCGGAGATGGCCGCCCTCGTCGAGCGCGCCTACCGCGTCCGCTCGCCATCGGACGTCCAATGACGTTATCGTATCTGCTGCATGGCTGCCTTTTCCGAGATCCGGCGACTCGTGAGCTCCCTTCGAAGCCTGATCGCCTCGAAGTCGCTTGCTGAAGCGGAGGAGCAGGCCCTCGAGGGCCTGCGGAGCTTTCCCGAGAGCGCCGAGCTTCTCGCTCTCGCGGCGGGAATCGAGAGGCGGCTGAAGAAGCTCGACGAGGCGCGGTCGCTTCTCGACCGCGCGAGGCGTCTCGAGCCTTTCCACGATTCCGTGCTTTCGGAGACCGCGGAGCTCGCGTTCGAGGCGCGCGATTTCGAGGAGGCGGCGGAGCGCTTCCGCGAGCTCGTCGATCGAAGGCCGAACCGGTACCACTACTCGCGCCTGGTGATGGCGAAATCGAAGCTCGGCGCCTCGTCCGATGCCGCGGCCACCGCGCGGGCCGCGCTCGAGATCTTTCCCGACGACCCGTGGCTTCTCCGGGGGCTCGCTGCGGCCGAGGCCAAGGAAGGCCACACCTCCGAAGCGGTGACTGCCTATGAGAAGCTCCTTTCGCTCGAGCCCAATGACCGCTTCGCATACAAGGAGCTCATGCGGCTCAAGACGGAAGGAGACAAGCCCGAGGACGCGGCCGAAGCACTCCAGGGCCTCATGCGGACGGGGGGCCGCGACAAGAACCCGCACTTGAAAACACTGGCGGCCGATCGACTGCGGAAGGCGGGAAAGCTCCTCGAGGCCGTCCGCGAATACGAGGCGGCGCTCGCGCTCGAGCCTGCGAGCCCCTACGTGCTCGCCCAGCTCGGATTCCTCCAGAAAAAGCTCGGTCGCGAGGAGGACGCTGTCGAGACTCTCGCGCGCGCGTTCGTCGCGAATCCGTCCGACGTCTACGTGCGGCGGAGCCTCGAGTTCTTGCTGAAGAAGAGAAACGAGCTCCCGCGGTTTTTCGAGCTCGTCTCTCAGGCGCTAACGCGCAACCCCGAGGTCAAAAGCCTGTACGGCATCCGCAAGCGGCTCGAGCGGGCCATCAAAGAGCAAAGCGACCTGAGATAAACTCTCCCTGGTCAAACGCTATGCGGAGGGCTGGCGCCGGCGGTTTCGACCGAAGAAAAGCGCCAAGCCGACGCCCACGATCCACAGCGTTCCGGGCTCGGGGGCCGTTCCATTGGTGCTGCCCCATTCGAGCTCGTCGATGCCGTAACTCGAACCTCGCTCAGCGACAACCCAGAAATTCTCGATTTGCTCCGTGGGATGGTTGTTGACGAAGCCGACGAAGCGGTAGCGATTTTCGTCGGTCTCCTTACCCGCGATGGACTCGATGACGCCGTTCGAGAACTGCACGTTGTAGGTGACCGGTCTGTCGGTGTCGAACGTGTAGAAGCCGAGATAGTCGACGTAATTCGGAAAGAAAATAGTGGACTCTCCGGACTCGTGCCCTCGCCATGCGAAAAGGTCGATGGCGTCGGTGCTGCCCGGGTCGTTGTCGGATCGGGCTTCTCGGCCACTGTCGACGCCTACGTTCGAGAACGTGATGCCGTTGACGAAGACTGCGGTCGGTACGTCTTGTGCGTCGAAGAGTCTACTGTTGCCCCACGGATTGCCGAGCCAGTCGTTGCCGTCCCAGTCCTCGCCGGAGTCGGGAATCTCGCCAATCGCCAAAAGCCAGGCGTTGTACGTGTTGAGGTTGTCGGGATCGTTCCAGTTCGGCGAGCCGGTTAGCGACGGTGCCTCGAAGAACGTAAAGTTGACAGCCATCGCGCACGGGACGTTCGCACATATAACCGTGACGATGGCTGCGACGCGCAGCGTATTAACTCTTATGAACATGGAGAATACCGAGCACGGATCGTGCCAGTTCGAATTAATCCATTGAAACTAGGGGATTTGTGCGTAGCTGGCTCGAGAAGTTCTCGTTCGGTAGCTGTAAGTCGTGCCGACGGTTCGGAGACGTGCGATTCGCTCCAAGGAGGCCGAAGTCGAACGATTATCATGGGATCGACGAAACCAGGGCGGTTGCACCGCGAGTGTAAACAAGTTTGACGAAAGGACCTGCGGTAAACTCTCCCTGGCCGAGATTGCGCCATGACCGAGACCATCCGCGACCTCATCGAGCTTCCCCCGGTTCGCACCGTCATCCAGCTCTCGGATCTTGCCGACGAAGCCCTCTCGAAGAGCATCGCCTTCGATTTCGTCCTCACCGCCGACTGCGATTTCGCACTCACCGCGCTTTTCGAGGCGATGGCCGCGGGCGAAGGCCAGGGCTTCTTTCTCCAGGGAAACTTCGGCTCGGGGAAGTCCCACCTCCTCGCCCTCATCCGCCTCCTGTTTCGCGAGGACACCGCCTGGGAGGGTCTCGTTCAGCGGGGCAGCCGCTACCGGGCGTTTCGGCAAAAGCTCTCCCCGGAGAAGAGCCCGACCGCCGCCGCCGCCATCTCCCTCGTGGAGCACGCCGCCTCCGAACGCCTCGAGGACATCGTGCTTCCGGCGATCGCCCAGGCGTTCGAAGGACCCCTCGGGGTCGGACCCACCTTCGCCGCCGATGAGGAGGCGGTCCGCGAGATCCGCGCGGCGGTCGAAAGCCGCCACCGAGCCGAGCTGGGGCGGTTCCTGAAGGAGCGAGGGGCAAGGGAAGATCGTCTCTTCGATCCCCAAAAGCCGGATCTCCTCGACGACTTCGTGCGCGGTCTCTCGCTTCCGTTCCGTGTTCGCCGTCAGAGGGGTGCGTTCTTCGATTCGCTCGAGAAGCGTCTCGGGCAGAAAGACGCGCCCGCGAGGCTCCTCCTCATCGTTGACGAGCTTTCCGAGTTCCTGCGCTCGAAGCCCGACGCCCGCTCGTTCAACGAAGACATCCGCTTCCTTCAGTTCCTCGGCGAGGCGAGCGGGCGGATGCCGTTTTTCGTCGTCGCCTCCCTCCAGGAACAGATCGAGACGACCGGAGACATCGACCAGAGCACCTTCGGGAAGATCAAGGACCGGTATCCTTCGCGGCTGAGCCTCACGGGGACGCACCTCAGGCAGCTCGCGAGCGCGCGCCTGGTGAAAAAAAAGCCCGGCGCTTCGACTTCGATCGCGGTGCTCTACCGGAAGCTCCGCTCGTCGTTCCCCTCCTTCACCATTTCCGAAGAGGACTTCTCCGCCCTCTATCCCGTCCATCCGGGGACTATCGAGCTCCTCGACGATCTCCTGCCGCTCTTCAGCCGCCACCGGGGCGCGGTCGATTTCCTCCATTACCAGCTCGCGGGAGATCCGAAGCGGGGCATCGTGGGTCTACTCGACCAGCCCTCGGACCGGCTTCTCGGACCGGACGCCATCCTCGACCACTTCCGCGTGCGTATTCAGGAGACGCTCGAGACCAGCGCCTACGTCTCGGTCGTGCTTTCGTTCTATGAGAAAGAGCTGAAGCGCATCTTCGCGGAGCCGGAGGACCGCGAGGTCGCATCGAGGCTCGTCAAGATTCTCGTGCTGCTGGCCATCTCCCCCATCCGCCGGCGGCGCAAGGTCTCGGAGCTCGCCGAGATGCTCCTCCGAAGCGTCACTCATCTCGATGCTTCCGCGAACTACGACTACGTCCGCGAACGCCTCGAGAGGATGCGCCTCGAGGGCGCCTATCTGACCGTCGAGAGGGGCGGAAGCGATTACGATGACGTCTATTCCATCGACCTCGCCGCCGACGTCCAGCTCATCATCCAGAGACGGGTCCGAAGCCTTCTCGACAATCCGGGCTTCACTTTCGCCCGCGCGGTTTCAAAGCTCCTCCCCCACTACCGGAGCCCGCTCCTTCCCCTTGCGTCTTTCGCGAGCGCTCCCAGGACGGAGCGCCGCGCCTCCTGGCAGAAGACCCGGCGCGAGGGCATCCTCCTCTTCTTTCGGGATGCCGACGACCCCATCGTCTCCGATCAGGCGCTCGAGGGGATCGCCGAGGAGCTTCTCTCGTCGGAGCTGGACTTCTGCCTTCTGCTCATGGCGCCGCGGTCCGAGGCTCTCGCCCCCGAACGCATCCTCGCGAAGCTGGATGAATCATTTCTTTTGTGGCTTCCCGAGCCTTTGGGAACGGGGGCGGAAGAGCCGGGTGAGCTCGTCGAGCTCGTCCGAAGAGCCGCGGCGCGGATGACCGTACGGGACCAGCTCGCCTCCGAGGGCTCCGAGGTCGCGCTTCGAGTGGTCGAGGCTTTGGAGCCCCTGATTCAAGACGACCTGGAGCTCACGGAAGCCGCAATCCAGCGCGCGTATCGAGCCGGAGAGTTCACAACACCGGGCACGACCTCTTCTCTCACGCCGGCGGAACTTCCATCTCCTCCGTTCGATCGGCTCGTGGACCGCCTCGCCGAAGTTCCTCTCGGCCGCCGCTTCCCGAAGCACTATCAGGTCGCGCCCTCCCTCGACCTTCCGGGCGCCGACGCCTCCGACGTCCTCCTCCGAGACTTCATGCGAGCCGGAGAGGTCGACTCTCGGCAGCTTTCGGAATCGCTCCGGGTCGCGCTCGATTCGAGACTTCGCCCCCTCGGGCTCGTGCGGCGGACGAGCTCGGGCTACCGACTGCAGCCGGACCCGGGAGAGAGTCCCCTCGTTCGAGCCGTCCTCGAGCGCGTGGGCGGAGAGCGGGTCAAGCTCGAGGCGCTCTACCGGGAGCTTCGCAAAGGCCCCTTCGGTCTTCTTCGCGGGAGCTTCGATCTACTGTTGCTCGCGCTCCTCTACTCCGGTCAACTCACGGCCTTCCAATCGGGCCGAAGGGTCTCGATCGATAGCCTCGACGCGCGCTCCCTCGGCCGCATCCAGGAGCTCGGCCCGGGCGAGATGCTCTCGAGCGATCTCCAGTCCGTGCTCTCGCGGCTTGCCTTCGTTCCACCGCGGCTGCGCCAGGGCGCTTTTGGATTCGCGCAGCAGCGGGAGCTCTGGGAGCTGGCCTCCAAATGGAAGTCGGAGATGGAGCGGCGCCTCGAGACACTGAAGCACGAGCTCGAGCGCGCCCGCTCGTACCGCTCGGCGGAGCATCTGGACCTGGACGCGATCGAAGGCGGTCTCGACCGGCTCCGTCCCATCGTCTCCGCCGTCAAAACGTCGTATGCGGCGCGCGAGGGGCTCGAGCGGCTCGCGATCGCCGCGCGCGAGGAGCCGGGTCTCGCCGAGGACCTCGAGAAGTTCTCGGAGCTTGCGCGCTTTTTCGCCGAGGACTGGGAACGGTTCCTCTTCCTCCAGCGCTACCTCTCCGATCCCGCGCTGGAAGGCCCGCTCCATGACGAGCACCCCGACCTCGCTTCCGAACGAAAGCGCCTTCAGGAGCTCGCAAAGACGCCCGATCTGCCGTTCCGGCCGGAGCTCGTCAAAAAGCTCCATGAAGGGATGCAATCGTTCATCGCCTCTTACGGCGAGCGTTACGAGCGAGAGCACCGGGCGCAAAAATCCACCGAACGACTCGAAGGGCTTCGACGCGTACGGGACACCAAGGCCTATGGGCTTCTGCGCCGCCTCTCCGGGCTTCACCTCGTCTCCGTCGACGACGATCTCCGGAAGGCCGATCGGCTCCTCGACGAGGCGGCGGCTTCGACCTGTTCGCGTTTTTCGCCGGAAGTCCTGCGCTCGAAGCCCACGTGCGAGTGCGGCTTTCGGCTCGGCACGGCGCTCGATCTTCCCTCGCCCTCCGAGGTCCATGGCGTCCTTGACCGAGGCGTCCTCCAGTATCTCGAGCGGCTTCGCGAGCCCGCGTTTCGAGAGGCGATCGAAAGCTCCGCCCACGGGCTCGAGCAATTGGGAAAGGGCGCCCTGGTATCCCGGATGCGCGGTCTTCTCGCGCTCGATCGCGACGGTCCGGACGTCCTTCGCCGGGCGGAGGAGCTCTTAAGCCGTGAAGTCATCGACGCGCTGAACGACGCCCTCGCGGGACGGGCGGTCCTGGTGGAAAGGAGCTTCGACGAGCTCGCGGAGCGGGTCCTGGGCAAGAGCTTCCCGCGCGACAAGCTCGCGCGCCTCGTCGAGAGGTGGATCGACGGGGAAGCCCAGCTCGGCCCCGACGACTACGTGAAGGTCGTGGCGGGATCTCTCGGACGATCGGCGGGCTCGAAGCTCTTCGCGTTCGTCGCCGAGCGCTTTCCCGAGCTCTCTTCGTGGTGGCGGGGCGAGGGCGAGAGCAAAGCTTCCCGCCTCGTCGCGCTCGCGTTCTCGGACGGCGCGGTCTCTGAGCTCGAGCCCGAGAGGACGTCTCTCCTGGCGACGGCTTTCGAGAGTTTCTCTCGCGAAAACCCCGAGGAGGCTGCTCAGGTGTTAGAGGGCGTCGAGGCGGAGCTTACGTCGGACGAGCGAGGGCGCCTACTTCCCACCGAAGACGACCCCCTTGCGCTTTTGAAGGGAGCGTATGAGGAGCGCGGCTTCCGCTTCCGCCAGCAGGAAAGAGCTCACCGGATTCTACGATCGATCCTGGCGGGCTCCACTTCCGAAAAATCCTTCCGCGCCCTCGAAGGCATAGCACCTCCCGAAAGACCGGAGCCTCTCGAGCGGCGGCTCGGGACGAGGCCGCTCGCCCGCGCGCTCGCAAGCGCCATCGCCATCCGCCGAGCGGTGCGGGCGTCGTCGGATCGCGAAACCCCGCCGGAATCGACTTCCGCCTGGGAGACTCTGTATCGCGAGCACCTGGCGATGACGCCCTCGGCCATCGCCGCGCTCGAAGAAGAAGTGCGGGAGCTCGGGCTCGACGATCGCTTCGATATTGCGCCGTTCGTGAAGGAAGCGCGCGGTGTCGTCGATCCATTGGGCGCGGCATTCGAGCGGTACTACCTCGCCCAAGTCTCCGGCTGGACCGAGGAGAGCAAGGAGCGCCCGCGAATGCTGCCGGACCTGTTCGGGGAGATCGGGGCGAAGTACCGAGGGAAGCTTCGCCCCGCGGAGGAACGGTTCATCCTCATGGATGGAATGCGGTGGGACACCTGGACGAGGCTCCGCGAAGGTTTGCTCCCGCGCCTTTCGGCTTCCTACCGCGTGATCGACGAGATCGCGCTCTGGTCCCGCCACCCGACGACGACAAAGGTGCAGCTCGACGCCGCCGGGATCCACTTACCGGGCATCTCCCTTGCCGCCGAGAGCCCCGAGCCGTTTGGCCCCGCGCGGCGAGAAGGGGCGATTCCCGGCTTCCACCGGCTCTCGGGACCGAACGGTGAACCCATCGATCGGCTGAACCTGGTGGATGAGAAGATCCACGAGTCCACCGTCGCCCTCGCCGATCTGAACCGGGAAATCGATCTGCACGCGCGGCGAACGCTCGCGGTCGCGCTCGAGGAAGCGCGTCCCGGGACGCTGGTCTTCGTCTTCGCGGACCACGGTTTTCGCGAGGAGCGGCGCTGGACCCCGGCCGACCGCCACCGCCGCCCCCGCTACGCCCACGGAGGCGCGAGCCCGTGGGAAGTCATCACCCCCCTGGCCGTCCTCTATCGAAGCTGAACGGGGTATTCCCCTATCTCATTGCGACACAATCTCTTCATCTAGTTTCCTCTTTCCGTCCAATTCGCCAACATGAAAACGACTGCACCTCAGCTTTTCGAATCCGGTTGTTTTTGGGGGTACACCAGGGCCACCCCACGCGAATCGAACGCGTTCCAGGGCAATCTGCGAGGTCTCTCGTGCTCGTCTCAGGTGTAGGTAGGCAGTAAGTAATCACGGAAGCGCCGATTCCACGTCGATCTCTATCCTGTCCTTCCACACCGCCTGCGCCTCGTCCCGGTCCACCCCCTGCTTTTCGAGCGCCTCCCGGAGCCGCCGAAACAGACGCTGCAGCCGCGGATAGAGGGGGCTCTCCGAGAGACCGAGGGAGGTCGCGACCTCTTTGACCGTGCACCCGTCGAGGAAACGAAGCTTCAGAATGACTCGATCCTCCGCCGTCAGATCGCGGAGGGCCCGGGAGAGCGCCGCTTCGACCCTTTGAGCTGTAATCGAGCGCTCTCCGTCCGTGAGCGCTCCCCGATCGACCGCCTCGGAAACGGCGGCGAGAGACTCCAGACCGACCTGGTAGCGGCGAGGACGGCAGGGAATCTCTTGTAAAAGCTCCTCAAAGGCATCCGCCTCGAGATACAAACCGTGCTGCACGAGCGTCTGCAGGATCTCGTTTCGGAACAAACCATCTCGGTAGAGCAGCCGTTCGACCAGGATGGCGGGCTTGCCGAGCGCACGGGCACGAGCCGAAGGACGCCACTTCCCCCACCGCTCCGCCCGAAAGTCCAGAAACAAGCGCTGAACCACCACGTTCAAGTAGGTCTCGAGCCGGCTCTCCCCGCGGAACTGCCGAATCCTCCGGTAGTCGTCCTCGATGAGCTTGAACGTCACGTAGGACCCGAAGTCCTCTCTTTCCGTCGGATCGAGGCGATGCCGGGACGCGACGAAGTCGATGACCTTGTGAATCCTGCCGAGCTCCCGTTCGAAGATTTCTTTCCCCACGTGGCCTCCCTTTGAGCCGAATTCGGCTCTCATGGAGTCCAACGTCGTGGGGAGCGAAACCGAACAAACGAGATCGCCCCCCCTCTGTGCGACGATACCGGAGGAGCTTCAATTCAGTGATCTGTGAAAAACCTCTCGAAAGTCGACCGTAATACCGCCCGAGAAGACGAACTCCCAGTTCTCATCGAAGCCGCTTGCTGGCACTCCGAAATCCTCCCCGCTGAGTCGTCCTGTCACGAACGTCCCTTTGCCCCACAGTTGAAAAGCGCTGCCCCAGCTTCCACACTTTTTGCATGGCAACACTGCGAGTCGAACCGGTATCGCAAATTTCCAAAAATCATCGAAAGCGTCGCCTTTGAAATGATAGGCTCCGGCACCGAAACCAAGCTCGACGATTCCCCCTGTAGAACTGACCGGCGTCGTCGCACGCACCTCCCATCTGTCGAGACCTACAGTGGTACTGTTCACGAGCGGATCATCCTCGCTCTCGTATTTGCCATATTCAAGTTCGAACCACCAGGAGGGGTTTTCATGAGTGGTCGGGTTGTAACAATTGAAGAAATGAGTTAACTCGTTCCGCTTCTTACTTGTGTTTTTCGCGATGCACGCGAATCGGGAATAAACATCCCAGCCATCCCACGGCCCAGGCCCGCTGAAGCGCTCGATCCAGCCCGCTCCGCCCCCTTGTGCGAAGGCGCTGATCGGCATGCCGACCAGGACGGCGAGTAGACAGAAATAAAACGTAGATGCCCGGCGCATGAGTAACCTCCCTTGGTCGTGATGTCCGAGTTTTTCTAATCCTGCTGTGGACTTGCGAACACGCTCTCGCGTATTTGTAGACGGACGAGACCCGCGTCGTTTGTCGGGACGATCCGGTTCCTGGGCGGCGGGGTATCGGGACAGTGGATCAGGAGCTCGTCACCCCTCTGACCGATGATGTACGCACGCTCTCCTTCGAAGTGAATCTTCTCAAACTGGTTTTGCCACAGGATCCGATACGGAAAAACCCAAAGGAGAACCGTTGCGAGCAAAACTACGAGCACTCCCGCCAAAGGCCGCGCCGCACTCGTGCCCCGCTCTTTCGCAAGACGCAACAGCCGATACGCGCCGTATCCGAGAACCAGCATGAAGGCGTCGAGAAAACGTCCGAACGTCATGTGAGCGTAGATGTTGTCCGGGCTCAGCGAGACCAGGCTCTCGCGCTTTACTTCCGCGATCGGTGTTGCCGCGGCGACGATGATATCCGCATAGCTCCAGCACACGCCGATGAGCGCGAGAAGGCCAAAGGCAACAAGGAGCGTTGATAGAACGGCTGGATCGCTCAGGACTGCGATTCGAGGAGAGACGCGAACACGGATGCGCGTGGCTATGTCTCCGATAGGTGGGATCAGCTTCAACAGTCGCCATAGAAGGACGATCCCCGCCAACGGGACGGTGTAGAGCACCATGTAAATGATCGGGGGCGCTGCCGCGCGAAACCCCCAAAGGAGCCAATCGGTGACGGATTCCGACGCGAACTCGCTCGGTCGACCAAACGTTGTGTTAAAGGCATTGCTCGTGATGAACCCCAGGGCGGCGAGAATCAAGAAGATGCCGCCTAGCCAGACACCAATCCGGCTCGCCCGCGCGATCACCCGTACCTCGAACGGGAGCGGCTGCTCCTTGACGGGCGCCAGCTCCTTCTGCCAGCGGAGAGCCTCCTCCAGCGCGCCGGCGCTTCGGAATCGATTCTGGGGGCTCCCGCTCAGGGCTTTCTCGACCGTTCGTACGAACGTGTCGGGGAGCTCCGGCCTCTCATCCCGCAAGAGGTGGCGCTCGCGGTTTTTGTGCGCTTGACGGAGGAGATCGATGCTCGGCGCTCGGACGGGAAAATCGCCGGTCACGAGGTGATAGAGGAGGACGCCGAGAGAATAGATGTCGCTTTCGACGCTGGGGCTGTTCTTGTTCCACAACTCCGGCGCCATGTAGAGCGGCGTCCCCATCGGGTCCGATTCGGGGTTTCCTGGCGAGTCGTCGGCTCTTCGGCTGCTGCTGAAGTCCATCAAGACGATCCGACCACCCTCTTCCCGTTTGACGTTCTGACCCTTGATGTCGGCGTGCACCAGGTTCTTCCGATGCACGGCGGCGAGCGCCCGGCAGAGCTCGATGCCCATCTGAGTCGCTTCGCCCGCGCTATACACGCCCTGGGTCCTGACCGCCTCGCTCAGGGTCCGACCTTCGACGAGATCCATCCAGATCCCGACGCGTCCCTCATGCACGTCGGCGCCGTGCACCGTGACGATGTTCTCGTGCCGCAGGCGAGCCAGATTCTGCCCCTCCAGCAGGACCATCCGGCGTTGCTCCGGGCTCATCCATTGCCCGTGCCGGAAGAGCTTCAGCGCGACGTCCCGGTCGAGCCCCGAATCCCGCGCGCGAAAGACTTCCGCCGACGCTCCTTCGCCGATCTTCTCGCGGATCTCGAGCGGTCCCCAAAACTCGAGCGATGATGACAGAAGGCCCGCGGGTGGAGCCTCCCGCCGCAGCGTGCGGTGCAGCTCCGCGACGTGCCCGATCTCCTGGAGCAAAGTCAAAAGGTCGCGCTCTTCGTCGTCCCGGGCATTCGCCTCGGCACGCGACCAGTCGACCTCCTCTCCGTCCGAGAGGGCCTTCGCCAGGTTCAGGAGGCGCTCCCCGGGGTCGGTCATCGCGGCCTCGTTCTCAAAGCCTTCATCTCTTGCGCTAGACGGACGACCGCGCGACTTACTGTCATCCGCGCGGCGTCGGCGCTCGACTTTCCTAGCTCGCGAGCGATCGCCTCGTACGACAAACCCTCTTCCAGCCGTGCGGCGATCGCCGCCTGGTCCGAGAGCTTGAGCCTCTGAAACGCCTGCTCGTAGAGATCCCGTTTCTCATCGTGGAGGAGCTCCTCGAGCGGAGAAGGACTCGGGTCGGCAACGCCGCCGGCGGTCTCCTCCGCCGGGGGCCGCCGGTTCACCTTTCGAACCTCGTCGACGATGCGGTTCTCGACCGCTCGCCGGACATAGCCCAGGAAAGCGCCGCTGTGGTCGGGGTCGAACGGGTCCGCGCGCGCCAGGGTTTTGAGAAGAGTGTCCTGAACGAGATCGTCCGTATCCAAGAGACCGCGGGCTTTCCGTGGCAGCCGGCCTCTCGCCCAGCGTTGCAGGCGGGGAAGGTAGCGGCCGTAAAGAACGTCTCTTGCTCGTTCGTCGCCGCCGTTGACCCGGTCCAGCAGGGCGAGCGTCGAGAGAGCAGCCAGCTCTCCCCGTTCCGGCTCCGGAGACATGACCGGTGCATCCTATGCCTCGCGGCGGTAGCTTTCAATCTGGAGTAACCCACCTGGCTTGCAAATTCTCGAGCTCGAGCCGTCTAGGGTCCAGAGACTCGAGAGAATGCCCGATTCAACCCAATGTCCTTCCGCCGAGACGCTGGCCCTTCTTCCCGACGGACGCGCGAGCAGCCGATTGCGGCTCTCCCTGATGGTTCACCTGGACGGCTGCACCCCATGCCGCAGGGTTATCGCGTACGCCGTCCAGTGCGAAGCCTCCCGGGAGGCTCTTCCACCGGAGGGTCTCCCAAAGGCATTTTGAATTCTCTTCTGACTCTCGGGCGACTTTCTGTCACTCCTTGTGACAATTCGTGGGGCGCCGGTGGGGGCGAAGAATGAAAATCCGCGGAAATTCACAGCTTCCCTCGACGGCATATCCATTGCAATGGGCGCACGGCGTGCCCCCCCGGCACTTCTATGGAGTCCAATTATGTTCGGAGAACGAATACTTCGCACCGGCAGGAATCCCTTCTATCTCCTGAGCGCTCTCTCGATGCTTCTCGGATGCTTCGCGCTCAGCAGGCACTTGACGCCCGCACCCGGGTGGAAACCGCTCGTCGGCCTCATGGGAGTTCTTCAGGTCTATGAGTTCATCCTCCTCGGGCTGGCTTTGTACCTGAATCGGCGCGGCCACGCGAGACGCGATGCCGCGACCTTGTTCCTCCTGGGTCTGGCGTTCCTGGTCGACGTAACCTATCTGAACGCCGAGCTCGCCGCAGCCTATCCATGGGTGGCTCCCTGGGTTGCCCTGGCGCTCCTGGTCCTCGCCGCGGTGAAACTCGTCCTTCTCCGCGATGCCCTGGGTCTCACGTCGCGCCGGGTGCTCGCCGTCGCGCTCACCCAGCTCGGGGTGCTCCTCTACCTTCCGGGGACCATTAGCGCGTTTCACTACCTGGACAGCACGATCTCCACTCAGGGGTTTGGACCGGAAGTGCTTCCCCACATCCTTTACGGCCTCTGGTGGCTCGCCGGATGCGTTCCGGTCGCTTTGCTCTGGGCCGAGCGAGCTCCGGAGACCGCGGGGTCTCCTGCGGCTCGCTGGATCGGTCGCGCGGCGCTGATGCTTCCCTTCGGGTCCTTACTGTTCCACTTCCTCGCGCTTCACCTGCTCTACAGTCTGCCGTTCCATGCCTATTTCGTGACTCCGCTTCTCCTCGGCGCATCGGCCTATCTGTCCTTCACCTTCGAGCGGTGGCTCGGTCAGTTCCGCTTCTTCGTTCGATGGGCCGTTCCGGTTTTCGCGCTTCTCCTCTCGACGAGCGGCCCGGACCTCGTGAGTCTCATCTGGCTTGACTTCGACGTCGTCATTACTCCGCTTCGCGTCGCGCTCCTTGGGCTCGCATTCCTTTGGTTCCTTCATCTCGCGCTCTCGCGCGAGAAGCCTTTCGTTTGGGCCGCCGCCGCCACCCTGCTGATGGCGCTCTCCGGACACGCGCCGAGCGCGATTGTGAAGAACTGGGCGGGAGTCGTGCCGGAGACGGCCCTCGAGCTCGGAGTCGCTTCGATGGTCGCCGCGTTCGCGTTTCTGGCGCTCGGCCTGGCCAAGAGCCTCCAGCCGCCTCGGCCCGCAGATAGCTCCCCGGGGCCGCCGTTGGTATCCTCCTAGATCGCTATGGACGGACACCGTCGAACCATTGATGACCGCTACGACGAAGCCCGGAGCGGATTGACGTCCGTGCCCGAGCGGACTTTCTTAAGGAGGCTCCTTCTGCGAATCGCGCTCTACGGCGGGGCTTTCTTCGTAGCGCTGCCTGCCGTTTTCGCTTTCCTCATGACTCGCGCTCATCGCGTACCCGTGTCCGCCCGCCCGTCTGCGCGGTATGAGGAAGTGCGGTTCGTCTCTGACGGACTACGGCTGCGCGCGTGGCTCTCGCGCGGCAATTCCAAGCTCCCCGCCGTCATCATCGTCCACGGACTCGGCGACACTCTCGAGAGTTATCAGGAGCACGCGCAGCTATTTCTCGACCGTGGGCAAACCGTCCTTCTCCCCGACCTGCGCGGACACGGAGGAAGCGAAGGCACGTTCACGACACTCGGCGGCCACGAGAGCAAGGACGTGCGCGCGGCGATGCGCTACTTGGAGGCCGAGGGACTCGCCGAGAACGGCTTCGTGCTCATGGGCCATTCCATGGGAGCCGTCGCCGTGCTTCTCGCGGCCACCGACAGGACCGACGTCCGGGCGGTCATCGTCGAGGCGCCCTACGACACCTACCGCAACACGGTAGCGCACCACGCGCGGCTTCTTTTCGGTCTTCCTTCCTGGGTCCCCCTCATCCCGCTCTCAGTCCAGGGCGCAGAGTGGCTCGCCGGATTCGACGCGGACGAGATAGATGCCGTGGCCGCAGCTTCCCGTATCCAGGGGCCGCTCCTGGCCATCGTGGACGGAGACGATAAGCGAATGCCCCAGCCTGTCGTCCGACGGATCGTTGACGCCCACACGGGACCCCACCGCATCTGGGTTGCCGCGGGCGTCGATCACGTCGGCGCGATCTATCATCCCGACTGGAAAACCGTCGTTTTCGGGTTCCTGGACGATCGCGCTGTTTCGTCGACGTCCGGAGGTCGATAGGGGTTCGAGCCTGAGTCCTTACGTCGCCTCGAGGGCTCTTGCCAAGCTCTCGGCATCAGTCGGTGAAACAGAGACACCGCCAAATCGGGCGCGATAGAAGCTTTCGAGGACGCGAATTCCCGCTTCCCGCTGAGAGCCGGGGAGGCGATCTTCGGGAACGCTTTTCCAGTGCTCGAGAGGAGCCGTCGCTCTCCGTCGAGGATACCCGAGCTCCGCCGCCAGGTGGTCGAGCTTCGCGACGAGAGGTTCCAGTCCCGTCGAGACCGGCTTCGGCGCCTCGTGCAAGTCGGGCTTTCCCACCCCTCGCCGCCGACGCCGAACGAATCGGGCAATGGCATAGGCGAAGAGAACGACACCGAGAACCCATGCTCCCAGAGCCGAGAGACGCGACCGGTCCAGGTACCGGAGCCGCACGAACAAGCCCGCGAGATGGGCCCTCAACCACTCCACTCCCTCGGTCCAGAATCCGTCGTTCAGCCCCGCATGCAGGCTCTCGTACTCCGCCGCCGGTGTCGGGTCGTACTCGACAAAGCCCTTTCCCTCGACGTATGCCTCGATCCACGCGTGCCGGTCCCAGTCGCGAACCAGGTAGTAGTCGTCCTTCTTCTGGCTCCCGATGACGTTGAAGCCCGTGACGTAGCGCGCGGGAATTCCCTGAGTGCGCAGAAGAACCACCGAAGCACTCGCGAAGTACTCGCACCAGCCCTTCCTCTTCTGAAAGAGAAAGTCCGCCAGGGGATCCCGCTGATCCATCTCGCCCGTATCGAGCGAGTAGCGATACTCGCTTCTCAGGTGGGCGATGACCTTCTCGACAGCCCGCTCTGGACTCGACTCCCCCTCGACGAGCCTCGTCCCCATCTCGTGGATTCGCGGATCGAGGCCCTCGGGGAGCTGCAGGCTCGACTCGCGCTCCGCCGCTTCCAAAGGACCTTCCTGCGCCAGCCGGTGGTCCATCTCGTGGAGAATGCCGTACCACCTGACCGCGGTCCGCGGCGGCGCTTGCACGACGCCCGCTCGATCGATCTGAACGCTCTCGAGTGGCGCGTGAACCAGCCGCGAGCCTCCCGGAGTCGCGAGACCGCTCCCATCGACTCGAATGACTGCCGTTCGAATGAGCCGCTGCCCGGCAAGGACTCCGGCGTCCGGAATAAAGTCGCTTCCCGGGATGGCGCTCAGGAACGCCTGCTCGGATTCTCCCAGACTCGGGGCCGTCGTCGAAGCGAGCGTCCGTACCGTCGCTGGATCCCGGTGCCAAGCAGCCCCATCGAATCGAACGAGAACGCCGCTCCTGAGCTTCTGCGGGCGCTCGCTGTAAACCCGCATCACCACTCTCTTCGAAAGCTTCAGGCTCCGAAGATCTCCCAGCCTCCGATGCCCCTCCCCGCCATCTGCCTTCGGCGCATAGGTGATGAGCACCGTCTCCTCGATCTTTTCCTGAGTCCACGGGAGCATGACAACGATTCCGATCGCCGTCGCCGCGCACGGGATCGCGAATCCCGCGAGAACCAATGCGCGGGCCGACCGGCGGTGAGCTCGGACAGTCAGGACTTCGGCCGCCAGAAAGAGAAACCCGGCTCCACCGGCAGCGATGAGGTACGGGAGGATTCTTGCTTCCAGGTCGAAGGCGGAAACGACCAGGAGCCCGATTGACGCCGGGATGGCGCCCTCGCGGTCGGTGAGTCCGTCCGTCACGAGGAAAAGACTTCCGAGAGCACCGAACGTGCATCCGAGGAGGAGCGCCCCGAGGTGCAGCGTCGGCGCGCTCAGCATCGGATAGCTGACGAGCACCCACCCGAGAGCCCCCATCAGAATCAGAGCCAGTTGAATGGCTCTCTTTCCGAGGCCGGCGACACTCGGAGAGACGCGGCCCCCTCGCCAGAAGACGGAGAGAAGAGCGGCGGCGACGAAGGCCCAACCGACTGGTGTCTGCACGTTCACGGCAAACGAGCTCGCCGAGGCCGCGAACAGAGTCGCCAGCGCGAGGCGCTTCATCGACTCTCGCTTTCGAGTGCTAGCTGGACTTCGGCAGGCCGTATCCGGCTCATTTCTCCGAGCTCGTCCGCGGCCGCGGTCCAGTTCCTCCGAGTCGGAGCTTCGCGAACGAGGAGGACCCGGAGATCGACCCCGAAGGACTTCACCCGCCGTAAAAACGCCTCTCGAGCCTCGTCCCAGTCCTGAACGACGGCGACGACGCTGGTGATTCCCCGGAGCTTCTCGAAGAGCGCCGGGCCCACAACCTGGAACGGAGGCGCATGGCAGGGCTCGAGGCACGCGAGGACATCGAGAATGTTCTCCAGGTACGCGAGACTTCGTCCCGCGCTCACTTCATAGATGTCCGGCCCGGCGGCGAAGATATCGACCACGTACTCGCTGCGGCTGAAGTAGTCCGCGACCGACGCCACGACCGAGATCGCTCCCTCGAAAGCCTCTTCCTCGGCGGGCGTCGGCCTCTTGGGGAGGAACGTGTCGAGGAGGATGGCGACGCGCGAGAAATACTCCTCCTGGAACTCCATCACCACGGGCTTTCCGACCCGGGCCCACGAGCGCCAGTGGATGTGTTTGATGGGATCGCCCTGCCGGTACTCCCGGGTTCCGAGAAACTCCAGACTGTCCCCGGTGTGCGATGCGAGCGGGATTCCGCCGGGCTGGTAGCGCCGTCCGACCGGAAGCCGGAAGGACTCCATCGAGTAGAAACGTGGGTAGACGAAGAGAATCTGGTCGGACGAGCGGAGGGCGCGCCCTCCCACGAGCCCGAGCGGATCCGTTGCCCGAAGGGTCGGACCGCGAAGGAGGTAACGTCCTCGCTTCTCGGCCCGGAGCGTCACCGTCTTTCGGATGTCGAGATCTCCCTCAGGCGCCAGAACCGACTGCCGCGGCTCGATTGCGACTCCGTTGCCGGGGAACGAGAGAAGGAGCGGCCGAAGGAGCGACTGGGCGCCGGTCAGGCGAATCGGGATCGCGAGGGCCCGGCCCGCGGTGGCGCGCGCGGGAAGAGCACAGGAAAGCTTCACCCGAGGTGCTCGCAGAGCCGCGAAGAACACACTCAGAAGAAGCATCGAAGCCGTGACCGAGAAGATCTTGAATACCTGGTTCCCCTTCGTGTTCAGCCCCATGACCGCGAGCCCGGCCGTTACCCAGAAGACGTACCGGCCCCGGGGCGTCAGCCACTCCCGGTACTGATTGGCGAGCCGTCGCGCGAGGGGGAACTTCATACGCCGACGGGAGCGGTTTCGAGAGTTTCCCGGACGACGTCCTCCTTCTGCACTCCGGAGTATTTCGCCTTGGTATCGAGCGCGAGCCGGTGAGCGAGAACGGGAACCGCGACCGCTTTGACGTCCTCCGGGATCGCGAAGTCGCGGCCCTGGACGAACGCGCGGGCCTGCGACGCCCGGAAGAGAGCGAGCGTCCCCCGGGGAGAACAGCCCGTCTTTACGGAAGGGTGTCTGCGGGTCGCTCCAGCAACTTCCGCCACGTACTCTCCGAGGCTGCGCTCGACCCGCGTTTGCCGCACTCTCTCTTGAAGCGCCACCACCTCCCGGGCCTCGACGACCGGCTGGACGTCTTCAATAGGATGGTGGTGAAACTGGCTGTACAGAATCTCGACCTCCTGCGCCTTCGCTGGATAGCCGAGCGCGAGCTTCATCCCGAAGCGATCGAGCTGCGCTTCGGGAAGCGGATACGTCCCATGGAACTCAATCGGGTTCTGGGTCGCGATCACGACGAAGGGCGCTGGAAGAGGACGGGTCTCCCCTTCGATCGAGGCCTGCCCCTCGCTCATCGCCTCGAGAAGGCTCGACTGCGTCCGCGGCGAAGCCCGATTGATCTCATCGGCCAGGAGGATGTTCGTGAAGACGGGCCCCTTCTTGAACGTGAAGCTCCCATCCCGCGGGTTATAGATCGAGCTTCCCAGAATGTCCGTCGGCAAAAGGTCGGGCGTAAACTGCACCCGCGTGAACGCGCTCGAGATCGACTTCGCGAGAGCCTTCGCGAGTGTGGTCTTCCCCACTCCGGGAACGTCTTCCATCAGGATGTGGCATCCCGCGAGAAGAGCGATCAGGAGGTCTTCAATGACCTCGGGCTTTCCCAGAATGACGCGGCCCAACTGTTCCTGAAGACGCATAACTTCCGGTCGCGGGGATTCTTTCAGCATGAGGCAGACCTCGAAATGACGACAATTTGGCCCGGTAGCGGGCGTTTGAATTCGGAAGAGGTTCTCTCGGGTGTTCTGATTAGCGTAGCGAGCGGAGAGGGAGGGAGTCAAATAGGGTCTCTCCACCTTGGTCCGGACGACGTTACAGTTTCGGTCTGAAACTCAATCCCGAGGGAGAGATTCCCGTCCCGGAAGCTCCGGCCGCCAGGCGGTTTTTCTTCAGAGGCCCAGCCAGACGACGTGCGGCGTTCGCGGAAACTTGACGAAGCCCTCGGACACGGGCGCCTGCCCCCTCAGACCGGTGCGAGGAGGTGGATGAGCTCCTCTCGAGTGAACGTCTTGCTCTCTCCGGGATCGTCCACGCGAACGACGTCCTCCATCAGGCGGCGCTTGCGCTCGATGATGGCGGAGATCTTCTCCTCGAGCGTCCCCTCCGTGGTGAGCTTCAGGACCGAAACCGCCTTGTTCTGCCCCATCCGATAGACCCGATCCGTTGCCTGGTCCTCACGGGCGGCGTTCCACCATCGGTCGTAGTGGATGACGACGGAGGCCGCGGTCAGGTCGATGCCCGTCCCGCCCGCCTTGAGGCTCCCGAGAAATACCCGAACGTCCTCCTCCTCGTTGAAGCGTCTTACGATCTCCCCGCGATCGCGGCTCGCTCCGGTCAGAGAGACGAAGCCGATGCCTTGCGAAGAGACGTGTCTCTGGAAGAGATCGATCATCCCCAGAAACTGCGTGAATACCACGACCTTCCTCCCCGCATCCAGGCTCTCCTGGAGAAGCTCCTGGAAAAGGTCCCATTTCCCCGACGCGTACCGCGCGTGCTCCTCGAGGCGGCCGAGGGCGAGCGCGGGATGGTCGCAGATTCGTTTCAGGAGCGTGAGGAGCGCGAAGATGTGCATGTAGGAAGGACGCTCTCCTCGAGCCCGGAGCTGTTCCACGAGAGGCGCGGCGCGGGCATCGATGGCCTCCCGATACAGCGTCAGCTGGTCCTCGCTCAAGGCGCAGGCGCGGACGTCTTCGATCTTCTCCGGGAGCTCGGTGAGCACGTCGCTTTTGAGGCGGCGCAGGGTGAAGGGCGCAGTCAGCCTTCGGAGATCCCGCAGTCCCGCCTCGGCCCTCTCCACGTACGAGCGACCGAACTCGGCCCGCGAGCCCAGGTAGCCCGGGAGCACGAGATCGAAGAGCGCCTTCAGGTCGGAGACCGAGTTCTCGACGGGAGTGCCCGTGAGGCCGAGCTTCACGCGCGCTCGGACAGCGGCCGCGGCCCGATGAGCTTGAGTCTCCGCGTTCTTCAGGTTCTGGATTTCGTCGAAAACGGCGACATCGAACTCGCGTTCTCCCAGAAAGCCGGCATCGATTCTCAAGACGCCGTAGGAGGTAACGACGACGTCCGCCGTGTCGAACGCTTCGCTGAGGCCGCGGCCGGTACCGTGGTGGAGGACGACGGAGAGATCCGGAGCGTGGGCGCCGAGTTTGTCCCGCCAATGACTGATCACCGTCGTCGGGGCCACGACGAGGCTTCGCACGCGGCGCTCTTCCGACTGATCGCGAAGCCAGAGAATGAGCGCCATCGCCTGGTGCGTTTTCCCGAGGCCCATATCGTCGCAAAGAAGGCCGCCGAGTCCGTTCTCGGCGAGAAACCGCAGCCAGTCGAGCCCCTTCCTCTGATACGGCCGCAGAGGCGTCCGAAGACCGGGCGGATCCTGAGAGGGGCCCGAGGGCTCGGCCCGGAGCAGGCGGGCGAGAACGTCCTTCTGGCTCGTCTCTCCGTCGAGGCGCGCGGCTCCGCCGGCGGCGAGCACCAGGCGAATGGTTTCGGCGGCCGTGAGCCGCACGCGTCCCTCTTCGGTCTCCCTTCCGGCGAGGAAGTCCAGGGTCTTGAACGCGGGCGCGTCCAGCTCGACGAAGCCCGCCGGAGTTTCGAGATGACTCCAGCCATCCGCCTTCGCCCGAAGTATGTCCGCGAGCGAAATCGAAGCGCTTCCGAACCCGTAGCGCACGGAAAGGTAGTACCAGCTTCGGTCGATCGCGGCGGGATCGATGAAAACCGAGTCCGGCTCGCGAAAGAGGACCATCGGCCGCATTGCCTCCTGGAGGACGATCGACCCTTCCTCCACTTCCCGGCGGTGCTCCGACAAAAAGGTCCCGATCTCGCTCCTGCGAAGAGTCATCGCAACCGGCGCGCCAAATCTGCGCTCGTCGCCCGGCCTCTCCAGCTCGGCGAGAACACCCAGCTCGGGTACGAAGACCAGCTCGCCGTAGCGATACTTCTCGAGATCTTCCCGGTCGAGGTAGCGGCGCTCGCCATCGCTCTGCATCGCCTCGATGGCCGGCCGGACCTCCAGATCCAGCTCGGTCTTCGCAGAAACCATGAAGATCGACCGCAGCGGGACCGGGCGCACCGCGAGATCCGCCTGATCGGGGAAGAGCTCGCGGAGAAGCGCCAGAGTCCTCCACACCTGCGCTCTCGGAACCGAGAGCTCGAAGAGAGGCTCCGCTTGCCGAGGGTGAAAACTCAGCAGGAACTCTCCCGTCTCCGCATCGACTCGCGGATGGAAGCTACCTTCGAGTCCTTCTCGGAAGCAGTGATAGGAGAGCCTCCCGAAGAAACTTTCCTCGAAGCTCTGAAGGTGCGAGAGCGCTCCCCGGTGATTGAACTCGGCTTCGGTGGGCGTCCGCAGCAAGAGGGACAGCTTCTTCAAGAGGCCGGCTCGATCGATGGCCCCCGAGGCGGCGAGAAACCCCAGGCGCTCCAGAAGCCGAACGTCCGAGGGAGAGATTCCGATGCGCCGCAGGAGCAAGTCTCCCTCCGGATTTCGAAGACTCTCTCCGCCGTCGTCCCTCTCCAGGCGGACGCGATCGAGCGGGGTACGATCGCCGCCGAAGAGAGCGTCGCCGAGCCTCCACCACAAGCTCGCCTGAAACGCTTCCTGGGGCGTCGCTTTTCCGAAGCGAGACGCGAGCTTGGCGCGAAGCTGACCGAGGCGCTTCAGGTGTCGGCAGGTTCGCTTCCGGCTCGACGTGCACGTGCAGGAGCGAAACGGACGCTCGATGCCGGTCGGAAGCACGGCATGAACCGCGAGCCCCGGATCCGTCCCCTCCGGCAGCAGGCCGAAGCCCGTGCGATGAAATTCGAGACCGTCGAGTGGATCCACTGCCATCGTGGTGTCGCGCGATCTTGACGATCCGGAGCGACGGGGTCAAGGGAGCCGCGGAAAGGCCTACAACTCGCCGCTATCGTCGAGCGAGCCTGCCGGCTCCGCGCCCGGCGAGCGTTTCATCGACGCCGTCCGCCGAATCCTCATGAGGCGTTTCCGCCGAACCGCGGAAGCCGGCGAATCCAGTCTCCCCGACACTTGGCGAAAAAGTGGAATCCAGAGGAAGATGACCTCCCATGGGCCTCGTCTTCGTCGATTGTGAAGCCTACGGCGGCTGTCCGGCGCTTGGCGCGCTGACCGAGTTCGGCGCCGTCACCTACCCGGAGAGGGAGACCTTTCACGGCGTCCTCGTCCCCTCTCGCCCTCGAGCGGACAATCCCGCGATTCCCGAGCCGGCGGGCCCGCCCCTGGACGCCCGCGAGGTCTTCCTCCGCTTCGACCTGTGGTTGAAGGAGCATTCCTCCGGCCAGCCGATCATGGTCTCCGACAATCCCGCGTTCGACTTTCAGTGGGTGAACGACGGCTTTCTCCGCCACCTGGGCCAGAACCCCTTCGGCCATTCGGCGCGCCGCATCTCGGACTTCTACGCCGGCTTGTGCGGCGATTTCCGCCAGACGCAGAAATGGAAGCGCCTTCGGATCACTCCCCATGATCACAACCCGGTGAACGACTCGATGGGGAACCTGGAGGCGTTCGAGCGCATGCTCCGCGGCGAGCGCTAGGCGTCGGCACACTGGAAAACGTGACTCCTCTCGACCGACGAGTCGGCGAGCGATACTGCCGGGTCGTCGCCCTCGGTGCCTGTGCGCTCACGCTCGCGCTTTCGTACTTTCTCTGGTCGCACGTGAGCGACGACGCCTACATCTCGTTTCGCTACATCCGCCGCCTCCTTCTGGGACAGGGTCTCACTTTCAATGACGGCGAAAGAGTGGAAGGGTTCTCCCATCCCCTGTGGATTCTCCTCGTCGCCGGCGGCACCCGGTTGACGGGTCTCGCCATACCGGATGTCGCGAGAGCGCTCGGCCTCGCTTGCTCGCTATCGACGATCGCCTTCCTTTTTAGAAGCCGCCGGGCTTTCGTTCTTGGAAACCATATCGCCACCGCGGCCATCGTGCTTCTCCTCGTATTTCCTGGCTTTCACGTCTATGCCACCTCCGGCCTGGAGACGCCTCTATTGATGCTTCTGCTGACCGTGGGGACGGTAGCGAGCCTTGGGAAACGAGAGCCGACGACACTCGCGAGCCTATCCTTCGGCTGTGCGGCGTTAACCAGGCCGGAAGGACTGTTGTACGGGCTCTTTTGGTTTGGAAACCCGTTTCGTGCCTTCGGTCAGCTCGCGATTCTGATCGCACCCTTCGTCGCCTATCAGGTCTTCCGCGTCACGTACTTCGAAACGTGGCTTCCGAACACGTTTCGGGCAAAACTGCCCGGCACCTGGGGAACATTTTTCGGCTGGGAGTACCTGGGGCAGGCGGCGGCCGCGGTGGGGTGGCCGTTTCTTCTCGCGATTGTCTTCTCCGTTCGGCGTGTTCCCGGAGACCTGGAGGATTTCCGAAGAGTTTTCCGCGCCGCCATCGGTCCCATCCTGGCCGGCATCCTCTTCGTCCTCTATGCCTGGGGAGACTGGATGCCTTTCAGCCGATTCCTCGCTCCCGTATGGCCGTCCGTCGCCCTCGTCGTCGCGAGCTGGCTCGTGACTCTCAGTCGCTCCATGAGCCGAATTCCGGGGAAACCTGAATGGATCGCGGCCTTGCTGACGGGACTCGTCGTTCTGAGCACGCTCGGAGCCTATGCCCCGCAGATCCAACGCTACGTGCGCAATGAGGGGCTCGACAGCATGCTGATGCGGGGAGAGGACACACTCGCCGTAGGCGTCTGGCTGTCGAAAACAGTGAAGCCCGGCGCGACGGTTCGAACGGCGCGTCTCGGCGGCATGTCCTATGCGGCACCCGAGCTGACGTTCTGGGATGAGAACGGGCTTACCGATCGAGCGCAGGCGGTATGGATCTCGGAGGGAAGAGTAGGCGGCCTTTCTTCGAGTCCGGTAAGTGCGAGAGAGCCGGATGTGGTGGCGGCACTCCTGGTTCCGGCGAAGTGGAGCTATACCGAAGATGAGACACTGCTCGAGTGGCTTCGGACCAAGTACTCCCTCGTGTCCAGGTTTCCCCAGGGAAACTTCGGCGAGGTCCATGTATGGATGTCGAAGGGTCAGGACGGGCAGCTCAGCTCAGCAGCAGCGCCAGATCCTCGGAGGTGAGATTCCGGATCAAGGAGCTGTCCTGAACGAGGATGGCGTCCGCGAGCTCCCGCTTTCTCTGCTGCAGATCCAGAATCTTTTCTTCCACCGTGTTCTCGGCGATCAGCCGATAGGCGAAGACAGGCCGGCGCTGGCCGATGCGGTGCGCGCGGTCGATCGCCTGGTGGGCACCTGGGACTGCGACTACTCGTTTCACGGTGAGGACGGAAGCGTGCGCCGCGCCACAGGCGAGCTCAAGTTCGGATGGATCCTAGACGGCCGCGCTCTCCAGGACATCTGGATCAGCTATCCGAACGACGGCAAAGGCGAGCGAAGAATCGGGACGTCGGTGCGCTTCTTCGACCCGAACGCCAGGACGTGGCGTGTGGTCTTCATCGCCCCGGAGTATGGCCTTCTCATGACGGTCGAGGGCGGAGCCGAAGGGGACCGGATCGTTCTCAGGGGTGCGGACAGCGACGGGTCTTCGGTGCGCTGGTCGTTCAACGACATGCGAGCCGACTCCTTCGTCTGGCTCGGCGAGATCTCCGGCGACGCCGGCAAGAGCTGGCGGCTCGAGGAAGAGCACCGCATGCGGCGTCGGAGGGAAAATGGGACGACAAGAGGGAGATGATCGGTGACGACCGGCGGCCGCCGCCTTCCGTTCCTTCAGAAGACGGCGGCCTGATGGTCGGCGAGAGCGAAGAACTCGCGGACCAGCGCGGTCGCGGAGCGTTCGTCAAAAGGGCGCAGGTGTAGAGAATCGTCGAGAGAAATCTCGCGTGAACCCACACCGCGATGTAGATGCCGGAGTCGATCAACGGGACGAAACCGTCGTAGCCCTCGTTGACCTCCTTTCCCTGACCGCTCGTGCGGTGGATGATCGGCTCGCCGTAGGTTCGCAGCCCGAGCTCTCGCGTAAGGTGCTCGAAGTAGTCTTTCAGGACAGCCTGCGTGATCTCCCGGGAATAGAAACCCTCGATGAGCAGGCGCTTCCGGAAGATGTCCGGAGCGATGGTGGTCAGGGGCGTCTGATTCATCACGGAATCCTCCTCGGAGTCGCCGTCGGTGGCTCTCATACCCCTGAACATAGACATGGACGGTGCACCTGTCAAGACATGAATACTGGTGCGGAAGCCGGGGCTCTCTTTACCAACCGGTCTAATTGCAGATACCGGGCGCAGCGTGACAGATTGAGGACGTGCGTATCGGACCGGCCTCTCTTTCGCTCCGTCCCGGCTTGCCCCTCAAGTACGTAGGTGGCGATTCGAGTCTGGACCTCGTCAATACCGTGGATTGGACGTCGCGCGGACTCGAGAACGACCGGCTCGCCGGCTACCCCGATCTCGCGCGCTGGGCAGAAGGCGCGGGGATCGTCTCGCATCACACCGCGCGGAGCCTGCGGTTGGCCGCCGCGAAGCGGGCGCGGGCGGCGGAGGTGGCGCTCGACGCCGCGCGGCACACCCGGTGGATCCTGCAGCGGGTCTTCTCGAACCTGGCTTCGCGGCGCACCGACGAGCGCGCGCTCGCCGACTTCAACGAGCTCCTCACCGACTCGCTCCGGCGACTCGGGATCGCACGAACGAGCCGCGGGTCCAAGACCAGCCCGCCGTTCGGCTGGTGGTGGCGCGGCTTCGAAGACAGCCTCGAGTCGCCGTTATGGCGGGTGCTCTGGTCGGCGGCGCAGATCGTGACCTCCGACGACGCCGCTCGAGTGCGGCAGTGCGGTGGCCCCGACTGCGGCTGGCTCTTCGTGGACCGCAGCCGCAATCGGCTGCGGCGCTGGTGCGACATGACCACCTGCGGGACGCGGGAAAAGTCGCGTCGCCGCGCCGCGAGATCTAACTGAGAGGAGAAAGAAACAGGTTTCGCTCGACCGGCGGTCGGCCCGCGAAAACGTCATAGCTTGGCTGCACCACGGGCTGGCCATTCGGTTTCGCGCTCGCACGAGCCTTACCTCAATGACGGCTCTACCAATCGTCTCCAGTGCCAGAGCCAGCAAAGCCCTGGATAGAATAGGATACACATGCGCATAACTATAGTATATTGTATCCACCATGGAGTCCGACACTGTCCGGAACGCAATCAAGCTCTTTCGTGCGCGAGGCGGCATTCTTCGCACGAAACAGGCACTCGCTTCCGGCATCCACCCAAGGACCCTCTATCAGATGCGTGATGCCTCGATCGTCGAGCAGATCAGCCGTGGCGTCTATCGTCTCGCGTCGCTCCCTCCGATGGGCGAGCCCGATCTCGCCACGGTCGCGCTCCGCGTGCCGCGAGCGGTGGTCTGCCTGGTCTCGGCCCTTTCCTACTACCAGATTACGACCCAGGTTCCTCGGGAAGTCCAAATCGCGCTGCCGCGGGGTATGAAATCCCCCGTCCTGCACTATCCGCCGATTCGGGTGTTCCGCTTCTCAGGCGCTGCTTTCACCGCGGGGATCGAGACTCTTCGTCTCGACGCTGTTGCCGTTCGCATCTACCGTCCGGAGAAGACGGTCGCCGACTGTTTCCGATTCCGGAACAAGATCGGCATGGACGTCGCCATCGAGGCCCTTCAGCTCGCCCTCAGGGACAGACGCATAACCCCCGCCCACCTGCTCCACTACGCGCGTATCTGCCGCGTGGAAAAGGTCATGCTCCCCTATCTCGAGGCATTGCAGTGACCAAGAAGGTCAAGAACGTCGCGGCTTCGGTTCACGCCCGCCTTCTTCAAAAGGCAAAAGCCGAGGGTCGCTCATTCAACGAGCTCCTTCCGTACTTAAACGCAAGGCTCGCGCTTCAAGTCGATGTTGGCTTCGGCGATATCGTCACACCCGGCCCCATTGAGCTTACGTATCCGACCCTCCTCGGCACCGAACGCCCTCGGCTTCTTGGATATCCTCTCGAGACGATGCTTGCGGAGAAACTCCATGCCATGGTCGTCCTCGATATGGCCAACACCCGAATGAAGGACTTCCTCGACCTATGGACGATTGCCATGCGCCACGAGCTTTCCGGTAAGCTGGTCGCGCAGGCAGTGGCCGCCACGTTCGAGCGCCGCGCGACCCCGACGCCGGGCTCTCCTCCCATCGCTCTCACGGAGGCCTTCTACAAGAGTCCTGTCAAGCAAGCTCAATGGGTTGCCTATCTCCGTAAAGCGCACGTCTCGTCGGCACCGACGGAGCTGGAGGAGGTCATGCGGAAACTGCAGACCCTCACTCGACCCATTCTGGATTCTCTATCCGCGAGAATGCCATTCGTTGCTCAGTGGGCGCCCGGTGGTCCGTGGTCCGTATCTCCCCGGGTCCCACTTGGCGACAAAGGGAGAACCAGAGGAAGATGACCTCCCATGGGCCTCGTCTTCGTCGATTGTGAAGCCTACGGCGGTTGTCCGGCGCTCGGCGCGCTGACGGAGTTCGGCGCAGTCACTTACCCGGAGAAGCTGGATCAATGACGGCTTCCTCCGCCACCTGGGCCACAACCCCTTCGGCCATTCGGCTCGACGAATCTCCGACTTCCATGCCGGCCTTTGCGGCGACTTCCGCCAGACGCAACGGTGGAAGCGCCTTCGGATCACGCGCCATGACCACAACCCGGTGAACGACGCGATGGGGAACCTGGAGGCGTTCGAGCGCATGCTCCGCGGCGAGCACTAGGGCGACCTAGAGCCCCAGCTCGTCGATCGATCCCGCCGTGAGCACCCGGTCGAGGTAGCCGTCCAGCTCCTCCGCGGAGGCGAGCGCATCAATGCGGGCCTCGACGTGATTCGGAAGGCCCCCGAACCTGGCAGCCAGTAGGCGTTTCAGGGTCTGCCGCTTGCCCTGAACCATCCCTTTCTGAAGGCCTTCTTCGCGGCCTTCCTGCCGCAGCTTGTCAGCCCAAGTGAGCTCTACTTCTTGCACCTTTCGATACTCCTCTCTCGAGACCAGCTTCAGGTACCGCTCGCGTTCCCCCTCCGGCACGGGGAGGTACGTCTCGATCAAGTTGATGAGCAGGAACAGCGACGCCTCGTCGAGACCGCTCGCCACCATCCGCCCCAGCAACCCGAGCCGTAACATTACACTGTCTGAATCGCGGCCCCAACTCATCAGCGCCGCGAGAGCCGCCGCCAGCGGGCCCTTCTCAACATACTCCTGGCCGGCGATCCGTGCCAGCGACACGCTGGCGTATTGAAACCTCATCACCTCTTGCTCGAAGATCTCGTGACGGTAGACTGCCGTTTCGAGCCCCGTGCGTCGACCCTCCTTGATATAAAGGACGACAGGGAACACCGGCGCCTCGAACGAAAGCCAGAGCAGCGCATAGTACTCGAACATGCGCTTCCCGAAGTCAGGCTCCGTCCTCGCTTGGGCCTCGATATGGACGACCACCACCTCCGGACTCCCCTCCCGGGTTCGAACCCGGGCGACGATATCCGGTTCTCGCCGCTCTCCGTCTGGAAACCCTTTGAAAAGCTCCTTGTCCTGGAACTCCAAGGATTCGAAGTCCAGCCGCGCCGCGAGCTCGGGAAAGAAGAGCTCCAGAAATTCCCGGAAGAATCGCCGCAAGATCGCCTTGAAGATCTGATCGTGTCCCATTCTTGTTGCCTCGACTTGATAGACGAAAAACGGAGGCAAAATCCCCCCTCCTCGATGGAGTTCACTGAAGATCCGGAGCGGTCG
>CAZKNR010000108.1:0-13656 GCA_964553925.1 uncultured Acidobacteriota bacterium
AAAGTCGCCGTCCGCTACGAGCTCCTGCTCCTGAAGCCGATTCTCGAGGATACCCTCGGAGTCATCGTCTACCAGGAGCAGGTGATGCAGATCGCGTCCGCCCTCGCGGGCTTCACCCTGGGAGAGGCGGACATTCTCCGCCGCGCGATGGGGAAGAAGAAGGCGGAGGTGATGCAGGCCCAGAGGGAGAAGTTCATCCAGGGGGCGGTCGCGACCCGCATCCCCGAGAAGAAGGCGGGCAAGATCTTCGACCTCATGGAGCACTTCGCGGGATACGGGTTCAACCGGTCCCATTCCGCCGCCTACGCGCTCGTCGCCTATCAAACGGGATACTTGAAGGCGAACTACCCCGTTTATTTCATGGCGGCGCTCCTGACCTCCGAGAAGATGAACACCGACAAGGTGGTTCAATACATGAACGCCTGCCGCGACATGGGCATCCAGGTTCTCCCGCCCGACATCAATGAGAGCGAGCTCGATTTCGCTGTGGTCAAGGACAAAATCCGGTTCGGTCTCGGCGCCGTGAAGAACGTGGGGGAGTCGGCCATAGAGTCGATGCTTCGGGCGCGGGCGAAAGCCGGCTCCTTCCGGTCGCTCGCCGACCTCACCGAGGAGGTCGACCTAAGGCTCGTGAACAAGCGCGTGCTCGAAAGCCTGGTGAAGTCGGGGAGCTTCGACTCGTTCGGAGTCCTGCGGGCGCAGCTCGCGGCGGTCATCGACCGCGCTCTCGACGCGGGTCAGCAAGTGCAGCGGGAGCGGGAGAGCGGCCAGGGGAGCTTGCTCGGGCTCTTCGGTGATACCACGGCGCTTCGGCGGAACCCCGAGCTCGAGCGATATCCGGACCTTCCCGAATGGAGCCAGGCCGAGAAGCTGGCGCAGGAGAAAGCAACCCTGGGTTTTTTCTTGAGCGGACATCCGCTCGACGCCTACCAGGACATCATCGGGAGCTACGCCAATTGTGACAGCCGGACGCTCCTCGCGAAAGCTCAGGCGCCAGAAAAATTGCAGGAGGAGCCGCTCACGGCACAGCCGACGCAGCCGGTTCCAAAGGAAGTCGCGATCGCGGGGCTCATCGGCGGGATCCGCACGCTGCGGACGCGAAAGGGCGACGCCATGGCCGTCTTCCGCCTCGAGGACTCGCACGGCGGGGTGGAAGTCGTGGTCTTTCCCGACCTCTACCGCGAGGCCTTCGGGATCCTCTCGAACGACGTCGCGGTCCTGGTCAAGGGTAAGCCCGAGCCGGGCGAAGACGCCGGCAAAGTCCTCGCCACCAAGATCCTGCTCCTCGACGAGGTGCGGCAGCGCGACGCGAGCTCGATCACCATCCGCATCCCCCTCGAACAGTTCTTCGAGGACTCGCTCCCGCACCTGCGGGAGCTCCTCGAGCAGCACCGGGGCACGTGTCCGCTGAAGTTCGAGCTGACGCGGGAGAACTACCAGGTCACGGTCCGCCCGCATCCGTTCCTTCGAGTCGAGCCCTCGCCCGAGCTCGTCACGGGCCTCGAAGCAATCTGCGGCGAAGGGACCGTCGCGCTGAACCGGTAGAAGAGAAAAAAGCAAGGGGGATGGGGAGATAGGAAGAGATGGGGGGATAAAGAGGCCGATCTGAGTAGTCCTGAAGGCTTATCCCCCTTATCTCCTCCGGTCCCCCTTATCCCCCTTGTATTTCTTCTTCTTTGCGTCGAGCTAAGCGTCAAGGTGAGGTAACGAAACTTCCCTCCGTGATGGTCTGGTTCCCGCTCTCCTCTATCGCCAGCACTTCGAACTTGTGCTCGGTGTTGCGCTGAACGAAGAATTCCGGCGGAACCACCAGGCTGGTAACCGAAGCTGGAAGGACGATGTCGAATATTCGGCGAGGGTCTACCTGCTCGACGATGACCTCGTAGGCGATGATTTCGACGCGCTCGCCGTCGATCGACTCCGTGACCGGTTCCCATTGGATCAGCATGGTGAGCGGGTTCACCACCGGTGGACTTTCGGTATGGGAGACGGGCGCGAGAATTTCGGGTCCGGAGGGAATGTCGTGTGAGAGCATCGCCGTGCCTGCCAGGGCGATGCCATCGACGGTCTCCCCCTCGAACTCGTATTCTCCTTCCGGAAACCGTTCGAAGAACTCGTCGAGTGAAACCTCCTCGAGCGACGGCTCCGAGCTCTCGAAGAAAAGCTCGGTAAGGCCCTGCGTCCTTAGGCTGCTCTGCCCCACGACATCCAGGATCTTGCGATCGTCCGGACCGAAGATCGCAACGTTCTCCCAGGGTTCCCCATCGAGCAAGACCTGAACTCCTACATCCTCCGCAGTGGCGTTGAACTCGATGAGGATCTTCGTCCTGCTGAAGGAAACCTCACTACCGCCCTGGCCCGCCCCCTCCGTAAAAGGCGGGGTCATCGTTGCAAAACCAGCCACCATCGCTGCCGCGATCACCCATTCACTTCTCAACATGGTTTCTTCTCCTCGTCGTTTTGCTGTAGCACCAGAGCGTTGAGAGGCATCCCAACACTCAGAAGTCCAGCACCAAGCGCTCAGTCTAGGACCCTCTCCTGAAGGATCCCTGAGGATGAGTGATAGAACCTGGACCCCCGCTGATTCTGCTAAACTGGCGCGTATGGCGGTAGAAACTCTGGAGTTCGAGGCGCCGCTCCTTTCGCTCCAGCGGGAGATCGAGGCCTTGACCGGCTATCCCGCGGACGCCAATAAGGAGCGCGAAATCGCGCGCCTGCAGCAAAAGCTCGACGAGATGAGGCGCGACATCTACGCGCGCCTGAGCCCGTGGCAGAAGGTCCTGGTCGCCCGCCACCCGCAGCGGCCCTACACGCTCGATTTCATCGAGCATCTCTTCACCGACTTCCTCGAGATTCATGGGGACCGCCGGTTCGGCGAGGACCCGGCGATCGTCGCGGGAATGGCGTGGTTCCACGAAAGACCGGTCGTGGTCATTGGCCATCAGAAGGGCCGGGACACCAAGCAGAAGATCCACCGCAATTTCGGAATGGCGCGGCCCGAGGGCTACCGCAAGGCGCTCCGTGCGATGGAGCTCGCCGACAAGTTCGACCGCCCGATTTTTTGCTTCGTGGATACTCCGGGAGCGTATCCGGGAATCGACGCCGAGGAGCGGGGCCAGGCGGAGGCAATCGCCGTGAACATTCGCGAGATGGCGCGCCTCCGGGTTCCGATCATCGTGACCATCGCCGGGGAGGGCGGAAGCGGCGGCGCCCTCGCGATCGCGGTGGGAGACGAGATCCTGATGCTCGAGCACGCGATCTACTCGGTCATCTCCCCCGAAGGCTGCGCCGCGATCCTCTGGAAGGACTCGACCAGGGCGGAAGAGGCGGCGAAGGGCTTGCAGCTCACGTCCGACAAGCTCCTCGCGCTCGGTATCGTCGATAGGATCGTTCCCGAGCCTACGGGAGGCGCTCATACCGGCTATCGGCAGACGGCTCAGATCCTGAACAAGTATCTGGTGGAAGGTCTCGAGCGTTCCGAGCGGCTCACGGGCGACGAGCGCGTTGAGGCCCGCTACCAGAAGTTTCGCCGGATGGGAGATCTCGGGATCGAAACGCTGGAATCGGCATGACCTTCGGCCAAATCCGCTTCGTCAAGTGGATGCTTCTCGTGACGCTCGTCGGTCTCGGTCTCTACGTGGGGCGCTATGTGTGGGAGGGCGTCCGGGCGAGAGAGGGCCCGAAGGCCAGGGAGGGCGACGAGCCCGATACCCCGGTCTCGCGCGGAGTCGAAATCGAGCAGCTCGACTCCGAAGGCCGGACCGCCTGGACGCTGAAGGCGGCCGAGAGCAGCGGCCGCACCGAGTCCGCGCAGCAGTTCAAGGACGTCGAGATCCGGTTCGACGCCGGCGAAGAGAAAGTACCCGTCGTCGTGACCGCAGGCCACTGCGAGGTGCAGAAAGACAGCTCCATATACCTCGAAGGAAACGTCGTCGTTCGAGACGCCACCTCGCTTCGTCTCGAGGCGAATACCCTCCACTTTCAGCGCTCACCCGATCGCGCCTGGAGCACCGAGCCGGTGCGCTACTTCCGAAAGGGCTTGACGGGCACCGCGGGGAGCATGGTCTACGCGCTTCAGGACGGAACGCTCGAGCTCGAGGGCGGAGTCGCCGCGACCTTCCGCGAAGACGGAGACGCCCCGCTCCGCATCGAAAGCGAGCGCGCGTCGATGAAGCGCCGCCAGCACTTCGTCCAGTTCATCGATGCCGTCCGGGTCCGGCAGGCGACCCGGGCCCTCGACTGCAACGATCTCCAGATTTATCTGGACCAGGAGAATGAGAACGTCGAGCGCATGGAGGCGTACGAAAGCGTTGACCTGCGGATGGACGTTGCCGAATCCGAGACCTCGGATTCGTCTTCGGCGGGTCTTTCCTCCGAGGCGGGTACCAAGAGGCTTCTGACCGAGAAGCTCGAGGCCTTCTTCCGCCCGGGGGGCGACGATCTGGAGCGCGTTCGCGCGCTCGAGGGCGGCCGGCTGGTCATGAGGCTTCCCGAGGGCGCTCGCGAGGGGTACCACAAGGACCTCGAGGGATACACTCTGGTCTTCGAGTTCGACGAAGAAGGAAGGCTCGACGTCCTCCGCGGCCGGGGCGGGGTGACCTTGACCCTGATCCCCGTGGCCCCTCGCACCGAAGCGAAGAAGATCGTGAACGCGCGCCAACTCGAAGCGTTCTTCGACCCGGTCTCGGGCGACCTAAAGGAAGCGATCTGCGAGAAGGCGGTCACCTTCGAGCAGGGCGACGTGAGAGCCACGGCGGAGAAGGGAACCTTTCAGAACGCCGCATCGAAGCTCGTGCTCGAGGAGGGACCTCGGCTCTGGGATCAGAAGGTGAGCCTGGAAGCTCGCGTCATCGAGATTGACGTCGTCTCGGGTGACGTCGAGGGCACGGGCAACGTCCGCTCCACCTCGAAGGATTCCGCGGATTCGGCGGGACTGTTTCCCTCGAAGAGCGACGAGCCCGTGTTCTTCGTCTCCAGGAAGCTTCGTTACGAGCGGGCTACCGATACGGCCGTTTACACCGGCGAGGTGCGCGGGATCCAGGGGCAGAACCGGATTGAGGCGAGTCGCGTTCGGCTCCTTCAGGGGGCGGGCGAGCTTTTGGCCGAGACCGGAGTCAAGACGACGTTTCTACAGAAACCGAAGGAGGGCGCCCCGGAGCTAACGGTCACTACAGCAGATTTATTTCTCTTCCGGTCGAAAGACGAGAGGCTTCAGTACCAGGGCGGGGTCGCGATGAAATCGAAAGCCATGACGTTGAAAGGAAAGACCGTCGACGTCCTGCTGGAGCCGGGCACGAGGGAGGTCCGTGAGGTCCTGGCGGAGGGGGACGTGACCATAGTTACCCCCGACGGGAAGGCGGCCGGAGACCATGCAAAATACTTGCCGGAACAAGAGAGCATGACCGTGAGGGGCGAGAGCGCGCGTCTCGAAAACGCCGGTAAACTCACGGAAGGCAAGCAGTTGACATTTTTTTTAAGCGATGATAGAATTCTTGTAGACGGTCGGGAGTTGACCCGAACCAAGACCACGTATTCATCGAAACCTCGCCTCTGATGCAGGTTCTTCGGGGCCAATCGCTAGCAAAGTCTTATCGCAAGAAACGGGTCGTGGACGACGTCAGCCTCGAGGTGCGCGAGGGTGAGGTGGTGGGTCTCCTCGGGCCCAACGGCGCGGGAAAGACCACGACGTTCCATATGGTCGTGGGGCTCACCCGGCCGGACTCGGGAAATGTTTTCTTGAACGATCAGGAGATCACGGCGCTTCCGATGTACCTCAGGGCCCGTAGCGGTATCAGCTACCTTCCCCAGGAGCCGTCCATCTTCCGGAAGCTCACGGTCGAGGAGAACGCGCTCGCGATTCTCGAGACGCTTCCTCTGAGGACGTCCGAAAAAATGAAGCGGCTCGGAGAAGTGCTGCAAGAGTTGGGACTTGCGGACAAGGCTCGGTCGCGGGGGTACACGCTGTCGGGCGGAGAGCGCAGGCGCGCCGAGATCACCCGTGCTCTCGTAACCTCGCCCTCCTTCATGCTCCTCGACGAGCCCTTCGCCGGAATCGACCCCATCGCCGTCTCTGACATCCAGAAGATCGTCCAGCATCTGAAGGCGAAGGGAATTGGAATTCTCGTCACCGATCACAACGTGCGAGAAACTCTGAAGATCACCGATCGAGCCTATATAATGAACGAGGGGAAGATCTTCGGGTCCGGGACTCCGTCGGAGCTGGCGGAGAATGAGGACGTGCGAAGAGTCTACTTCGGCGAAGACTTCCGATTGGACTGAGGGGTAAAGGCGAAGACTTGCAGCAGAAGCTGACTCTCCAAGCAAAACTCCAGCAGAAGCTCATCTTGACGCCTTCGCTCCAGCAGGCGATCAAGCTCCTTCCCATGTCCACCCTCGAGCTCGCGGACATGCTCCAGCAGGAGATCACGGAGAACCCGCTGCTCGAGGAGGATCTGGAACGGCCCGCTTCCGAGCAGCAGGAGAGCGACGCGGACGAGGGCCCCGCCCCCGTCGAGACGTCAGCGGTCGAGACCGACGGCAAGCCGGAGACCGAGCCCAAGCGCGACGACTCGATGAACGAGATCGACTACGAGTCGTTCTTCAGCGACTACCTCGACGAGGGCTACCGGCCGAGGACCGCCTACGAGATCCCCGAGCTTCCCCCGATCGAGAACACGCTTTCCACCACGGCGTCGCTCGCCGACCACCTCGATTGGCAGCTCCGAATGGCGCACGCGGACGAGAACACCGTCGAGCTCGGTGGCGCCATCATCGGCAACATCGACGAGCACGGCTACCTTCAGGCGTCGGTCGAAGAAATCTGCGACATGGGGAACTACGACCGCGAGAGCGTCGAGCGGGCCCTCGCGATGGTCCAGGCGTTCGACCCGATCGGCGTCGGAGCTCGCGACCTCCGCGAGTGCCTGTTGATCCAGCTCCGCCATCTCGAGCTTTCGGGGACACCCGTCGAGACCATGGTGACCGACCACCTGGATCTCCTTCAGAGCCACCGCTTCAACGAAATCGCCAAAGCGATGAAGCTTCCCGTGGAGCAGGTGATCGAGCACTGCGAGATCATCCGCCGTCTCGATCCCCAGCCGGGCTCGAAGTTCAACACCGAGAAGAGCCACTACGTTACGCCCGACGTCTACGTGATCAAGGTGGACGGAAAGTACGAGGTGGTGCTGAACGAAGATCGCCTCCCGCAGCTCCGGATCAGTTCCGTATACAAGCGGATGCTCGAGAACAAGTCCGACGACAACGCGGCGACGCGGGACTACGTCAAGGATAAGCTCCGAAGCGCCCTCTGGCTCATCAAGTCCGTCGATCAGCGCCAGAAGACGATTTACAAGGTCGCGAACAGCATCGTCCGCCAGCAGCAGGAGTTCCTCGACAACGGCGTCGAGCACCTGAGGCCCATGGTGCTTCGCGACGTCGCGACCGACATCGGGATGCACGAATCGACCGTCTCGAGGGTCGTCAGCAACAAGTACATACACACCCCCCAGGGGGTATGCGAGATGCGCTACTTCTTCCACAGCGGGATTCCGAGTGTCGGTGGGGAGCACGTTTCCTCCGTCACCATCAAGCAGCGCATCAGGAAGATCGTGGAGGAGGAGAACCCCAAGAGGCCGCTCTCGGATTCGAAGATCGTGAGGATCCTCGAAGATGAAGGCCTGGTTCTCGCGCGCCGCACCATCGCGAAATACCGCGAAGAGCTGCGCATCCCGCCCTCCAACCAGAGAAAGAATCTGTACAGCAGCCCCTTCGCGTCGTGAGCGGAGGCCCGGATTGAAAACTTGGCAGTGAAGATCCAGATTACCGGGCGTCGTATCGAGGTCCCCGCATCCCTCAAGACCTTCGTGAATTCCCGGGTACCGAAGCTCGAGAAGTACATCGACGGAATCACTGACGTCCACGTGACGCTGTTGGCAGAGAAGTACCGGCAGATCGCGGAGATCAACGTCCACAGCCGGGGCAAGCTGTACCTCTCGGCCAAGGAGGCTTCCGACGATTTCAAGACCTCGGTCCAGCAGGCGCTCGAGAAGATCGCGGGGCAGGCGAGGAAGAAACAGGAAAAACGGATCGATCGGAAGCGCCGCGCGGTGAAGGCGACCGAGGCCGAGGGGACGTTCAACCTCATCGCCTCCGACGGCGGCCCGCCCGACAGCGGTCCACGGATCATCGAGAGCCGCCGCTTCCTCATCAAGCCCCTGAGCGTCGAAGAGGCGGTCCTCGCCATCGAGGAGCAGGGTGCCGAGTTCGTCGTCTTCCGCAACGCGGGGAACGACCGCACGAACGTCCTCTATCGTCGCCCCGACGGAAACTTCGGGCTCATCGACCCCGAACGATGACCAGAAGGCAAGACGTTCTTCCGGGTTCATAGCCATGCCCGAGCGCAAAGGAGCGCGGTTCGTCTTCATCACCGGACTCTCCGGGTCAGGGAAGACGCTCGCGATGAAGGCTCTCGAAGACGCGGGCTTCTTTTGCGTCGACAACCTTCCGGCGAAGCTCATCCTGTCGTTCGCCGAGCTCACCGCACAGGGCGGGGAGAACATCGATCGCGTGGCCATCGCCGCCGATATCCGCGAACGAGGATTCCTCAAAGATTTTCCCGACGCCCACCGGAGGCTCGAGGAAAGGGGTTTCCCCACGACTCTGATCTTTCTCGAAGCCCGTAACGAGATCCTCGTCCGTCGCTTCAGCGAGAGCCGCCGCCCGCACCCGCTCCAGGAGCGGGAAGGGTCTCTCGCGGAAGCGGTGAAAGCCGAAGAGCGGGATCTCGGGCCCATCCGGCAGCTCGCGGACAAGGTGGTGGACACCTCGGAGCTGACGGCCCACGAGCTTCGCCGCTACGTGATGGAGCAAGTGGTAGAGGAGCGCCCCGTCTCGGGTCCCTCGGTCCACGTAGTTTCGTTCGGCTACAAATACGGTGTCCCGCCGGGGGCGGATCTGATGTTCGACGTCCGGTTCCTGCCGAATCCCTACTTCGAGAGCGAGCTCCGCGAGAAGGATGGAAACGATCCTGCCGTCGAAAAGTTCCTCCTGGCAAAACCCGAGACCAGCGAGCTGCTGAACCGGCTCGACGACTTTCTGGGCTACCTCATGCCACACTACGCGATGGAGGGGAAAGCCAACCTGACGATCGCCGTCGGCTGCACCGGAGGCAAACACCGCTCGGTCGTGATCGCGAACCAGCTCGGCGAGCGCTTGCGCGCGGGAAGATACCGGGTCAAAGTCTCCCACCGGGACAACGAAAATGACTGAAGAAAATAGAAAACCCAAGGCAAAGGGGGATAGAGGGACAGGAAGGGATAGGGAGATAAGACAACGTTCGTCGCTTGGCGTTTCCGATTCATCCCCCCATCTCCTCCTATCTCCCTATCCCCCTTGCATTTCTTTTTCCCGGGTTGTGAGCCCGTGATCGGAATCGTGGTGGTTACTCATGGGCAGCTTGCGCGGGAGCTCGTCGCCGCCGCGGAGATGATCATCGGAGACATACCGAACGTCACCTCGGTCTCCATGGGCTGGCAGGAGAGCCCCGAGGACGCCGAGCGAGAGATCGAGGCGGCTATCGCCCGGGTCGAGGCGGGGAAGGGCACGGTGGTGCTCACCGATATGTTCGGGGGAACGCCCTCGAACCTGAGCCTCGCCTTTCTCGAGAAGGGACGCGTGGAAGTGGTGACCGGTGTCAACCTTCCCATGTTGATCCGCCTCGCGAGCCTGCGCGAGGAAGAGGTGGGGGACCTTCGCGTGGTCGCCGCTCAAGCGATGCGGGAGGGGAAAGACAACGTCTACCTTGCGAGCGACCTCCTGGCGAGCCAGGACAAGGACAGAAAAGAGCGCTCCGGTGGCTGAGAAACGAGTTCAGATCGTGAACGTTCTCGGCCTGCACGCTCGCGCGGCCGCCCGCTTCGTCCGCGCCGCGACCCGCTTCCGCTCCAAGGTCATGTTAACCAAGGACGGAGCCACCACCGACGGCAAGAGCATTCTCGGCATCCTGTTCCTCGCCGCCACCACGGGAACGGAGATCGTCATCACCGCGTCCGGCGAGGACGAGAATGAAGCCGTCGACGCCCTCGCGACGCTAGTTGCGGGCGGCCTCGGCGAAGATGCCGAGGACGCCGACGGGGGGATATCGTGAGCGTGAGTGCGTCTACAGAGTCCCCGGGACGGGCGGTCCCGCGACCCCTGGTGCTCCACGGGATAGGAGTCGCCCCAGGTATCGTCATCGCCCGGGCGCTCGTCTTTCAACATCAGGAGACTCCGATCTTCCGGGTGCCGCTGCTCCGCGAAGAGGTTGGGGAAGAAGTGGCGCGGCTCGAGGCCGCCAAGGACCTCACCAAGCGGGAGCTCCTGGAGATCCGGGGGCGCACCGTCGAGGCCCTCGGCGAGGAGCAGGCCTACATCTTCGACGCTCACAGCCTCATGCTCGACGACCCGCTGGTCGCCGGAAGGATCGAAGAGGTCATCCGGCGGGAGCGGGTGAACGCGGAGTGGGCGGCGCAGCTCATTCTCGACGAGCTCTCCTCGGTTTTCGACGATCTCGAGGACGACTATTTCCGGGCGCGGCGAAGCGACGTCTACGACGTCATCGGCCGGCTGATGCGCAACCTCGCCGGGGCGCCCCCCCGAAGCCTCGAAAAGGTCGAGCGGAAGTACATCCTTTTGTCGGACAACGTCCGTCCCTCCGATACCGCGCGTCTCGACTGGGAGCACATGGCGGGGCTCGCGATGGAAGCGGGAAGCCGCACCTACCACACCGCGATCATCGCCCGCTCGCTCCGAATTCCCTGCGTCGTGGGCGTTCGCGATCTGACGGCGAAAGTGGACCACGGAGCGCCCCTGATCCTGGACGGGGGTGAGGGCATCGTGGTCGTGAATCCCGATCGGGCGACCCTGCGGGACTACCGCGCCCGCAGGCGCCGGCAGACGCTCCTCAAGCAGAAGCTCGAGCATCTCCGGGAGCTGCCGGCGGAAACGAAAGACGGCTACCGCATCGTGCTCCAGGCGAACGTGGAGTTTCCCGAGGAGTGCGCGACCGCGCAGAGTCAGGGTGCTTCGGGGATCGGTCTTTTCCGCTCCGAGTGGTTCCTCACGCGCAACCGCGGCCAGTTTCCGAGCGAAGAGGAGCAGTACGGCGTTTATCGCAGCATGGCCGAGCAGATGAAACCCTGGTCGGTCATCGTGCGCGCGTTCGATCTTTCCGCCGAGCAGCTGGGTGAAGAAGTGGAGGCCAACCCGGCGCTCGGGCTCCGGGCCATTCGCCTCCTCCTGAAACGGCGCGACCTGTTCAAGGAGCAGCTCCGGGCGCTCCTCCGCGCGCGGGGGCACGGCAACGTTAAGGTGATGTTCCCCATGGTGAGCGGCGTCGGGGAGCTCCGCGAGGCGCTCGCGGTGGTTGCGGAAGCGAAAGAGGAGCTCCGGCGAGAGGGAGTTCCGTTCGGCGCCGATCTTCCCTGCGGGGTCACGCTCGAGGTCCCCTCGGCCGCGGCGACCGCGGATCTCCTCGCGAAGGAGGCGGCGTTTTTCAGCATCGGGACCAACGACCTCATCCAGTACCTCATCGGGGTCGACCGCGGAAACGACCAGGTCTCCTATCTCTACGAGCCGCTCCACCCGGCGGTGCTGCGCACCCTGCGCTTCATCATCGACGCGGCCCACGCCGCCGGAATCAAGGTGGGAATGTGCGGCGAGATGGCGTCGGACCCGGTGATGGTGGCGCTTCTCGTGGGCTTCGGGCTCGACGAGCTCTCGATGAACGCGGTCTCGATCCCCACGGTAAAGGACATCATCCGGCGCCTCTCCGCCAAAGAGGCCAGGGAGGTCGCCCAGGAGGCGCTTCGGCTTCCGACGGTCAAGGAAGTTTCCGGATTCCTCAACGAGAAGCTGCGGGGGCTGGTTCCCGAGAAGCCCTGAACGAAGCTATAATGAGACCACCTGACGACCTATGAGGAGACAAAATTCGATGACCTATCGCACGTGGCTACTCGCATTGGCATTCTTGGCTCTCGCGCTTCCCGCGCTCGCGTCCCCCGCGCTTGCGTCTGAAGACCGCGAGGCGATGGAAGTCGTGGACTCCGAGTACGTCTGCATGGTGAACGACGCGGTCTACGACAAGAAACAAGTTCACGTTCAGGTGGAAGGCAAGGACTATTACGGCTGCTGTGAGATGTGCAAGGAGCGTCTGGCCAAGGATGCCGCACTGCGCGTCGCCGTCGACCCGGTGAGCGGGAAGGAAGTCGACAAGGCGACGGCGGTCATCGGCGCCGACTCCTACAAGCGCGTCTTCTACTTCGAGAACGCCAAGAACTTCGAGAAGTTCAAAGAAACCGCGAAAAAGAAATAGCTACAGTCCGCGAGCGCGCTCCCGCAGGATGAACTTCTGCACTTTCCCCGTCGACGTCTTGGGGAGCTCTCCGAACACCACCGATTTGGGCACCTTGAAATGCGCGAGGTGCTGACGGCAGAAGTCGATGAGCTCCGCCGCTTCCAGGGGAGGTGAGCCTGGCTTCAGGCTCACGAAGGCGCACGGGGTCTCGCCCCACTTCTCGTCGGGGCGGGCGACGACTGCCGCTTCCTGGACGGATGGGTGCTTGTAAAGCACCGATTCCACCTCGATCGTCGAGATGTTCTCGCCCCCGGAAATAATGATGTCTTTCGAGCGGTCCTTGAGCTCGATGTAGCCGTCCTCGTGCACCACCCCCAGGTCCCCGGAGTGAAACCAGCCTCCGGCGAACGCCTGATCGGTAGCCTTCGGGTTCTTTAAATACCCCTTCATCACCACGTTGCCCCGAAAGAAGACCTCTCCCATCGTCTGGCCGTCCGCGGGCACGGGCTCGAGCGTCTCTGGATTCGCGACCATGAGATCCTCGAGCACGGGATAGCGGACTCCCTGTCGCGCTTTTTTCGCCGCGCGCTCGACCAGCGGCAGCTCGTCCCACTGCCGGTTCCAGGAGCTCACGACCGCCGGCCCGTACGTCTCCGTCAACCCGTAGAGATGAGTGACGCGAAACCCCGCCTCCTCCATGGCCCCGATTACCGGCGCGGGCGGTGGAGCGGCCGCGGTTGCGACTTCGACGACGTCGTCCGAGGGCCGCCCCATCTGGGCCACGGCGTCGACGATCATGCGCATCACGATGGGAGCGCCGCAGAGATGGGTGACGCGGTGCCGGCGGATGGCCTCGTGGATCGTCTCTGAGGAGATCTTCCTCAAGCAGACGTGAGTTCCCGCGTTGATGCTGAGAGACCACGGGAAGCACCAGCCGTTGCAGTGGAACATGGGAAGGGTCCAGAGGTAGATGGGGTGCGCCGGCATGTTCCAGGCGAGGACGTTGCCCGCCGCGAGCAGGTACGCTCCGCGATGATGGTAGACGACGCCCTTCGGGTTTCCCGTCGTTCCCGAAGTGTAGTTGAGGGAGATGGCGTCCCACTCGTCTTCGGGAAGCTTCCAGGCGTGCTCGGGGTCGCCTTCCTCGAGGAAAGCCTCATAGTCGATTTCTCCGAGGAGCTCTCCCTCCGGAATGGTGGGGTCATCGATATCGACGACCAGAGGCTTCCGCGAGATCCCGGCGAGAGCCTTCCGGATGATGGGACTGAACTCCCGATCGGTGAGGAGGACCTTGGCTTCGCCGTGCTCGAGGATGAAACCGATGG